>NZ_CP035951.1:2875000-3192500 GCF_013376875.1 Acidovorax sp. JMULE5
GGCGCTCCAAGAGGCGCTGGCAGATGGGACCCTCTACAGCACCGATCCGGCGCGGGCAGCAGTCATGACCGCGAGGGCGGGCGCGATCGAAGACGAGCTGATGGCGGCACTGGAGCGCTGGACAGCCCTGTCCGCATAGCGTTAGCCGGCCGCGGAACATAGCGGCCCGCAGGAAACCATCCAGCCTGCAGCGCTCAAGGGCCGCGTTATTCCATCAGATGCGGTGGTGCAGCCGATCAGTAGCGCCGCGCAGACGGGTGATTAGCGCAGGCGCGATCTGCCCCAGCGGCAGAACCTCATCAGCAGCGCCATGGGCGATGGCCTCACGCGGCATGCCAAAGACAATACAGGTCGCCTCATCCTGCACATAGTTGTAGCTGCCGGCGTCCTTCATTTCGCGCATCGCAGCCGCTCCATCGTTACCCATTCCAGTGAGCATGATGCCGAAGGCATTGCGTCCAACCACTGCGGCGGCAGATTTGAACAGCACTTCCACCGAGGGCTTGTGGCGATTCACGGGCGGACCATCATCCACCACCGCCACGTAGTTGGCACCACTACGTGCTACATGGAACTGGGTGCCACCTGGCGCGATGTAGGCATGGCCAGGCAAGATGCGTTCGCCATTGACCGCCTCTTTGACCGTAATCTGGCACAAACCATTCAAGCGGGCAGCAAAGCTGGTGGTGAACCCTGGAGGCATGTGCTGGGTAATGACAATCGCGGGCGAATCCGCCGGCATTTGCACCAGCACCTCCTTGATAGCCTCCGTCCCCCCTGTGGAAGCACCAATACAGATCAGCTTTTCGGTGGACAGACGGCCCAGGAGAGCCGAGGCTGGGGGCGCAACAGCAGCCCCGGCGCCGCCCCCCGCTGGCGCAGCGTCACGCACGGGTGCTCGGCGGACCTGGGCGACCGCAGCCACACGTATCTTGTCCACGATCTGCGCAGCGAGATCATTGAGGCCGCTGGCCAGCCCCACCCGGGGCTTGGCCACAAAATCGACGGCACCCAGTTCGAGCGCCTTCATGGTCACCTCGGCGCCCCGCTCCGTCAGCGTGGAAATCATCACCACTGGCATCGGGCGCAAGCGCATCAGACGCCCCAGAAAATCGATGCCATCCATCCGGGGCATCTCAACATCCAGTGTGATGACATCAGGATTGAGCTCGCGGATCATCTCGCGTGCCACCAAGGGATCATTCGCCGTGCCAATGCACTCCATGTCCCGCTGCCGGTTGATGATCTCGGACAGCAGACTACGGACCAGCGCCGAATCGTCCACCACGATCACCCGGATTTTCCTGCTCATTAACTCACGCCTTCCTCAAAACAGATCGACAGAACCGCCCAAGGTAGTCTTTGCCACAGTAGCTGCATTGCCACGCACTTCCTGGGCCACCAGGGTTTCGGGATGTGCGTGTGCCAATCGCTTGACCATGGCCTTCCCCGTGATGGGGAAAAAAACCACCTTGCGCGGATAAATATCCAATACATCCTCGGAGACGATGGGAATCCGCTCCGTGTGCAGGTAGTTCAAAACAAAATTGGTGTTGCGCTCACCGACGTTCATGGTCGTGAAGTTGTGCATGACCTGCGCCCCGCCAAATATCTTGGCCTGCATGGTCTCGCGCCGGGCGCCCAGCTTGAGCATCTCGTTGATCAGCAATTCCATCGCGTATGAACCATAGCGGCCCGACGCATCCGCCACGTCACCATCGGGCAGCATGAAATGGTTCATCCCTCCCACATGCGCGCGGCTGTCCCACAAGCAGGCGGCAATACACGACCCCAACACGGTCATGATGATCATGTTCTCGTCGCCGACGAAATACTCACCAGGAAGCACCTTCACAGCGTTGTGCTGGAAATGATGGTCCAGGTAGAAAAAGGATGCCTCCCCAGGCTTGCGGCTGCGCGCTTTGAGATCTTGCAGCGATGATTCCCTTGCAGGACCTGCCCCCGCAGAGTAGATGTCCGCACTCAACGGCGCAATGCGAGGGGCACGGCGCCGCTCGGACGCGCCAGAAGAGGCGGCGGCCGGAGAAAGAGAGGATCCTGATGGAATATTGGTCATGGGCTAGGTGCGAGGCAACATGGCAGGTCAGCGACGCTCGTACACGGTCTTGCCACGCAGCGTAAACAGGTCTCTGGACTCGCTAAAGTTTTCGGCATGCCCCACAAACAGCATGCCCCCGGGTTTCAGGACCCGGTGAATCCTTTCCAGCACGCGTCGCTGCGTGGCGGCGTCAAAGTAGATCATCACATTGCGGCAAAAAACCACATCGAAGGGCTCTTTGAACGGCCAGTCGTCCCGGATGAGGTTCACGCTCATAAAGTCAATCGCGCGGCGCAACTCCGGCTTGGCCCGCACCATCCCCAGGTTGCCACCCTTTCCCCGCAGAAAAAACTTTTGCAGGCGCTCCGGGCTCAGCCCCTTGAGACTGTCAAGGCGGTACACCCCTTGCGCCGCCGTCGCCAGCACGCGGGAATCAATGTCACTGGCAGTCAGCTTGAAAGAAGCGTTGGCTCCCAGCGCCTCGAATGCGGTCATGACAATGGAATAAGGCTCTTCTCCGGTGGATGCCGCGTTGCACCAAACCTTCCAGCTGGCAGACGGCTTGCTCCGCAGGTGCGAAGCAAAAATCTCAAAGTGGTGCTGCTCGCGGAAGAACGCAGTGAGGTTGGTGGTCAGGGCATTGATGAACTCCTGCCACTCCGGCCCGTCGTGCGTCTCCAGCCATCCCAGATAGTCGTGAAAGCTGCTATGGCCCGTGTCCCGCAAGCGGCGTGAAAGGCGGCTATACACCATGGCGTGCTTGCCATCGTGCAAGCTGATCCCGGCCCGTTGATAGATCAAGGCCTGCACCCGCGCAAAATCTGCATTGGTCCAGACGAATTCACGCCCCTGAGCCAGCGGCCCCGACGGCGCTGCAGCAGCGGCAAGCGCTGGATCCGCCCTGCCAACGGGAGGCCGGGCTGTTGAAGAGGCACTGGTGGGTTGGGCCATATTGATCGTCCGACGGGAAATCCTATTCGCTCCTAGAGATCTGCAAGCCACACCTGAAATCTGACAGGTGCCGGGTCCACCACGTTGGTGACGGAGGAGTCCTACTCGTTGGCAGTCACCAGCCCCATGTCTACGCCGGACATGAGTTTCTCGATGTCCAGCAAAATCAGCATCCGCTCCCCCACCGACCCCAGTCCCAGGATGCAGCTGTTGTCGATGGCGCTTTCGATATCAGGCGCCGAACGGATGCTCTCAGGTGTCAGCTCCATCACATCGCTGACGGAGTCCACCACGATTCCGACCACCCGGTTGCGAAGGTTCAGGATGATGACCACCGTGAAGCTGTTGTAGTCGGCCTGCGCGCAGTTGAACTTGAGCCGCATGTCAACGATGGGCACGATGGTGCCGCGCAAATTGACGACACCCTTGATGAAGTTGGGGGCATTCGCAATCCGTGTAGGTGGCTCATAGCCACGTATCTCCTGCACCTTCAGGATGTCGATACCGTACTCTTCCTGGTCGAGACGGAAAGTCAGATATTCACGGGTGCCCGTTGGCACCGCCTCTGCTGTTTTACCCATCACACTCATGGTGCTTCTCCTTTCGTGACAGCGCCGTGCCCCTGGGAACGGCCGCTTGAATCTAGTGGCGCGCCCTGCGCACCAAGCCGCCTGTGTCCAGAATGAGTGCGACCGTGCCGTCACCCAAGATAGTGGCCCCCGATACGTTGGGAACCTTGCGGTAGTTCGACTCCAGGTTCTTGACCACCACCTGGTGTTGGCCCAGCAACTCATCAACCAACAGCGCCACACGGCTGCCATCCGCCTCGACCACCACCATGATGTTGCTGGACTTGTTGGGATCGAAACGCGGCACCTGGAAAATTTTCTCCAGCGCAATCACCGGCATGTACTCATCGCGCACTTTCACCAGTTGCGAACCTTGGGCCACGGTGCTCACATCGTCTGCATTGACCTGGAAGGACTCCACCACCGAAGACAGCGGAAGAATGTAGACCTCATCACTCACGCCCACGGACATGCCATCCATGATGGCCAGCGTCAGCGGCAGGCGCACAGAAACCTTCATCCCGTAGCCTTCAGCGGAATCGATTTCGACCGAACCATTGAGCGCAGCGATGTTGCGCTTGACCACATCCATTCCCACTCCACGCCCGGACACATCCGTCACCTCGTCAGCCGTGGAGAAGCCGGGCGCGAAGATCAATTGCCAGACCTCCGCGTCGCTCATCTGCTCGGACACTTCAATGCCACGCTCTTGGGCTTTGCTGAGAATCTTTTCGCGCGAGAGCCCACGGCCATCGTCGCGTACCTCAATCACGATCGAGCCGCCTTGGTGAGAGGCAGACAACGTGATGGTCCCATGCTCGGATTTGCCTTTGGCCAATCGGTCTGCGGGCATCTCAATACCGTGGTCGCAACTGTTGCGCACCAAGTGAGTCAGCGGATCGGTGATCTTTTCCACCAGCCCCTTGTCCAGTTCGGTGGCTTCGCCCAGCGTCACCAGTTCCACCTTCTTGCCCAGCTTATTAGCCAGATCCCGGAGCATGCGGGGGAAACGGCTGAAGACAATGGACATCGGAATCATGCGGATCGACATGACCGACTCCTGAAGATCGCGGGTATTGCGATCCAGGTCAGCCAGCCCTGCCAGCAACTGCTGGTACGCACCAGCATCCAGGCCCCGGCTGTTTTGCGCCAGCATCGCCTGGGTGATCACCAGTTCGCCCACCAGATTGATGAGCTGGTCGACCTTTTTCACATCGACCCGAATGGTCGTGGATTCCATCTGCGCCTGCATGGCAACCTTGGGCTCGCTGGCCTTGGGGGCTGCAGCAACCTTCACAGCTTGGGCTGGGGCCTGCGCTGCGTGAGGTGCATCCGCACGTGGGGCACCAGGCGCTTCGCTGAAGAAACCGTAGGCCTCACCCTCAGCGGCGCCAGCAACAAGGACCGTTTCTTCATCCTCGTCGGCGGCAGCGCCCGACGCTGGCACCGCAGCGTCACGGATCAGCACCTGTTCCTTGGCCACATGAAAGGCAAACAGGTCGAGCAGATCGTCGTTGGTGGAGGTGGTTTCCACCGCGAAACTCCGCGTATTGGCCTGTGGACTTTCTATGTCACGGATCGCCCCGAGGCCCGGGATATCCCGAAAAAGCTCCTTGATGGCATCCGCCTGCTCCAGTCGATCCAAGGGACCAATCTGAATCTCCAGGGTCCGCGCCTGTCCGGCCACCGCCGGTGTCACTACCTTCGGTGCTGGCGCTGGTGCTGCAGCCTGTGGAGCTGGAGTTGGAGCAGGTGCGGCTGGCGGCGGGGGCGGAGCGACAGCAGGGGCATCCCCGGGGACCAACCCTGCAGCAAGTTCACTAATGCGACGCACCAGAGAGGTGGTGGAAACAGCTTCGCCCTGCCCACCTGCTTGGTGGCGGGCCAGCAGGCTCCGCGAGGCGTCGGCAGATTCGAGGAGCACATCCACCATCTGCGGAATGGGCTGGAGCTCGTGGCGGCGCAAGCGGTCCAGGAGAGACTCCATCTGGTGGGTCAACTCCGCTACATCCGAGAATCCAAAAGTGGCTGAACCACCCTTGATGGAATGGGCGCACCGAAAGATGCCATTGAGTTCTTCGTCATTGGCGCTACTCAAATCCAGATCCAGAAGCATCTGCTCCATCTGGTCCAGGTTTTCGCCCGCTTCCTCGAAAAAGATCTGATAGAACTGGCTCAGGTCGAAGTCAGCACCTGCACCCGATCCTTCTTGGTAAGTTTCCGCCATCATGGGCTCCTGTGTACTTGGTGATCCCGGACAACCCGACTCAGCGGATCACTTTCTGGATAACTTCAATCAGGCGATTGGGATCGAAGGGCTTGACCAACCAGCCGGTCGCGCCAGCAGTACGTCCCGCCTGCTTCATCTGATCACTGGACTCGGTGGTGAGGATCAGAATGGGAATGGTCTTGAACTTAGGGTTCTCACGCAGTTTCCGAGTGAGCCCGATCCCGTCAAGCCGGGGCATGTTCTGGTCAGCCAGCACAAGATCGATATTGTGGCTCTCGGCCTTTTCCAGGGCATCCTGCCCATCCACTGCCTCCACGACGTGATAGCCGGCACCCGTCAGAGTGAACGACACCATTTTCCGCATGGACGGTGAATCATCTACGGCAAGGATCGATTGCATGTAAGGCTCCAACTGACTTAAATATATAGGTTAACCAGTGATGTAAAGATCAGAACAGGTCCACCGAACCGGCATCCATCTCGCTCTGAGTGACAGGGTTAGGCCGGTCGGGCGCCATTTCCGCAAAGGGCGCCGCTTCTTCGCCATCTTCATTGCCCATGGCTTCGGAAGCCAAACGGAACGCGCATCCTTGAAGCACCTTGGTCGTGTGCCATATCAGCTGGGACGCCATATCCTGGAACTGCAACTCAGTCACCGCGCTGCGCAGCGCAGCGCGGGCAGCCACCAGCTCCGGGGAATCTGCAACGGCAGCATCCGTCAGCACCGCGTTGGCCTCCCCAAAGCGTTCCAGCAGATTATCGGTAGCATGGTTGAGCAGTCCTTCCAGGCGATGCAGGTCATGCATAACGACCAGCAACGAATCCTGCAGTTCTGCCGCCACCATGACGGGAACCTGGACAGCAGGTCCTCCAGACGTTGTTAGCGTAGATTGCATCGTTTCTCCATCGCGGCACGCAGCAGCAAAGCACGCAAAAACACAGAACTACGACACCCGCACAGTGGCCCCAAGCCCGTGTGCACCGTGGTGTCAGCGCCCATTGGACGCTGACGCTGAAACCATCCCAATCGGACAAACACCCTTGTTTGTTCCAATTTGTATCCTATGATAGCGCTCCTATGGTCACCATAGCATCAGACCAGACCCTCAACATCCTGCATCTTGAAGATTCACTGGCAGATCATGAGTTGACCGCATTGACCCTGCGGCGCTCCGGTCTCCACTGCCACCTCCATCGGGTGGATTCGCTCTCCGAATTCCAGCGGCTCACAGATATCCAGCCGTTTGACATCATCTTGGCAGATTACCGGCTGCCCGGCTTCACGGCACTGGACGCGTGGGCACATGTGGTGCAAAAGCCGCAACACCCCCCTTTATCCTTCTGTCGGGAGCCATCGGCGAGGCAGCAGCTGTAGATGCGATCCGCCTGGGCATTGCCGATTACCTGCTTAAAGACGACCTTCAGCGGCTGCCGCATGTCATTGCACGCGCCCTGGAGGTTCATGAAGCCCGTCAGGCGCGCGAACTGGCTGTCGCGCAACTGGAAGCCTCGGAGCGCCGACTGGCTGACCTGACGGAACATCTGCAAACCTCGATCGAGCAGGAACGTGCGTCCATTGCCCGCGAGATCCATGACGATATCGGCGGCGCACTGACTGCCGTCAGGTTCGATGTGGCATGGATCGGACGCCATAGCACCAATACGGAGATGCAAGAGCATGCAGCCTCAGCGGCAGAGATGCTGCAGCATGCCATTGGAGCAAGCCAACGCATCATGATGAACCTGCGCCCCCCGATTCTTGAACAGGGACTGGTGGCAGCGGTGCAATGGCTTGCCGCCGGATTTGAGCGTCGCTCGGGCATTCCCGCCCGGGTTATCAGCAGCAGCGAATCTATCCGGGCCACCGCAGATATTCAGCTGGTTGCCTATCGCACAGCGCAGGAGGCGCTGACCAACATCTCCAAACACGCACATCCCCGCACAGTGCACATTGACCTCTCCGACAAAGAGGATGTCCTGACATTGGAAGTGACTGACGATGGACAAGGCATTGACCCCTGCATGCTCGAAAAACCAAAAGCCTTTGGGCTCAAAGGCCTGCATGAGCGTGCCCGGACCGTGGGGGGATGGCTGGACATCAGCAGTCGGCCCGGCCATGGCACGTCCGTTATCCTGTCCATACCGCTAACATCGCACCCAACACCACCAGCTCCAGGAGATGCGCAGTGATTCATGTGGTCCTGTGCGATGACCACGCCGTCTTGCGGCGTGGAATACGCGACACGCTGGCCGAGGCGCCCGACATCCAGGTAACTGGCGAGGCCGGAGGATATTCCGAGTTGCGCGAGGTGTTGCGCTCCGCGCCCTGCGACGTATTGCTGCTGGACTTGAATATGCCGGGCCGCAGCGGCTTGGAGGTGCTCACCAGCTTGCGCGAAACCCATTCCGCCATCAAGGTGCTGGTGGTCTCGATGTATCCAGAAGATCAGTACGCCCTGCGCTGCCTGAAAGCTGGCGCGCAAGGATATGCCAACAAGGCAGGGGACCCGGTCGAGCTGATTGCTGCCGTGCGGACCGTCATGCAGGGACGCAAGTACCTCACGGCAGAAGTGGCGCAGATGCTCGCGGACAGCCTGGCACAGCCTACGCCGGAAGCGCCACACACGGCCTTGTCGGAGCGGGAGCTGCAAACGCTGGTCAAAATCGCGTCCGGACGCAGGCTGTCGGACATTGCAGAAGAGCTGATGCTGAGTCCAAAGACAGTGAGTGTCTACCGTTCACGGGTGCTGGAAAAACTCAAGCTGTCCAACAATGCGGAGCTTACCGTCTACGCCATCCGAAACCAGCTGGTCTGAACCTGTCCCCAGCGCCACCTATGTCTACCGCTGAGCAGCAAACAGATCGACTGCCTGCTGCATGAGCGCGAGCACGGGTTGCTCCAGTAGCGGCAGTGTGGCCACAATACCCAGCATGCCTACCGTCAACGTCACTGGGAAACCGACCGCATAGATATTCATTTGCGGTGCCACGCGGGAAATGATGCCCAGCGTCAAATTGACAAACAGCAACAGCGCAATCATCGGCAGAGCGATCCAGAGCGCGCTGGCGAACAGCGACGAGCCCAGTTCATAAAGGCGCATCTGCCCGAGCGCCTGCAAAAAATTTCCATCGACAGGAAAGCGGTCAAAGCTTTTCACCACGGCCATCAGGATCAGCAAGTGGCCATTGATGACCACGAACAGCAGCATGGCCATATGCCCAAAAAACCGCGCAACGGCGCTGATCTGCGCATTGGACGACGGGTCAAAGAACGACGCGAAATTCAAGCCCATCTGCAAACCGATGATTTCACCCGCCAGTTCCACGGCCGCAAACACCAGCCTCACAGAGAAACCGATCGCAAGGCCCACGGCCACCTGCTGAGCAACAGCACCAAACGCCTCACGACCATTGACGCTGATGACCGGCTGATCACCCAGCACACCCTGCGCGCACAGTGCCACCAGAAACGCCAGTCCAATTTTGACGCGCATGGGAACTGTGCGCATGGAGAACACCGGCGCCACCGAAAACACGGCCAGCACGCGCAAAAAGGGCCACAGAATGGGCGAAAGCCAAGCCATCAACTGGCCTTCGGTGAAAGTGATCACACGATCCTCAGCGGGCTTCGAAGCGGGCGTCTGGAAGACCCGGCTTCAGGAAAAAACCCATAGCTCGTCCTCTCACCTGGCTAGCCAATCATCGAAGGAATCGATTCGATGGTCCGGCGGATAAAGTCCACCAGGGTGCTGAGCATCCAGGGGCCTGCAATGGCAAAAACCACCATCGCAGCAATCAGCTTGGGAACAAACGCAAGCGTCGCTTCGTGGATCTGGGTTACGGCCTGAAAGATGCTCACGAGCAATCCCACCGCCATGACGACCCCGAGCACGGGCATCGAAATCATCAGAAGCAATGTCAGCGCGTCACGCCCGATGGTCAGCACCATTTGTGAAGTCATTGGCAGCTCCTTCAGGGTACAAAACTGGCAGCCAGCGAGCCGATCAGCAGGTTCCAGCCATCCGCCAACACAAACAGCATGAGCTTGAACGGCAGTGCGACCAGCACCGGAGACAACATCATCATGCCCAAGGACATGAGGATGCTCGACACCACCATGTCGATCACCAGAAACGGAATGAAGATCATGAACCCGATCTGAAACGCCGACTTCAGCTCACTGGTGACAAATGCAGGCACGAGTACCCTGAGGGGTGCAGTTTCTGCGGTCACACTGGAATCCAGCCGCGCCAAGCGGGAAAACAGGGCAAAGTCAGACTGCCGGGTCTGTTTGAGCATGAAACTGCGCATCGGCGCTTCGGCTTTTTCCAGCGCCTGTTCAAAACTGATGGTGTTGTTGGTGTAAGGCAGATAGGCATCCTGGTACACACGGTCCAGGGTAGGCCCCATGACAAAAAAAGTGAGAAACAGCGACAGACCGATGATGACCTGGTTGGGCGGCGCGGACTGGGTGCCCAGGGCCTGGCGCAACAGCGACAAAACAATCACGATCCGGGTAAAGCCCGTCATCATGAGCAGCACTGCTGGCAAGAAGGAGAGCGCCGTGAAGAACAACAGTGTCTGAATAGGCACCGAGTAGCTGTTGCCAGACGGACCGCTTCCCACCACCAGCGGCAGGGACCCGGCAGACGCCTGCGCGAAGGCCAGGTCATGCCCCATGAACCCCACCGAAGCGACCGCTCCCAGCAGCGCCACGCGACGGGTGAGCGATACATCAGCCATTGGCGGTGCTTCCTGGGGGGTTCACGGCGGAAGCGACTGCCTGCGCGAAAGAAGGCTCCGCTCTGGGTGCCGAATGGGGGGCGGCTGACGGACCCGCAGGGAACACATGCAGACAGCTCACTTGCTGAGCGGTAACGCCCAGCACCAGCCAGGTTCGCGCATGCTCGGGCCCGACTTCCACCGTCACCACGCGCTGATGGGGGCCGACAGCCACGGCAGACAGTACCCGGGATGCGGCTCCCACACCAGCGCTACCCGCCGCCTGGCGCTGCTGCAACCGGCGGACAAGCCAGGGCAGTAAGGCCATGGCGCCCACAAAAAGGACGACCACGAGCAGCGTCTGGGTCATGCTGCCACTATCCACGACTGACCCGCCGCAAACGCTCGGAAGGCGTCACCACGTCCGTGAGGCGAATACCAAACTTGTCATTCACAACCACCACCTCGCCCTGGGCAATGAGATAGCCATTGACCAGAACGTCCATCGGCTCACCCGCGAGGGCATCGAGCTCCACCACCGAGCCTTGCGCGAGCTGAAGGATGTACTTGATGGGTACCTTGGTGCGCCCAAGCTCCACCGATAACTGGACGGGTATGTCCAGCACCATGTTGATGTCGTTGACCGTGCCATCGCCACCACCGGAGAAAGGGCGTACAGGCTCACCAGACAACGGGCCACCTTGCTCCCCGTCGCCAGGCTTGTCGTCGGTGCGCTTTTGTTCTTCAAGCGCCTCGGCCCAACCCGCAAACGGGTCGTCCGCGCCAGCATCCTTGTTATCTTCTTCAGTTGACATCTTTTTCTCCCAGCCAGCTCATGTCGGCATTGCGCAGGCATTCTTCGATACGAATGGCGTACTTGGAATTGTGCGTTCCGTACTGGCACTCAAAAATGGGGACCCCACCAATCGATGCGCGAATGCGGGGTTCTCGGTCCAGCTCGATGAAATCGCCAGGCTTCATGGCCAGCAACTGCTCCACGGTGGCGTCGGCGCGTGCCAATTCGGCCACCAGGGTCACTTCGGCTGCCTGGATTTCCCGGGTCAGCACGCGGACCCAGCGGCGATCCACTTCAATGGAGTCGCCCTGGGTGGACGAATACAACACATCACGGATCGGCTCCAGCGTCGCGTAGGGCATGCAGATATGGATTGCGCCCGAAAGGTCCCCGATTTCCAGCTGAAACGCCGTGGATACGACGATTTCGCTGGGGGTGGCAATATTGGCAAACTGCGGCTGCATCTCGGACCGCTGGTACTCCAGCTCCAGCGGGTAAATGCCCTGCCAGGCCTTTTTGTATTCAGCACAGATCACGTCCACCAGACGGTTGATGACCCGTTGCTCCGTGGGCGAAAAATCCCGACCTTCAATCCGTGTCTGGAACTTGCCCACGCCGCCGTACAGCGTGTCGATGATGCCGAACACCAGCGAGGGCTCGCACACGATCAGTCCGCTGCCGCGCAGCGGACGGATGGCCACAATGTTGAAGTTCGTGGGTACTGCCAGCTCACGCAGAAAGGCGCTGTAACGCTGCACGGATACCGTGCCCACCGAGATTTCAGGACTGCGGCGGATGAAATTGAAGAGCCCGATGCGGAAGTTGCGTGCAAACCGCTCGTTGACGATTTCCATCGTAGGCATACGCCCACGGACGATGCGCTCCTGGCTGGAAATGTCGTAGTTGCGTACGGAGCCCGCCTCCGCGACCTCCTCGACCGACTTCTGGCTCTCACCAGTAACCCCTTCAAGAAGGGCATCAACTTCTTCCTGGGAAAGAAATGAATCACTCATGACTGGTCCTCGCCCGGGTCATTGGATGATGAAGCTGGAAAAAAGCACACGGTGCACCGGGTTGCGCTCTGTGCGCCGACGCGAAGGCCGGTCCTCCGCATCCTCTTCCTTGTCGGCCGCCGCAGCGCGTGCACGCTCCGTCGAAACCGTGTAACCCAGGGGGCGGGAGACTTCCCGCAGGATGTCTGCAGCCAGCTTTTCCTTGCCTTCCCGCTGCAGCAGTTCAGTGGAAGTCCGCTGGGAAACCAGCATCAGGATGCCGCTGCGTATGGAGGGCAAATACAGCTTCACCTGCTCTGCTGTCTTGGCATCTTCCAACTCCAGGGTGATACCAATCTGGGCAAACCGGTCACCGCCAGGGTCTGCCAGGTTCACCACCATGTTCTCCATGGGCAGGAACGTGGGGGCCACCTTGGGTGCCTCCTTGCGGGCTGGTGCAGCCCCATCTTCTTCGTCGGCATGGGAGCGGCTGGAAATGAACCAAGCCGCCGCGCCGCCACCAATCACCAGCACCGCCACCACAACGCCGATGATGATGATGAGCATCTTCTTGCTTTTGGCCGGGGCCGCTGCGGGAGTATTGGCTGACACGTTGCGGATTCCTTGCGGTGGGAGACGGGCCGGGCCCGCGCAATCCATGGGCGAGCAAAACCGGATGACCCATTATTGGGCGGGGCTGCAACCAATAATAGCCAGAATAAAAGCCCAAAACCATGGCATTCACTGCGCTATGGACTTTGCACGCAAGCACCGGAACGGCGTTCGGTCGCGCTGCAGCGGCAAGACTTGATGGAATGCAGGAGTAGCCACCACTGCAAAGCAACCTATCAGAAGTGCGCTGGGGTAGGGACTAACACGGTACTCGCGTATCGCCAGCAACAGCACAAAGACGCCGCCCTGGCGAGTTCCTGACCCGGGGGTGAAGCGGGCGGCAGGCGGGTAGCCCCGTCTGCCCGCCGGGCTCACACAAAGACGTCTACTGCGCGATCCGGGGCGCCACCGCGCAGCAGTGAAGCCGTGCCAGTGGGCGCTGCAGCGACCACCTTCGCCTGGCGAGCGCCATCGCGCTGGCCCTGCCGCTCAGCCCCACCCGCATCGTCACGCTGCCCCGCCGAGGTGCCAACCGACATGCCCGACAGCACGAGGCCCTCACTGCGCAACAGCTCACTCAATTGCGCCATGCTGCGGTCCAGCAGCTCACGGGTTTGCGGCTGGTCGCTGCGGAACGTCACGTGGGCCTCATTGCCCGACAGTGACACCGACACCTCTACCGGCTGCCCGTCGCGGTTGAGCGTCAGTTCCGCATTCTGTGTTTTCTGGTTGACCCAATAAGCCACCTGCTCGGCGACCTGCTCCTCAACACCTGCCTGTGCGGGGTCGGCAAACACCGTGGCCCCATCCAGGGAGCCCGGCTCCACTGGCGCAGAACCGCTGCCGCTATCCAACCAAGCCCCGGCGCTGGAACGCCCCTCGCCAGAGCGGCCTCCAGCGTCCGCACCCTCCCCACCTCGCGCGGACGCTACCGGAGACAGCAACCCCTCTGCAACGGAGGCGACCACAGCGCCACCCGCCGGGTCCACCATGCCCCCCGGACTGCGATCCGATGCGCCAGCAACTGGCATCCCCACCGTTCGCTCGCTGGCCATCTGCACCGCAGCCAGGGCCACGCCTTGATGGCCCGGCAACTGCTGTGCAGCGCCTCCTCCGAGGGAGCGACCTGTAGACATTTCCACTGCATCTGCCTTCTGGGCCAAGGCACTTTGCATGCGGGAGAAAATCCGACCCTGCGCCATCCCGCCGACCGGCGGGAGCCCTTCCTGCAAGTCTGCCGAAGTGTCGAGCCTGGCTGTTTCAGCCACGATGCCTTGCGAAAGACCGTCCGTTCCGGGAAGGATTCCCGCCAGGGACGCCAGCCCCCCTTGGGCGCTACCACCCTGCGCTTCCAGCCCCAATACCGCTCCGGTCTGCGCTCCGGCACTCAAAATGCTGCCGCCCTGCCCGCGCTCTGCCGCAGCAGCATCAACCCGCCCATTGGCGCCGGGCACCAGCAACCCCTGCCAGGCAGCCATGGCGGAGGCCTCCATGGTCGCTTTTGCAGCGTCCGTCAAAGCCACATCGGAAGGAGCGGCTCCGGAGGCCGCCAGATCTAGCGGAGCGCCATCGCCTCCGCCCATCGCCCCATCGCCCAAAGCTGCCAGCAGCGCCAGAAAGCCGCCAGCGCCCGGTTCGTTCGCGTCCGGGGGCTGCGCTGTGGAGCGGTGCCGAGCGGCATGGGCGGACTGGGTGCCCTGGGGAGAAGAAATTTTGGTGGGTTCCATGGTCAATACTCCCGGCCCTCAGAGCCCTGAATCGCACTGCGGTACTGCAACGCAGCCCGCTCATCGGTTTGTTTCTGATCTCTTCGCATTTCGGCCAACTCCAGGTCGTGGCGCCGCTTTTCCATGACCTTGCGCAGGCTTGCCAGACGCAATTCCGCCTCCAGCAAGGCGCGCCTGGCGGCCTCCACCCGATGGGCGTGGTCTCCCACCACACCATTCTGGACACCCGCCGCATGACCCAGGCGGTCCATGAACTGGTAGTGGTGGTACATCACCTCGGGCTTCATCGTGGTGTCGGCCTTCATGCCCCAACGCGCCTGGGTCTCTCGGGCGTAATCTTCCAGCTGGTCGAGCTGGGCACGCGCCGCCTGCTGCGCAGCCAACATGTCCTGCAGCGCCTGGCGCGCGTCGTCCCGCTTGCGGGAGGCGACTTCCACTGCGACGGCGAGCGAGTTGAGGCTGGACATGGCTGACTACCCAAGGTGTTCAATGGTCCAACACCGCTGCCATGCCCGCCACGCTCTGGTCCATCGAGGCGGCCTCGAACATGTCCTGCTGCAAGAAGGCGGCCATCTGCGGCTGCAGGCGAATGGCTTCGTCCAGGGCAGGATCGGAGCCGCTCATGTACGCCCCGACCTGCACCAGATCCCGGCTCTTCTGGTAGCGCGAATACACCGCCCGAAAGCGTCGCGCCAGATCAAAATGCCCGCGCGACACCACGTTGTGCATCACGCGGGATGCAGACTGCTCGATGTCGATGGCGGGGAAATGCCCCGTCTCGGCCAAAGCCCGCGACAGCACGATGTGCCCATCCAGAATCGCACGCGCCGCGTCAGCGATCGGGTCTTGCTGGTCATCGCCCTCAGACAGCACCGTGTAGAAAGCCGTGATCGAGCCAACCCCATGCAGCCCGTTGCCACTGCGCTCCACCAGTTGCGGCAGTTTGGCAAAGCAGGAGGGCGGATAGCCCTTGGTGGCGGGAGGCTCACCGATGGCCAGCGCAATTTCGCGCTGCGCCATGGCATAGCGGGTGAGCGAATCCATGAGCAGCAGCACATGCTTGCCCTTGTCCCGAAAGTGCTCGGCCACCGCCGTGGCATACGCAGCCCCCTGCATGCGCAAGAGCGGCGGTGCATCAGCAGGCGCCGCCACCACCACCGATCGCGCACGGCCATCCTCACCCAAAATGTCTTCCACAAATTCCTTGACCTCGCGCCCCCGCTCGCCAATAAGCCCCACCACGATCACATCTGCCTGTGTGTAGCGGGCCATCATGCCCAGCAAGACGCTTTTGCCCACCCCTGAACCGGCAAACAAACCCAGGCGCTGCCCACGCCCCACGGTGAGCAGGGCATTGATGGCGCGCACGCCAGTGTCCAGCGATTCGCGCACAGGGTCCCGGTCCATGGCATTGATCTGGCGGCGCCCCATGGGCTCAGACACCACGTCCTGCACGGGCCCGCCATGGTCCAGCGGCAGTCCCTGCGCATCCACCACCCGGCCCAGCAGACCTTCGCCCATCGGCAAGCGCAGTACACCCGCACGCTGGATGGCCCGCGCGGGCTCGCCGAGACGGGGGATGGGGATGTAGGGCGCAGCGGGCACCACACTGGCACCACTGGAGAGTCCGTGGATATCTCCCGCAGGCATCAGAAAAGCGCGGTCCGCAGAAAAACCCACCACTTCTGCCAGCACGGGGGCATGCCCCGGCATCTGGACCATGCACTGCGAGCCCACGGGCACGCGGATGCCCACAGCCTCCAGCACCAGGCCCGTCAGCCGGGTCAGCGTGCCGCGCGTCTCCAGCGGCGCGCCTTCAGCGACGCGCGCACGCGCGTCGTCCATCAGGCGTGTCCAGGCAGAAGGAGATTCAACGGCCATCACTGCCCTCTTCTTCCTCTTGCCATGGCGACTGGAGCCCCAGTGCGGCAATGGCCCGCTGCCAGCGTTTTTCAAGGCTGCCGTCCACCGCCGTACCGGCTGATTCCACCAGGCAGCCGCCCGGCGGCACCGCAGCATCCGCCATCCACTGCACACCGGGGGTATCGATTTCTTCGCGCAGAGGCTGGGCCATCGCCTCCATATCTGCAGGGTTCAGGCGGACCATGGCAGGTCGCCCCTCGGTCACCAGCATGCCTACCGCCTCCCTCACCACTGGCTGCAAGGCGTTGGGGTTGACGGACAGTTCCTGGCGCACCACCTGGCGCGCAATGTCACAGGCCAGCTCCAGCAGTTGCTGGGCCATCTGCTGCTGCATGTCGATCAGGCTTGCATCGAGGGTCTGCACCACGCTCTGCAGCCGCTGCGCCGTTTCGTGTCCTTGCTGGGCAATGTATTCGTCCATGCGCCGCTGCCATTCCAGCGCCGTTTGGGCCTGCCCCTGGGCAAAGCCCTCGGCATAGGCGTCATCACATGCCTGCTGAATCAGTGCCTGCTGCGCAGCCTCATCAATTTCGGCCGGAATCTCCGCCACAGGCTCGGGCTCCGCTGGCTCAACCAGGTCGGAGCCGTCCACCGCACCAAACTTCCACTGCGTGAAATCGCCCACTTCCTCGCTGGGAATGAAGCGCGAATAAGAGCGCTGGCTAGACGAAGGCATCATCACCGCCGGATCCAATCACGATTTGACCCTCGTCGGACAAACGACGCACGGTCTTCAGGATTTCCTTCTGCTGAGCCTCGACCTCGGACAACCGCATCGGGCCGCGCGATTCGAGGTCTTCGCGCAATGCCTCGGAGGCACGCGAGGACATGTTCGACAAGAACTTCTCGCGCAGCTCGGGCACTGCTCCCTTGAGTGCCACGATGAGCGTTTCGGACGCCACCTCCTTGAGCACAGTCTGGATCGCCTTGTCGTCGAGCTTGAGCACGTCTTCGAACACGAACATCTTATCCATGATCTTCTGGGCCAGATCGGGGTCGTAACCCCGGATGGATTCGAGCACCACGGCATCCATGTTGCCGCCCAGCAGGTTGATGATCTCGGCCGCAGCCTTGACGCCGCCCAGCGAGCTCTTTCGGATCTTGTCGCCACCCGCCAGCACCTTGAACAGCACCTCGTTCAGGTCCTTGAGCGCCGTCGGCTGGATACCTTCCAGCGTGGCCACGCGCAGCAAAATTTCACTGCGCTGACGGTCAGTGAGGTGCATCAGGATGCCCGACGCCTGGTCGCTGTCCAGGTGCACCAGGATGGCTGCAACGATTTGGGGATGTTCGTTGCGCAGCAGTTCAGCCACCGACAGTGGGTCCATCCACTTGAGGCTCTCGATGCCCGACACGTCGCCGCCCTGCAGGATGCGGTCGATGAGCAGGCCCGCCTTGTCGTCGCCCAGCGCGCGGCGCAGCACGGCGCGCACGTAATTACCGGTGTCGGACACCAGCAGGCTCTGCGCAGCAGCGGCGCCGGAGAACTTGTTGATGACCTCGTCCACTTTCTCGCGCGATACCGAGCGCATGCGCGCAATGGTTTCGCCGAGTTTCTGCACTTCCTTGGGCGAGAAGTGCTTGAACACTTCGGCAGCCTCTTCCTCGCCGAGGGACATCAGCATGATGGCGGCGTCGTTGAGTCCTTGGTCGTCCATGGTCGTCGTCCGTGGTATCGGTAATTAGACCGGCTCGCCGTTCAGCCAGGTCTTCAGGATATTGGCCACAGCCACCGGGTTCTCCTTGGCCAGCACGCGCGCCTCTTCCAGACGCAATTGCTCCGGCGTGGCAGGAAGCACCTCGTTTTTCTTGGCGGGCGCAGGCAGCGCCGGGCGTTCGGGCGTTTCGGACTCCACGGCATCCAGCTGGCCACCGGCCACCGGGATGGCACGGGGCTTGGCCGCCGCGCCAGTACCCTTGAGGGCCGGACGCACCAGGCCCATCAGCACCAGGGCCGCAAACAGCACCGCACCCACCGGCCAGGCAAACGACTTGGCCAGATCGATCACTTCAGGCTGCTTCCACAGCGGAATGTCGCTGGTTGGCGTCGCAGTCACCTGGAACGGTGTGTTCATGAGGTTGACGGAGTCGCCGCGATCCCGGTTGAAGCCAATGGTCTCGCGCACCAGCGCCGTCATCTGCTCCAGTTGCTCGGGTGTGAGCGCCTTCGACACGGTCTTGCCCTTGTCTTCCGTGGACTGGTAGTTGACCACCACCGCTGCGCTCACCCGCTTGAGGGCACCACTGCCGCCGCGCGTGACGCGCACCGTCTTGTCAACCTCGTAATTGGTGATGGATTCGCGCTTGCTGCCCACAGCTTGGGCGCCCTGAGCCTGCTGGCCGGCGGCGGTGGGCGGCGGGTTGGCGCCATTGATGGGCGCGGCAGACGGTGCAGGGGGCTGGTTGGTCGTGGCGCCCGGCACGCCAGTGGGCAGCGGATTGCCTTGGGGACCTGTGCTTTCCACCACCTGCTGGCTGCGGATGGCGCTGGCATCGGTGGCCAGGTTGGGCCGGTGCTGCTCGGAGGTGGATTCGGTCTGGGTGAAATCCACCTCGGCCGTCACCTGCGCCTTGACGTTGTCGCGGCCCACCACGGGCTCCAGGATGTCCAGGATCCGGCGGGTGTACTGCTGCTCGATCTGCTGCACATACAGCAGTTGCTGCGCATCCACACCGTTTCCAGCGGCGGTATCGGGCGACTGGGACAGCAGCTTGCCTGTATCGTCCAGCACGCTCACGGCGGACGGAGACAGCTCTGGCACGCTGGAAGCCACCAGGTGCACGATGCCCGCCAGCTGCGCCCGATCCAGAATACGGCCCGGGTGCAGGCTCACCAGCACCGACGCCGAAGGCTTTTGCTGCTCCCGGAAAAATCCGTTCTGGTTGGGAAGCGCCAGATGCACCCGCGCACCCTGCACCGACGACAGCGCCTGGATGGAGCGCGTGAGTTCGCCCTCGAGGCCCCGCTGAAAGTTCAGGCGCTCCTGGAACTGTGTCATCCCAAATTTGCTGGATTCCATCAGTTCGAAACCCGCCACCGAACCCTTGGGCAGGCCCTGGGTGGCCAGGCGCAGGCGCACATCATGCACGCGGTCTGCAGGGATCAGGATGGCACCACCGCCATCGGCGTGCTTGTAAGGCACATTCATCTGCGACAACTGGGCCACGATGGCACCGCCATCTTTGTCGTTCAGATTGGCAAACAGCACGCGGTAGTCAGGCTGGCGCCCCAGCACGATGGCCGCAATGGCCACCGCCACCAGCAGCGCCGCACCCACACCCAGCCGCATGCGCTGCGCCCTGTCGAGGGCAGACAGCCGCTGCAGCCAGTTCGGGCTGGCAGGGGGGGTGAGAGGAATTTCAGCAACTGCAGACATCTTGCTTTCCAGTAGGGTGGCCCGGCAAGGACCAAAGCGTGGGGTCGATTATTCGGTCACGCCTCCAAAATGTTCGCTGGATAAGCCGCGCGTTTGGCCATCAATTCAGAGCGATGGGTCCCGGCGCGATGGCTAGGATACGCAGCATACCGCCATTCCCACGGATACAGCCATGGACCTTCGCATCTCAAGCTCTACCGCCCCGCTCACGGGCGCTGGCGTGGCGCGCCGTGCTGCAGCGCCGCAAAACGACGCCAATGACGTGGGTTTCTCGGGGGCGCTCAAAGGCGCACTGCAGTCGGTCAGCGCCGCACAAAACCGCTCTTCGAACCTGCAGACCGAGGTGCAGATGGAAAACCCTTCTGTCAGCCTCGAAGAAACCATGGTGGCGATCCAGAAGGCCCAGATCGGCTTTCAAGCCACGCTGCATGTGCGCAACCGGATGGTGCAAGCCTATACCGACATCATGAACATGCAGGTTTAGCAGCGACACTCCCCTGAGCGGCTGCGCCGCTTCCCCTCGCTCTCACAGCGCTGCGCGCTGTGGGCAAGGGGACGATGCCCTCGCTGCGGGGCGGCCCTTGCTTGGCATCCCTGGCCTTGGGGCGCGCCAGTATCGAACAGCAGGGACTCGGAAAACCCCTCATTTGATAGCTACCTGCGATTTTTGGATAAGCCCTAGAGGCACTGTTTTTGCATGCGATCACGGGGGCGCAGCGCTCCCAACCGGCGACCTTGCTGCGTCCACCCAAGGCGTACTCGCTCCATGCGGTGGGGGCCGATTTTTTTACTCTTAATTTGATAGCTTAATACGTTTTATTTATAAGCGCTTCAGGCGATTTTTATCCGTAAAAAAGCCGACCTCGCGGTCGGCTTAGTTTTGGGCTCGGCGCCTGTCTCAATGCATCATCTGCGGCTGGCCTTCGAACAGGTGTTCAAACTGCGCCAGCCAGGGCTCGGCGAGGCAGCGAATTTGGGCATCGTTGCGCAGGATGCGCTGCATGATGCGGGTCTTCTCGCGTTTGTGCTCGGGCAGCAGTTCGTGCTCTTGCGACTTGAAACGCAGTTGCTCGATCAGCACGGCGCAGGCGCCTTCGTAGCGCACCACGCCGTCCCAGTCCTTGAGCTTGGCGGCCTCCAGCATCTTGGCGCTGCTGTCTTCAATCGCCTTGTAATAGTCAATCAGCATGTGTGACATGGTTATGCCTCCACCAGCACAGGCTGGCCAGTGGCGGCGGGCGCATCGGACGAAGCCGCGGTGCCGGTTTTCTTGATTTCGTTCCAGCCTTGGGCCACGGGCTCGATCAGGCGCATGACTTCTTGCATGATGGCGTCGTCGTTGCGGGCGTTGGCCAGGATCAGGCGGCGCATGCAGTAGTCGTACAGCGCACCCAGGTTTTCAGCCAGTTCGCCCCCATCGACCTTGTCGAGCGAGGTGCTCAGGCCCTCCTCCAGAATGCGCACGGCCTTGGAGATGGCATTGACTTTGGCCAGCACATCACCACGTGCCAGGGCGCCACGCGCAGTGGCGATGGCATTGAGGACACCTTCATACAGCAGGCTGACCAGCTGGTGCTGGTCCATCGTGTGCATGCTGGTTTCCACATTGATACGCTGGTAAGCGTTGGCTGCACGGGGGCTGTAGGCGCTGAACATGCTGACAATCCTTCCGAGGTATTACTTAAGTTATCGGCATGTGCCAGGAAAACTGAAGCCCCTGATTAACCAGTCGATTTGTTCCAGGCAGTGACCTGCTGTGAGATATACGCGTTCAGGCCATTGAGGCTGCTCAGCTGGGTATCGAGCGCGTTATACCGCTGTGTGATGCGCTTTTCAAATGCCTCGACCTTCTCATTCACCCGCGTCTGGTCCTGGCTGTTGCGCTTGAGGCTCAGCTGCAAGGTGGCATCCTTGGATTTGAAAAAACCGTCGTTGGAGAGCAGGTTGGTGGTCAACGCCTTCAGCTGGACGGCAATTCCATCGGCGGAGCCGCCACCGGTATTGCGGAACAGGTTTTTCACATCGTCAGGGTTCTCTGACAGCGCCTTGGTGAGCTTGGAGGAATCAACCACCAGGTCTCCGCCCAGCTGCTGGGTAATGCCAATGTCCGCCAACCGCTGGAAAGCACCGCCCCCTGTAGTGACCGACTGGATGGCGTTGCGCAGGGAGTTTTGTAGCGCTACGGCCGTGGAGTCACCTTGCAGCAAACCGGCCGACTTGGTAGCGGCGTCGTACTTGGTGGCGTCCTGGAGCAACTGGTTGATGGCGTTGTAGGCCTTCACGAATCCATCAATGTTGGACTGGATCGCGGAGTTGTCCTTGCTCACGGTGATATCAATGGGAGCCGTCGTCACTTGCTCGGCCTTGAAGGTCACGCCCGAAATCGTGGACGCAAACGTATTGGTGGCCGAAGACACCGCGATCCCGTTGACCGTGGCCTTGGCATCGGCGGCCGCCTGCGTGACCGTGGCGCCGTTGACGAGGCGGGACAAGCCTGTGGCGTCGGTGTTGCCTGCACTCTGGGGGTCGGTGTCGCCGCCCTCCATCACACTCAGGCGAAACCCGAACTCTTCGCCGGTGCTCTTGCTGCGCAGCAGCAAGCGCTCGCCCGACGCATCACTGAGTACAGACGCCGTTACCCCTGCATTGGCACCGTTGATCTTGCTGGCCACGTCCGACAGCTTGTCGCTCGCACTGATAGTGATGTCTACGGGCTGACCGCTGCCAGGTGTGAACGACGCGGGTGCAACACTCCACTTGCCCAGTTCGAGGCGCAGCGTACCGGATCCGAGCGCACCACCCACGGGCAGCAAAGCAGCCGATGCGGTGGCCTGCGCCTTGGCAAGGCTCTGGACCTCGACACTGAACGTGGTGGGAAGCGTGCCCCCTACTGCGGTGGCGGAAACAAATTTGGAGTCGGACGACGTGGTGGCCACGCCATTCCAACCGGTCACGCTGGTGAGCTTGCCCGCTGCGTCCTGCAGCGTGGACACCAGCGACTTGATCTGTCCAAAGGCAGAAATCTTGGTATTGACCGTGGCCGCTTGTAATTTCAGCGTGTCCAGGGGCCTCTTTTCCAGGGTGACCAACTGGGAAATGATGCTCTTGACATCAAGTCCGTTCGTGCCGACGCCTGGGGATGAAATGGTTGCCATACAAACCTCCTGAACTGGTCCAACGGAAATTATGGCGCCGAACGGCGATCAAGAACGTCCGTAAACACGCCAGGAAACCCGTCTTATCCAGCGGTCCTGGCACCCGCCTTCCAAAAAGCCAAAGGGCGGCGACAGAAATCTGCCGCCGCCTGGGGTCCACCAGGGCGCTGCAACGCCCTGGTTGCCATGCCCGCCGCTTAACGCAGCAGGGCCAACACACCTTGGGGCAGCTGGTTGGCCTGGGCCACCATTGCCGTACCGGCCTGTTGCAGGATCTGGGCACGCGACAGGTTGGCCGTTTCTGCGGCGAAGTCGGCATCCAGAATACGCGAACGCGAGGAAGAAAGGTTTTCCGACGTCACTTGCAGGTTGCTGATCGACGTTTCAAAGCGCGATTGCAGAGCACCGAGCTTGGCACGCTCACCGTTGATGAAGGCCAGCGCAGAGTCCACCGTCTTCAGGGCGTTGGTCGCGTTGCTGAACGTGGTCACATCCAGGTTGGCCACAGTTTGCAGGGCAGAGCCACCGTTGTCCAGCTGGTTGCTGGCCGAGGTCACAGCGAAGGACTTTTCCGAGTCCAGCGTGATGTAGCCGCCGGTGCTCACGCGCTCCGCCGTCGTGTCGGCGCCCAAAGTGCGGGCCGTACCGTTGCTAGCGCCTGCTGCGTCGTAGCCGGTCACTGTCACAGTGGCGACGTTGGCATTGGAGGTGTCGCCCACCACGATGTCATTGCCAGTTGCGTTGGTCAGGATGATCTGGTTACCGTCCGAACTCAGCGAAGCGTTGATCCCGGTCTTGGCGGCCTGATCGTTGATCGCGGACACAGCGGCCGACAGACGGTCCGTGCCAGTGGCCGAAGTCAGTGTGAACGACACGGTACGGGCGGCACCCACGTTGTCGCCTTCCAGGGTCAGCGAGTAGGAACCGGCCGATGCCATGCCGCCCAGGCGCACTTCACTGCGTGCCGTGGCAGTCACACCGGTGTCTGCCTTGAGGGCATTGATCTGGTCGGCCGTGGCCTTGGCGGTGGCGCTGGAGTTCACCGACAGAGTGCCTGTGCCCAAGTAGCCGCTGATGGCCACGGAACCGGCGGTCACGCCGTTGGCATTGGCCGTCGTACCACTGACGGGAGCCTGTGCGCCAATGCCCGAGCCGTTGGAAGCCACGTTCTGGTTGTTGCCATAGACGCTGGTGCGCAGGTTGCCTGTTGCCGCCACGATGGTCTGGTTGGCGTTGGCGCCCACTTGGAACTGTTGCGTGCCGAACGAACCATCCAACAGCTTGGCGCCGTTGAATTCGGTGGTTTGCGAGATGCGGTCCAGCTCGGCGACCAGCTGGCCGACTTCCGACTGCAGGGCTTGGCGGTCGCCAGCGCTGTTGGAAGCGTTGGCCGACTGCACAGCCAGTTCACGCACACGTTGCAGGATGTCGCCGGAAGCCTTCAGTGCGCCTTCAGCCGTTTGCGCCAGGGAGATACCGTCGTTCGCATTGCGAACCGCCTGGTTCAGACCCCGGATCTGGCTGGTGAAGCGCTCCGAAATCGCCAAGCCGGCGGCATCGTCCTTGGCGCTGTTGATGCGCAGGCCCGACGACAAGCGTTGGATGGAGGTGTTGAGGGAAGTCTGGCTCGTACCCAGGTTACGTTGGGCGGTGAGCGAGGCGATGTTCGTATTGATGGTGGAAGCCATTGCAAATCTCCTGAAAGAACTGACTGAATATGGCGTTGCCGCCGGCCGGGGTCGCCAGCAACACGCTGGCCTCCTGGGGTTCGCCAGTGCTCTCGGGCCATCTGGTGAACGGCGGGCCGCTTACGGACCGTTGCAATTGTTTTCGGGTCGCCGCCGGAAAACTTGAGGGGCAAACGCACAAGTTGTACGACTTTTTTGCCGCTTATCCCCCAAACGCCCAAAAGCAGCGTCTCCACAATTCATCCATCGTTCCCCCATTGACAGCCGGACGGGTGCGCTTGAACCGGCAAACAGATCCGTCTTGCGACGTTAAGGAGTTTCGCCATGGCAGCAACCATCAATACCAACATCAGCTCGCTGACCGCCCAGCGCAACTTGGGCACCAGCCAGATGTCGCTGAATACAGCCATCCAGCGCCTGTCGTCCGGCCTGCGCATCAACAGCGCCAAGGACGACGCCGCCGGCCTGGCGATTTCCGAGCGCTTCACCAGCCAGATCCGCGGCCTGAACCAGGCCGTTCGCAATGCGAACGACGGGATTTCTCTGGCGCAGGTGGCTGAAGGTGCGATGGGGTCGGCTGGCAACATTTTGCAGCGGGTCCGTGAACTGGCAGTGCAGTCGGCCAACGCCTCCAACAGCGCCGGCGACCGCCAGGCCCTGCAACAGGAAGTCGGTCAATTGGTGGCAGAACTTGACCGGATTTCGCAAACCACCGAGTTCAACGGCCAGAAATTGCTGGACGGCACCTTTGGTACGCAGCAGTTCCAGGTGGGCGCCAACGCCAACCAGACCATCGTGGCAGCCACGGCCAACCTGCGCACCAATGTGTATGGCAACAACCAGAACATTGCCTCCAACGGCTCGGGCATTGGCGCACAAGCCGCTGTCAGCGGCACGGCGGCCGTCGTCAACGGCGTAACCGCCGGTTCCGTCGCCATCAGCGGCTACCTGGGCACAGGCACGATGTCGGTGGCATCGAACGCCACCGCCAAGACCACGGCCGACCAGATCAATGCCCTCAAGGCAGAGACCGGTGTGACGGCCACGGCACGCAGTGAAGTGCGCCTGGGCGGCATGGCATCGGCCGGCTCCTACTCGCTGACGCTGGAAGGCGACAACGTGGGTGCTGCCCGCACCATCTCGTTCACACTGACTTCCGGCACCGGCACGGACCGCCTGTCGCCCGCCGTGTCTGCCATCAACGAGCAGTCGGCCAAGACGGGCATCAACGCCTCGCTGAGCTCGGACGGCACGCAGATCATCCTGACCAACGCCACCGGCAACAACATCGTGATCGGCGACACCGTGAATGCCAATGCAGCCACCGTGACGGTGACCGGCTATGACGCCGCCGGGGCCAGCAACGGCACAGCGCAGACACTGGCGGCCGACGCCACGGCAGAAAGCATCGCAACAGGTGGCTACATCACCCTGGATTCGGAGAAGTCCTTCGCAGTCACCTCGGCCAGCAACCAGCTGGACAATGGCGGCTCCAGCCTGCACACCGTCGCCAACCTGGATGTGACCACATTCACCAATGCGACGGACGCCCTGAAGACGGTGGATTCGGCCCTGGCCTTCATCAGCGGAGAACGAGCCAAGCTCGGCGCCATGCAGTCGCGCTTTGAGACCAGCATTGCCAGCCTGCAGATCACTTCGGAAAACCTGTCGGCATCGCGCTCGCGCATCCAGGACGCCGACTTTGCGGCAGAAACCGCCAACCTGTCGCGCGCCCAGATCCTGCAGCAGGCCGGCACGGCCATGGTGGCCCAGGCCAACCAGATCCCGCAAGGCGTGCTGTCTCTGCTCAAGTAACCTGACCAAACCACACGCTGCGCAGTGAAACAGCAACATCAAAGGGGCCCATCGGGCCCTTTTGTACATGGCACACTGCCTCCACATCCCGCTCCTTTGCTCGTAGATCGGCGCCACCGTGCACACCAAACACACCGAACAGGACGCGTCCCGCCTGCAGGCCGCACTTGCTGCCGCCGACTGGCCCCTTCTCACCCGCTTGTGCCGCCAGGTCCTGCGCAAGAACAGTCGCCACCTCAGCGCGCATCGGCTGCTGGGCTTCTCGCTGAACAAGCAGCGCGAGTTCGACGGCGCCCTCAAGGCTTACAGACAGGCCTATGTGTACTGGCCTGAAGACGCCGAGCTACTCGTCAACTATGCCAACGTGCTCATTGAGCAAGCACGCAATATCGACGCCCTGCCCCTGCTGGAAAAAGTGTGCGAACTGCGCCCCCAGCAAGCCATTGGCTGGATCAAGCTGGCCGAATGCTGCTACCTGCTGACCCAACACGACAAGGGTTTTGACGCCAGCCAGAAGGCCGCTGCCCTGGCCGAGACCCTGCACGACCGCGTTGCCGCACTCATGCAAAGCGCCATCCACCGGCGCGAGCTGGGCCAGGTGCGCGAGGCGGTCAAGGACTGCGAAACAGCCATCGCCCTGCGGCCCAGCGACCCGGGCAACTACACCAACAAGCTGCTCTTTATGCTGGCCGACCCTGCAGTGGACGCCGCCCAGCTGTCGGCAGCGGCACGGCAGTACGGCACCACCTTCGAGCCCCCCCTGCGGTCCGGGTGGCCGAGTTTTGCCGAGCACCGGGGATCGCCCTGGAAGCGCCTGAAGATTGGGTTCCTCTCGCCCGACTTCCGCGTGCATTCGGTCATGTACTTTGTGGAGGGGCTGCTGGCGCAGCTGGACCGGCGGCAGTTTGAAGTGTTTGCGTTCTACCTATTCCCGCGCGACGACCACGTGACCGAGCGGGTGAAGCGCCACGTCGACCACTTCGTGCGCCTGGCGGGCTTCAGCGCCCAGCACCAGGCCGAGGCCATCCGCGCCGAGGACATCGACATCCTTATCGACCTGGCGGGCCATACAGGGCTCAACGGTCTGCTGACCCTGGCCCACAAGGCCGCCCCCGTGCAGGTGTCGTGGCTGGGGTTCCCGGCCACGACCGGGCTCACAGCCGTGGACTACAAGTTCACCGACGAGATCACCGACCCGCCCGGCGCCGAAGCACAGTACACCGAGCAGCTCTACCGCCTGCCCACGCTGTTTGCCTGCTACCGCCCCATGAGCCGCAACCCGCTATGGCGCTACCAGCCGCGCTACCAGGTGCGCCCAACCCCTGCGCTCGCCAACGGCTTCATCACCTTTGGCTCGTGCAACAACCTGGGCAAGCTCACCGACGAGGTGCTGGCCCTGTGGGGCCGCGTGCTCGCCGCCGTACCAGGGTCGCGCCTGCTCATTGAGGGCAAGAACCTGGACAGCCCCGATTTTGCGCAGGCCTACCGAGAGCGCTGCGAGCGCCTGGGCCTGCCCCCGGCACAGGTTGACCTGGTCGGGCTGCATAACGACAACCAGTACCTCACCTACCACCGCATCGACATTGCGCTCGACCCCTTCCCGCTCACGGGGGGCACCACCACCTTCGACGTGTTGTGGATGGGCCTGCCCATCGTGTCGATGGTGGGTGAGAGCTTCAAGAGCCGCATGGGCGTGGGCCTGCTGGCCTACCTGGGCCGCACCGAGTGGCTGGCCGAGACGCCCGAAGACTATGTGCGCATCGCCACGGGCCTGGCGGCCGATGTAGAGGCGCTGAACACCCTGCGGCAAGGGCTGCGCGCTGATGTGGAGGCCTCCGCCCTGATGCGCGAGGACATCTTCAACCACCACTTTGCCGAAGGCCTGCGCGTGATGTGGCTGCAGTGGCTGGCCCGGGCCGAACACCCGGACGATCCCGCCGCCCAGGCCCAGGCGATCCAGGACTGGCTGCCCCAGCTGCCCGAGGCCTGGACGCAGCCACCCGTTCCCGGCGTGGGCCTGAAACCCGGCCAGCGCGTGAGCCTGCACGAGGCCCACCAGCGCCTGCAGGACCTGGTGGACAAGGCCAAGGCCGCCCCGCCGCCCACACCTGCCACCGGCGCAGACACCAGCGCGGGCCCGGCTCTCAAGGACCGCCACTGGATCGCCGTGACCGAGCTGGCCGAAACCGTGCTCAGCGCCGTTCCCAACGACCCGGTGGCCCTGGCCTGCCTGGCCGAGGTAGAACATGCCCACGGCCACACCGAATTTGCCGTGACCTATTTGCGGCATGCCACGCAGGCGATGGGCCTGGGTTCCGGTTACGCAGCCTGAAGCGCTCGGAGCCTGGACACAGGGATTGCCCCGTTCAGGCAAATGCTTCAAATTTCATAGCTACTAGCGCTTATCCCAAAAGCGCTAGCCGGTGTTTTTAATCAGATTTTCATCCCAAGGGGCGCGCCATCACCCCTTGCGGCGCAGAAACCCGTGCGGCGCCACCGTGACCTGCAGGCGCTGCTCCATCTCGGCGTCGATCTCGAACTCCGGGTGGCCGGCCAGCCACTGGTGCACCGCCGTCTTGGGGTTGTTGCCCACGTCCCAGGGACGGTCGGCAAAGAACTTGGGCGGCATGTCTTCCACAAAGGTGTCGAACACCACGCAGTAGCTGCCGGGGGTGACCAGCGGCGCGTAGGCGTTGAGTTCGCCCAGCACATGGTCGTGCGTGTGCATGGAATCCAGGCACACCAGCACACGCTGGTAGCCCTGGGCAAACTCGTGCACCTGCCGCACCACCTCGGGCGCCACTGCCGAGCCTTGGACCATCGCGATGCGGCTGGCCATGGGGTGGGCTTCGATGGCGGCGCGGTTGTGCGCGCGGATGTCGATGTCCACGCCCAGCACCTTGCGGCGCGAGACGCGCGGGTCCATCGTGGTGCCGGCTTCAATCGCATCGCTCATGTCGAGCAGCGCCAGCAGCGAGGCGCTGAGCACCAGCGATCCGCCGTGGGCGATGCCGGTCTCTATGATGAGGTCGGGCCGCACACGCCACACCAGTTCTTGCATGGCCACCATGTCCTGCGGATACTGGATGATGGGCCGGCCCATCCAGTCGAAGTTGTAGACGTACTGCCGCTGCATGGAAGCTTGCAGCCAGTCGCGCGACAAGGTCTGAAACGCCCCATCTTTGGCATACGATTCCAGACGCGCTTGCCGCTCCAGGCGAAATTGTTCTGATGGATGCATGGTCATGCCTTTCATTTGATCAACAGGCCCTGGCCCGTGGGCATTTCCAGCACACGGTAGCCATACTTGGCAAACCAAGGGTCCTCGGCCAGCTTTTGCGCCCGGTACGCGAGCCAGCCATAGTCATCCAGAATCAGTACAGCCCCCGGAACCATGCGTTCAAACAGCACTTCCAGCGCGCCAACCTCAGCCTCCGCATTGTTCATATCGAGGTGCATGAAGGCGATCTTGCGGGGCGCGACCTCGGCCAGCACGTCGGGCACTTTGCCTTGCGTCACGGTCACGTTGCCAAAGCCGGAGAACCGCTCTTTCACCTGCGCATACAACTGCTTGCTGTGCTCCGGCATGGCGTGGTGCGGGAGCGAGGGGTCGTGGTCGAACAGGTCATAAAGGTAATAGTGGCGATCCTGGCGGCTGGCAAAGTCCACCGCATCGCACACAATGCGCGCCGTTGTGCCCTTGTAGCAGGCACACTCCACAAAATCCCCCTCCAGCCGCAGCCCATTGCGCACACCCCACAGCACTGTGGATATGCGCCACAGCACGGCCTTTTCGATTTCCGTACCGGCGTGCGCATTAAACGCGCGCATCAGTGGCTCATCTTCCAGAAAACCCAAATTGCGGTGGTAGGTGAAAAGATTGTCACCCGCGTAGATGCCGTCCTGGCCGCTGATTTGGTTCACCGCTTGCTGAATGCCTTGCAGGAAGGCTGCGGGTTCCGTGGTTCCGAAAAATACCGGGTGCAAATGGTTTGCCATATCCGTTTCCCTTCTCTGTCGTAAAAAATTACCACGCCTCGCCGTCAACCAGGATGCGACGGGGCTTCCAAGCGAATTCATCGCGCAGGCGCGTCACATCGATGGGTGCGAACCCCTGCCACGGCGCAGGCTCTGTGATGGCGAAGGTCGCCGCGTGGGTGCTGGCCAGCCACTCCAGCCACTGCCGATGCGTTATCTGCACGCCGCTGGCCACGTTGTAGACACTCGCGCGGCCCGCCAGCGCAATGCGCGGCAACCCGTCGAGCAGGTCGTCCACGTGCACATAGTCCTTGGCGGACTGCGGATCGGAGCGCAGCACGATGTGGCCCTGCCGCGCCTGGCGCAGCAGGTCGGCCACCAGGTTGCCCGATGCGGAGTCCATACCCGGCCCCACCACGTTTGACAAGCGCGCCACGCGCACCCCGGGGCGCCCGCAGGCATGGCACAGCGATTCACCGGTGAGCTTGGTGAGGTTGTACAGGTACGAGGGGTCGACCGGTCTCACAGACAAGGCTGCGTCTTCTTGGGTACTCGCCGCCCCCATGTAGACGCGGGTGGATGACAGGTAAAGCAGCGAGTCGAACTGCGCGCGCCGCAGCACCTCGGCCAGCAGGCCCACATGGGCGTCCACGGTGTCGAACGGGCGCGTGCGGAAGTCGGCGGTGAGCCCCACGCAATAGATCGCATGGCCCAGCGCGCGGGTGAACACGTCGGCATCGCCGCGCGGTGGCGCCCACACTGTGTGGCCCTGGGCCCGCAGGTGCGCCACCAGGCGGCTGCCGATGTAGCCCGTGGCGCCCAGCACCGTAAACGTCGAAGGGGGCAAGTCCGTCACCGGCGCTCCCCCACGGCCGCCAGCGGTTGGCCCGCATACACGGTGTACGCCAGCAGCTCCCCGCGCACGATGGAGCCTGCGCCCACCACGCAGCCGCGCCGCAGCACGGCGCCGTCGAGCAGCACGCAGTTAGCGCCGATCCACACGTCGTCCTCAATCACGATGCCACCCTTGCTGGGCAGAAAGCCCTGCTCGCGGATCAACCGGCCACGTTCGGCATAGGCATGGTTGACCGGCGCAAAGGTGCAGTTGGCGGCAATCGCCACGTAATTTCCAATGTGGATGCCGTTGCCGGTGTAGAGCACGCAGCCCGCGTTGATGACCACATGTTCGCCCACCACCAGGTCGCCGCTGCCGCCCGCAGGCTTGACCTTGACGAAGCTGTCGATCACCGAATGTGCGCCCACCACGATGCGCGTGCCGCGCACCGAGTCTTCGATGTCGGCCAGGTGCGAAACCTTGGCGGTGGGGTGCAGCTCGATCACCTAGAACACCTCCAGGCGCGGCACGGCCACCACCATCTGCGCGCCCCAGCTGCGCGTGTAGTCGAGTTGCTCGGCCACTTCGCTGCGCAGGTTCCAGGGCAGGATCAGGATGCGCTGCGGCTTGTGGGCGCGCAGGTGCGCCTCGCTCACCACCGGGATGTGGCTGCCGGGCAAGTACTGGCTTTGTTTGGCGGGGTTCTTGTCCACCACATAGGGCAGCAGGTCGGGCCGCACACCCGCAAAGTTGAGCAGGGTGTTGCCCTTGGCGGCCGCGCCGTAGGCGCCCACGGTGATGCCGTCGGCCTGGCATTGGAGCAAAAATATGAGCAGCTCGCGCTTGACCCGTATGGCCTGGGCCTGAAAATCGCTGTAAAAACCTGCGCCCAGCATGCCCGCCGCTGCCTCGTTGGCCAGCAGTTGCTGTACGCGGGCGGCGCCTTCGGCGCTGGCCTGCGGGTGGCCCACGGTATCGGCGCGGGCGGCAAACACGCGCAGGCTGCCGCCATGCGTGGGCAGCTCCTGCACATCGATCACCATCAGGCCGTTGGCCGCAAAGATGCACTGCACCGCCGTGAGCGACAAATACGAGTAGTGCTCGTGGTACGCCGTGTCGAACTGGCACCCCTCCACCATGCGCAGCAGGTGCGGAAACTCGAAGGTGGCCACACCGTGGGGCTTGAGCAGCCGCGTGAAGCCGCCCACAAAGTCGTTGATGTCGGGCACATGCGCCAGCACGTTGTTGGCGGCGATCAGGTCGGCCTGGCGGTCGGCAGCGGCCAGCTCGTCGGCCAGCGCCACGCCAAAGAACCGATCCACCACCGCTATGCCTTTGGCGCGAGCCGCCGCCGCCGTGCTGGCGGTGGGCTCCACGCCGTAGCAGGGGATGCCCGCCGCCTGCACGTACTGCAGCAGGTAGCCATCGTTGGACGCGACCTCGACCACGCGGCTCGCAGCGGTCAGGCCCAGGCGCTCTCGCATCGCCTCGACGTAGGCCTTGGCATGGGCCAGCCAGGACGATGAGAACGAGCTGAAGTACGCGTAGTCGTCGGTGAACAGCGCCTCGCGCCCGGCGTGGTCTTCGGTCTGCACCAGCCAGCAGGTTTCGCAGACCAGCAGGCGCAGGGGGAACCAGGTTTCGGGCGCACGCAGCACGGCCTCGCTCAGGTAGGCGTTGGACGGCGGCGCGCTGCCCAGGTCCAGGAACGGCAGTTGCAGCGGACTGCCGCAGTGTCGGCACTTCACAGGCACACTCCTTCGAATTCTTCGGTCATCCCGGGCTGGCCTGCGTCGCGGGGCGACATTTGCCCCACCGGCAGCGGCCAAGCCACGGCCAGGCGCGGGTCCAGCGGGTTCAGGCCCGCTTCGGCGGCAGGTGCATAGGCGGCTGAATGGCAATACAGCAGCTCGGCATGGTCGGTCAGCGCCTGGAAGCCGTGGGCAAAACCGGGCGGGATCAGCAGCGCGTTGCCGTTGTCTGCGGATAAATGCTCGGCATGCCACTGCAAAAAGGTGGGCGAGCCCTGGCGCAGGTCCACGGCCACATCCCAGACCTCGCCACGCAGGCAGGTCACGAGTTTCATCTCGGCGTGCGGCGGCTTTTGGTAGTGCATGCCGCGCACGGTGCCTGTGAGGGCTGTGTAGCTCTGATTGATCTGGGCGATGGGGGCTGTCCAGCCTGCGCCCGCCAGTTCATCGGCGCAGAACAGGCGCGCAAAAAAGCCGCGCTCGTCCACCAGGGGCTGGCGCACCACACGGAAGAGCCCCGCCAGCGACAGTGGCGCCAGGGCCAGTCGGCTCATGGGCGGGCCTCCCAGGCGTCGATGTCGGCCAGGCACAGCGCGCGAGCGTCGGCGGCGCCATGTTGCTGGCGGTACCAGTTCATGGTGCGGGCCACGGCAGTGTTCAGCGACCAGTGCGGCGCCACGCCCAGCACCTGGCGGGCGTGGGCGGTTTCGAGTGCGAGCCAGCCGGCTTCGTGCGGGCCTTCGCTCTCTTTTTCATAGCTGGTAGCGCTTGATGGATAGGCGGTGGAGGCCAATTCGATGACATCTTTGACCGTGGCTGCCTCGTGCGGCAGCGGGCCAAAGTTGTAGGCACCGGCCAGCGCGGGCGATTCCCACAGGCGCTGGGCCAGGCGCAGGTAGGCGGCCAGCGGCTCCAGCACATGCTGCCAGGGGCGCGTGGCCTGGGGGCGGCGTATGAGCAAGGTTGCGCCCTTTTCCCAGGCGCGCACGGCGTCGGGCAGCAGGCGATCTTGCGCCCAGTCGCCGCCGCCTATCACATTGCCCGCGCGGGCGGTGGCCACAGCAACGCCCTGGGCGGCCAGGAAGGAGTCACGGTAGCTGGCCGTGACCAGCTCGGTGGCGGCCTTGCTCGCGCTGTAGGGGTCGTGCCCGCCCAGGGCATCGTCCTCGCGGTAGGGGTAGGCCCATTCGCGGTTGCGGTAGACCTTGTCGGTGGTGACCACCACGGCCACGCGCGCGCCAGCCAGCCCACGCAAGGCATCGAGCAAGTGCGCCGTGCCCATCACGTTGGTGGAAAAGGTATCCAGCGGCGCTGCATAGCCGGGCCGCACCAGCGCCTGCGCGGCCAGGTGCAGCACCACTTCGGGCCGGGCGGCGCGCACGCGCATGGCCAGGGCCTGGGGGCTGCGGATGTCGCAAAAGTGGCTCTCCATGCCCGGCGCGGCCTGCCCCAGCTGGGCCAGGGTGAACAGGTTGGGCTCGGTGGCGGGCGGCAGCGCCACGCCGGTGACCTGCGCGCCCAGGCGCTGCAGCCACAGGGCCAGCCAAGCGCCTTTGAAGCCGGTGTGGCCGGTGAGCAACACGCGCTTGCCGCGCCAGAAGTCGGGATCAGGGCGCATCGTGCTCACCAGCATTTCCAGGGTGCGCGGCCCGATTGCCACAGGTCTTCGAGCAGGTTCTTCTCGCGCAGCGTGTCCATGGGCTGCCAGAAGCCGGTGTGCTCAAAGGCGCGCAGCTGGCCGCTGGTGGCCAGGCGGGCCATGGGTTCCAGCTCCCAGCTGGTGGCGTCGCTGTCGATGTAGTCAATGACCTCGGGCTGCAGCACAAAAAAACCGCCGTTGATCCACCCGCCATCGCCACGCGGTTTTTCCTCGAACCCAGCCACCGTGTCGCCGTCACGCACCAGGGCGCCGTAGCGGCCCGGCGGCTGCACGGCCGTCACCGTGGCTTGGCGGCCATGGGCGCGGTGAAAGGCGAACTGGGCCGTCATGTCGAGATCGGCCACGCCGTCGCCATAGGTAAAGCAGAAGGGCTCGCCCGCGGGCAGGTATTCCTGCACCCGGCGCAGGCGACCGCCGGTCATGGTGCTTTCACCCGTGTCCACCAGCGTCACGCGCCAGGGCTCGGCATGGCGGTGGTGCACTTCCATGCGGTTGTTGGCCATGTCAAAGGTCACGTCGGACATGTGCAGGAAGTAGTTGGCGAAATATTCCTTGATCACGTAGCCCCGGTAGCCCAGGCAGATGATGAAGTCGTTGACGCCATGCGCGGCATACATCTTCATGATGTGCCAAAGGATGGGCCGCCCACCGATTTCGATCATTGGCTTGGGACGCAGGTGCGACTCTTCCGAGATGCGGGTTCCCAGCCCCCCCGCGAGCAGTACGGCTTTCATGCCCGCAGCATAGTCCAGCCCCTGCGCCGCCAAAAGGCCCTGTCACTGTGGAAATACGGGCCAAATACAGGGATTGGCACCGTGCGCAGATGGAGATGGGTGCAGACAATTGGAATATTGCTATATTTTATATAGCACAAAACCTTTTGCCATCAATCGACAGAGGCATTTTTCACAAAATATGCGCCTCAAGATAACCCTCAAAACTCCGGCAAAAGAGGCAAAGGTGTGGCGATGGCGCCATTTCCCGGAGAAGGCCCGTGTTGATGGCGCTCTTGAGTGCATTCCACACTCTTCAATCCGATACATTTGCAGTAACCTTCGGTAAGCCGCGTTGCCAGCGGCTCGACCCGCCCACCTGTTTAGCCCCCGGCTGCCGCCCAACACGTCTACAGCATGTTCGTCATCATTGGTTACGTTGTCTGCCTAGGCTGCATCTTCGGTGTGTACATCGTGCACGGAGGGAACATCAGCGTGATCCTGAAGGCCCTGCCCTTCGAGATCATCACCATTCTGGGCGGCGCGCTGGGCGCCTTCGTGGTGAACAACCAGCCCAAGGTGATCAAGGCCACCCTGGCGGCCATTCCGATGGCGCTCAAGGGCTCCAAATACACCAAGGCCCGTTACATGGAGCTGATGGCCATGCTCTATGACATCCTGCAAAAAGCCCGCAAGGAAGGGCTGATGGCGATCGAAAAGGATGTGGAAGCGCCCCACGAGTCCGAGATCTTCAAGAAATACCCCACCGTGGGCAGCGACCACCACGTGATCGAGTTCACCACCGACTACCTGCGCATGATGGTGTCGGGCAACCTCAACTCCCATGAGATCGAGGCGCTGATGGACAGCGAGATCGACACCCACCACCAGGAAGCCCACGCCCCCGTGGCCGCGCTGGCCCGCCTGGCCGGTGCCCTGCCTGCCTTCGGGATCGTGGCCGCCGTGCTGGGCGTTGTGAACACCATGGGCTCGGTGGGCCAGCCGCCCTCGGTGCTGGGCGGCATGATCGGCTCGGCGCTGGTAGGCACGTTCCTCGGGATCTTGCTGGCCTACGGTGTGGTCGAGCCCCTGGGTGGCCTGGTCGAGCAAAAGACCGAAGACGCCGCCAAGGAGCTGCAGTGCATCAAGTCCACCCTGCTGGCCAGCATGCAGGGCTACAACCCCGCCACGGCCATCGAGTTTGGCCGCAAGGTGCTTTTCTCCAGCGTCCGCCCCAGCTTCTCCGAGCTGGAGGGGCATGTGAAAGGCAAGAAGTAGCGACGTCCGCGCCGCGAAGCCCCAAACGCCATGGCAGAAAAAAAACTCCAGCCCATCATCATCAAGCGCATCAAGAAAGGCGGCCATGCGGTGCATGGCGGCGCCTGGAAGATCGCCTATGCCGACTTCGTGACGGCGATGATGGCGTTCTTCCTGCTGATGTGGCTGCTGGGCTCCACGGCCAAGGGCGAACTGCAGGGGATCGCCGCGTATTTCGCGTCGCCGCTCAAGGTGGCCATGACCGGCGGCGACGGCGCGGGCAACAGCTCCAGCGTGATCCCGGGCGGGGGCAACGATCTGTCCAAGGTGCACGGGCAGGTGCGACGCTCTGACGTGGATGAGGCCAAGCAGCGCCGCATGAGCATTGACGCCGCCCGCGCCGAGCGCGCCAAACAGGACCAGGACCGCATCAAGGCCCTGGAGGCCAAGATCGATGCGCTCATCACCGAAAACCCGCGCCTGAACGAATACAAGTCGCAGATCCGCATCGACATCACCCCCGACGGCCTGCAGATCCAGATCATCGACGACCAGAACCGCCCCATGTTCGACAGCGGCAGCGCGTTGGTGAAACCCTACATGCGCGACATCCTGCGCGAGATTGGCGCTGCGCTGGGCGGGGTGGAAAACCGCATCAGCCTGGCCGGGCACACCGACGCCGTGCCTTACGGCAACAGCGACCGGGGCTACAGCAACTGGGAGCTGTCGGCCGACCGCGCCAATGCCTCACGCCGCGAGCTTGTGTCGGCTGGCATGCCAGACGCTAAACTGGGACGTGTGGTGGGCTTGGCGGCCAGCGATCTGCTGGAGCCAAACAACCCGCGCGCACCCGCCAACCGGCGCATCACCATCACGGTGCTGACCCGCGAGGCCGAAGAACGACTCATGGGCAAAGGGATTCCCGAAATCACTTCCACAGAACTGCTGAATGAAAAGCGGGAAAATCCCCCCCCAAGCAGGTAACAGTTACGACTTGTCACCAAACCTGCCACCCATGACAATGCCTACAGTAATTCTCGACCGAAAGGGTCCCAAGTGACCACAGCCCTTCGTTTTTTGATCGTTGACGACTTCTCCACCATGCGGCGCATCGTGCGCAATCTGCTCAAGGAAAGCGGCTTTGCCGATGCCGACGAGGCCGAAGATGGCGTGGCCGCTCTGAACAAGCTGCGCAACAGCAAGTTCGACTTCGTGGTGACGGACATCAACATGCCCAACATGAACGGTTTTCAGCTGCTGGCTGAAATCAAGAAGGACGACAAGCTCAAGCACTTGCCCGTCCTCATGGTCACAGCCGAAGCCCGCAAGGAAGACATCGTGGCAGCCGCCCAGGGTGGCGCAGCGGGTTACATCGTCAAACCCTTCACCAAGGCCACGCTGGAAGAAAAAGTGACCTTGATCCTGAAAAAGATGGGGCTATGACACCATGGACGACACACCGGACAACAGCCAGCCGCCTGCCGATGTACACCACAAGATTGGCCAGCTGACGCGCCAGCTGCACGATTCGCTCAACGAACTGGGCTATGCCGACAAACTGCGCGGCTCCATGGGCGAACTGCCCGACGCGCAAAGCCGCCTGTCCTACATCGCGCGGTTGACGGGTGAAGCGGCCGAGAAGGTGCTCAACCGCGTCGAACAGGCCAAAGCCCAGCATGACTACATCGCGGCGGAAACGCGCCGGGTCGTCAACTCGCTGGTGGCCGACCCGGTGGCGGCCGTGGCCAAGGGCGAGATCTTCAACTTCCTGACCGATGTGGAGCGCGTGACCAAGGAAGCCGACACGCACCTCACCGAAATCATGATGGCGCAGGACTTTCACGACCTCACGGGGCAGGTGATCGCCCGCGTGGTCAACCTGGCGGCCACCATTGAAGACCAGCTGGTCCAGCTGTTGATTCAAACGGCCCCACCCAACGCGCAGGTGCCCGCCGAGCCACCTCGCCCTCAGCACCTGCAGGGCCCCGTGGTGGATCCCGAGCACACCCCCGACGTGGTCACCGACCAGTCCCAGGTGGACGACCTGCTGGCCAGCCTCGGGTTCTGAGCCCGTCCAGGGCTTTCTGCGGTCAAAATGGCTGCTAGCGCTTGTCCATCAAGCGTTAGCAGCTATCTTTTTTAGTATTCCATCCCGGCACCACCCACCCTTTGTCGGGTGAGGCCACGCAGGCAAGGCCCCTTCGGCCCGCATGGAAAAGAGGGGGCTGCAGCCCCCTTATCCAGCTTTAGATTTCCGGGCTGCTCACGACAATGGCATGACACCAGCCGTCATGCCACCATGGAATCCAGCCAAGAAAAAAGCCTACCCGCGTCAGAGCGCAAGCTGCAGAAAACGCGCGAAGACGGCCAGGGAGCACGCTCGCGCGATCTCTCTCACCTGGCGATTCTGGGTGCCGGGGCCGCCTGCCTGCTGGTGCTGGCGCCACAGCTGATGGATCACATGCAGCGGGCCATGAGCCAGCAACTGGCTTTTGACGCCGCCACCGTCATGGCGCCAGGCACCATGCTCAAGCGCCTGCAGGACATGGTGGTGGTGGGCCTGGTGGCCAGTGCAGTGTTTGCCATCCTCACCAGCGCCGCCGCCCTGATCAGCGCCATTGGTGCTGGCGGCTGGATCCTGAGCCTCAAGCCAATCACGCCGCAGTTCAACCGGCTCAACCCGATCTCGGGCCTGGCCAACCTGTTCTCGAAGCAGCAGATGGCCAACGTGGCCAAGATGGTGCTGATGACCGCGATCCTGAGCTATGTGGCCTGGAAGTTCATGGGCAACAGCATCGACACCGTGGCCATGCTGGTGCTGCAGCCCTCCCCCATGGCCATCCGCCAGCTGGCTGACTGGCTGACTTCGGGCATGAGCCTGCTGCTGCTGGTCGTGTTCCTGGCCGCGCTGGTGGACGTGCCGCTGCAGGCCTACTTCTTCAAGTCGCGCCTGAAGATGTCGCACGAGGAAGTCAAGCAGGAGCACAAGGAATCCGACGGCAACCCCCACACCAAGGGCCGCATCCGCCAGAAGCAGCGCGAGATTGCCGACCGCGCCAGCGTGGGCGCAGTTCCCAAGGCCGATTTCGTGGTGATGAACCCCACCCACTACGCGGTGGCACTCAAGTACGACGAAAAGACCATGAGTGCCCCCCAAGTGATATCGCGCGGCACCGACCTCATCGCGCTCAAGATCCGCGACGTGGCCAAGGCGCACGACGTGCCCGTGCTGCAGTCGCCCATGCTGGCCCGGGCGCTGTATGCGCATGCCGAACTGGACCAGGCCATTCCCGCCACGCTCTACACCGCCGTGGCCCAGGTGCTGGCCTATGTCTACCGCCTCAAGGCCGCCCTGCGTGGCGAAGGCCGCATGCCCGACAGCTTGGTGGAGCCCTTCGTTCCGCCTGAACTTGATCCGCTGAACCGCACTCCCGTGCAAAGCGCCGCCGTATGAACACCTCCGTAACGTCTCTTCGACAATGGGCGGGCACCAATGCAGGCGCCCTGCAAGGCCTGTCGGCACCACTGCTGGTGGTGGCGATCCTGGCGCTCATGGTGTTGCCCATCCCGCCCTGGCTGCTGGATGCGTTTTTCACGCTCAACATCGCCGTCGCCCTGATGGTGATGATGGTGGCGGCCTACATGCTGCGGCCACTCGATTTCGCAGCCTTTCCCTCGGTGCTGCTGCTGACCACCCTGATGCGCCTGTCGCTGAACGTGGCCTCCACGCGCGTGGTGCTGCTCGAAGGCCACACCGGCCCGGGCGCCGCCGGTGCGGTGATCGAGGCCTTCGGCCACTTCCTGATCGGCGGCAACTTTGCCGTCGGCCTGATCGTGTTCGCCATCCTGGTGGTGATCAATTTTGTGGTGATCACCAAGGGCGCCGAGCGCATTGCCGAGGTGTCGGCGCGCTTTACGCTGGACGCCATGCCCGGCAAACAGATGGCCGTGGACGCCGACCTGAACGCGGGCCTGATCGACGAAAAAGAAGCCAAGCGCCGCCGCGCCGAAGTGGCGGAAGAAGCCAACTTCTTCGGATCCATGGACGGTGCCTCCAAGTTCGTGCGCGGCGATGCGGTCGCTGGCATCCTGATTCTCTTTATCAACATCATCGGTGGCTTTGCCATCGGGGTTTTGCAGCACGACCTCTCGGCCAAGCAGGCGGCTGATAGCTACATCCTGCTGGCCATTGGTGATGCGCTGGTGGCGCAGATTCCCGGCCTGCTGATCTCGGTGGCTGCGGCCATGGTGATCTCGCGCGTGGGCAAGGACCACGACATGGGCCGCCAGATCGTGCAGCAGCTCTTCATGTCGCCCCGCGTGCTGGGCGTGACCGCCGGCATCCTGCTGCTGCTGGGCGTGATCCCCGGCATGCCCCACATGGTGTTCCTGACCATGGGCGGCCTCTTGGGCTACGCCGCCTGGGTGCTGTACGAACGCCAGAAAGTTCCGCCCGAAGTCGAAGCACCGCCCGCCCCGGTCAGCGATGGCGAAGCCACCTGGGACGACCTGCAACCCATAGACCTGCTGGGCCTGGAGCTGGGCTACCGCCTGATCAGCCTGGTGGACAAGAGCCGCCAGGGCGACCTGCTCACCCGCATCAAGGGCGTGCGCCGCAAGTTTGCGCAAGAAGTGGGCTTCTTGCCGCCCGCCGTGCATGTGCGCGACAACCTCGAACTCAAGCCCAGCGGCTACCGCATCACGCTGCGTGGCGTGGTGGTGGGCGAAGGCGAGGCCTTCCCCGGCATGTTCCTGGCCATCAACCCTGGCGGTATCACCACGCCCCTGATCGGCACCCCCACCACCGACCCCGCTTTTGGCCTGCCAGCCCACTGGATCGACGAACGGCAGAAGGAAGCCGCACAAATGGCGGGTTTTACCGTCGTTGATTCCGAAACCGTGATGGCCACCCATTTGTCACACTTGATGCAAGTGCAAGCCGCCAAGCTTCTGAGTCGCACAGAAACCCAGCAACTGGTGGAGCACGTGGCCAAGCTGGCCCCCAAGCTCATCGAAGAAGTGGTCCCCAAAATGGTCTCCATCGCAACGTTCCAGAAGGTCCTCCAGCTGCTGCTGGAAGAGTCTGTGCACATCCGCGATATCCGGACCATCATCGAAACGCTGGCCGAGCACGCTGGTGGCATCACAGACCCGGTCGAGCTGGCCCGCCGCGTGCGCATTGCGCTGTCGCCCGCCATCGTCCAGCAGATTTACGGCCCCACCCGCGAACTCAACGTGATTGCGATCGAGCCGGGCCTGGAGCGCCTGCTGGTGCAAGCCCTGGGCAACGCAGCAGGACCGGCTCTGGACCCCGGCGTGGCCGACATCCTCACGCAAAAGGCCGCCGAGGTGGCCCTCAAGCAGGAAGAGATGGGCCTGCCCGCCTGCCTGCTGGTTCCCGACCAGATCCGCAACGCCATCTCCCGCTTGGTGCGCCGTGTGGCGCCCCGGCTGCAGGTGCTTGCGCACAGTGAAATCCCAGAGACCCACACCATCCGCATTGGGCCGATCCTTAGAGGTGCATCAGCATGAACATCAAACGCTTTACCGCCCCCACCTCCCGCGAGGCATTGGCCAAGGCGCGCATGGCCTTTGGAGAGGGCACCCTCATCCTGTCCAACCGCCCCACGGCCAACGGCGTCGAGGTTGTGGCCACGGCCGAAGACACGCTGTCGGCCCTGGATGGAAGTGCAGGCGCGTCCAGCAACCCGCCCTTGCTGGCCCCCACACCGGCGCGCAGCGCCCCCCAGCGCGCCAGCCAGACCGCCGCAGCCAGCACCCTGGGCCGCAACGCGGTCGAGGAAGACACCGAGCAGCTGGCGATGAGCACGCTGTCGTTCCAGGACTACGTGCGCGAGCGCATGCTGCGCCGCCGCCACGAGGCGCTCAACGGCCCGGCCGAACCACAAACCTTGTCGGAGCGCAGCCGCGACCAGGAGCCCGAGCGCGAACGCATGCCAGCACCCGCCGTGGTGCGCCACAACCCGCTGCGCAGCATCCCCATGGACATTCCGCCAGAGCCTCCACGCCGCCGGCAGGAAGCCGCCAGCGCCCACCTGGCCCAGTCGAACAACAACCAGCAAAGCGTGATGAATGAACTCCATGCCATGAGGGAGTTGATCGAAGACCGCTTTAACACCATGGCCTGGCTGGGCCAGGCGCGCCAGAACCCGATCCAGTCCAACCTCATGCTCAAGATGATCCGTGCAGGCTACTCCCCATCTTTGGCCCGCGCCGTGCTCGAACGCATGCCGGAAGACCTGTCGGCCGCCGAGTCGGTGCGCTGGCTGATGGATGTGCTGGAGCGCAACCTCAAGACCGACCTGGCCGAGCCTCCGCTGTATGAGCAAGGCGGCATCTTCGCGATGGTGGGCTCCACCGGCGTTGGCAAGACCACGACCACAGCCAAGCTGGCCGCGCTGTGTGCGCGCATCCATGGCCCGGGCAGCGTGGGCCTGATCACCCTGGACACCTACCGCGTGGGCGCGCACGAGCAGCTGCGCAGCTACGGCCGCATGCTGGGCATCGTGGCCCATCTGGCGCACGACCGCGCCGCGCTGCAAGACCTGCTGGGCCTGCTCAGCGGCAAGAAGATGGTGCTGATCGACACCACCGGCGTGGCCCCCCGCGACCCGCGCAAGCGCGACATGCTGGACGTGCTGGACCTGCCCCACGTCAACCGCCTGCTGGTGCTCAACGCAGGCTGCCATGGCGACACGCTCGATGACGTGCTCACCGCATTCAAGACCGAAGGTTCTCAGCAAGCCATCCTGTCCAAGGTGGACGAGGCCGTGAAGCTTGGCCCCGCCATCGACGCACTGATCCGCCACCAGATGGTGCTGCGCGGCGTGACCAACGGCCAGCGTGTGCCGGAAGACTGGGAACGTGCCGATGCACACAAGCTCATCAGCACCTCCATGCGCGCGCCTGCCAAGTCGGCCTTCGACCCCAAGGCGACCGACCTGAATTTCTTCTTCTCGCATTCGCCCGACACCATGAACGAACGGGGGCTGGTAGATGCTTGATATCAGCTTTCACCAGGCGGCCGGCCTGCACAGCTTCACCCCGCAGTCAGAGCTGCGCGTGGTGGCTGTTGCCAGCCAGGACAACGCGGGCACCGGGCTGGAGACGCTCTGGCAGATCTGCGCCAGCCTGCAGCGCCTGGGCTACCCGGTCGTGGTGCTCGACGGCACAGCGCAGGAGACGGACGAGTACCCGGGTTTGCTGCACCTGCTGCAACAAGCGCCGTGGAACGAGGGCGTCAGCCTCAACATGGGGGCCATGGCCTCATCGCTGGCGGTGATTCCCGCAGCCAAAGGCCTGCAGCGCATCGGCCGCGAGGCCAGCCGCAACGAAACGGCACCTCTGCATGCGCTGGTGCCGTATTTCAGAACCTACGGGCTCGTGGTGCTGCACGCACCTGCGGCGACGCTGGGATCGCTGCTGACCCACACCGCCACCATTCCGCTGGTGGTCATGGGCGGAGGTTCCGCTGGCGTGCTGACCACTTACAAAAGCCTCAAGCAGATCGCCGTGGACACGGGCCTGCCCTGCATGGTGGCGGCATTGCTGCGCAGCGCGTCGGTGGCAGAGCGGCGCAAAACCCAGCATGCGTTGCAGACGCTGCAGGACTGTGCCGAACGCCACCTGGGTGGCCCGGTGCGCACCACCACAATTGCCACGCAAAGCCCTCAGGACCTTCAGCGCCTGGCCTTGCAACTGCTGGAGAATGCAGGCACCATCAGCGAATCGCTGACTGCCTTGCCCCCTTGCAACATGACAGAGATGCAGGCGCATTTTGTCCGGAGCCATTGACCAGCGTTCGAGAGCGTGTAATGCACTTGTTTTTACCCCTGCAGCTGCGGGCCGCTTGCGGTGTTCAGGCCCTGGCATTCGCTGGGCCCGGCCAACGCACCCGCCCTTCGGGTTTACGGGAACGTGAAGGTGGATAACACGATGTATACCGCCAAAGGCCAACTCGATCGTGATGCGATGATCCGCCAGCACGTTCCGCTGGTCCGCCGCATCGCGCACCACATGATCGCCAAGCTGCCCCCCAACGTGGAGCTGGACGACCTGATCCAGGTTGGCATGATGGGCTTGGCGGAAGCCCTGTCGCGCTACGAAGTGGCCCAGGGTGTGCAGTTCGAGACCTTTGCCACCCAGCGCATCCGGGGCGCCATGCTGGACGAACTGCGCGAGGGCGACTGGATGAGCCGCAGCTCCCGCAAGAGCCAGAAAGACATCGAACACGCCGTGCACCGGCTGGAGCAGAAGCTGGGCCGCAGCCCGCTGGAGTCTGAAATTGCCAGCGAGATGGGCATGAGCTTGGTCGAATACCAAGGTCTGCTCGGCAAGGTTCGGGGTACACAACTGGTGTATCTGGAGGACATGACGCATGGCAACGAGGACGATGACGGCTTCCTGGACCGCCATGTGGCAGACGCCGACGCAGACCCTCTGGAATTGCTGCGCGACCAGCGGCTCAAGATGTCGCTGGTGAATGCCATCAAGACCTTGCCCGAACGCGAGCAGCACATCATGGGCATGTACTACGAGCACGACATGAATCTCAAGGAGATCGCGGCCGTGCTGGGGGTGACCGAATCCCGGGTGTGCCAGCTGCACAGCCAGTCCATCGCACGCCTGCGGGCCAAGATGCGGGCGCACTAAGGCTCCCCCTGAGGCGCTGCGCGCCTTCCCCCTGAGGGGGACGCCACCCCTGGACTGGCAGAGCCAGATCCACGGTGGCACTGGCTTGGGGCAGCGGCCGTTTCAAGGGCCATGCTCGCTAAGTGGAACCTCGGCCTCCACCAATTCACTTCAAAACAATAGCTGCTTACGCTTGCTCTTCAAGGGTTTGAGATGGTTTTATCTCAAACTCACTATTAAAAAGCGCAAGCAGCTATCTTTTTTGGGCGTCGGCTCAACCAGCCGATTTGTAGATACGGGCCACGCCGGGCTTGCCGGGCTGTGCGCCCCGACCGTCGCCGTAGGTGGAGGGTGTGCCCGCCTGCGGCACCAAGCCTGCCACCTGGCGATCGGCATTCACGGCCAGGCGCGCCAGGCTTTCGCGGTGCACGGCAAGCATGTCGTCAATGGCCCGGGCTCGCTTTTGCAGCTGTGCCGAGACGGGCAGACCCCTGGCGGCCGTCTGCTCCAGAACGCGCGCGAACTGGGCCGCTGCATCCCGCAGGGCCACACTGTTCTTTTCCAGGGATTGGGGGTCTGCCGCGAGAAGGGCGGCGGAGACTTTTTCGATCAGCTGTTCAACAGCCGAGAGGGATTCTTCCAGGGACATGGCGCATTGTGGGGTGGATAGCGCCTGCCTGCCAAGTCTGTCAATAAAGGTGCGTGCGGGACGCTGAGGAATCAACCGCGCGAGCGGGCCAGGATTTCCTGGGCGTTGGAGAGCATCTTGTCGGCAATGGCTTCGGCGTCCACCGAGAAAGTGCCTTTTTCGATGGCAGCCCGCACCGCCTTGACCTTGCTCGCATCAAAATCACCTGTGGAACGGGATGTCTGGTCCAGCGCACGGGCAGCGGTGGAGACGGTGACGGGCACACCGGCGGTTGACACAGCCGCAGCGTCTTTGGCGGCTCCTTCAGCAGCGCTGGCAGGACTTTTGGCTTGCTTGGCAAGCCCCGTCTGCGCCAAGGCGCCCGGGAGTTCCGGTTTTTGACCAATCTTCATCGCTCTCTCCACCACCCCGTTTGATGTGGGGCACAGTAGCAATGTTTTCGACCCATTTGGCCCGGACTTTAGCCATTTATCACCGCCCAGTCATCAAAGAGCGACGACCACCGTCCCAGCCTCATTCACAGTTCCACTGACTATCCTGCCATTATCCATGCGGATGCGAACAATCTGCCCCGCAGCGCCTGCCGACATGGCCTGCCCTGCGGAGGTGACTGCATAGCCGGGGCCCTGGGCAATTACCTTGACCTGGGCGCCTGCGCGAAAGAGCTGGGGGGGCCGCACCATGGTCTGGCGCAATGCCTGGCCGGCCACCAGCTGGCGCGCGGCGACCTGCCCGACCCACATTTCCGGGTTGGCCATCACGGCTGCCGACTCTTCGGCCCAGTCCACTTCCGCCTCGGTGGCGTCATTGGCGGTCAGCACCGTCCCCGGAGCCACCGGGCCGGTCAGCACCCAAGCCGGGCCAAATGCCTTGACGGTCACCGGCAGGTAAACGTTCCATGCGGTTTGCCCCTCGACACAGCGCAGCCCCAGGCGGGTGCGGCCCCACAGCCGGGCGCCGACCGGCAGGTAGGGTTCGACCCGCGCGCACGGCGCCAGCCGCAGCCGCGAGTCGAGTGAGCCAACGCTCACTTCCATGCGCAGCGGCAAGCCGGAGGCCTGGTTGCGCGACATCGCGTCATCCAGCCAGCGTTGGGTCAGCGGGCCCAGGTCGGCACTGGGGTCGGCTGCCGCCTGGGCCAGCGCGGCCCCGCTGCTGCCAGCCACTGCAGTCAACCCCAGCACCACCGCCAGAGCGTGCCGAGCCACAGCACGCCGCCCGGCGATCGCCAGAGCGCCAGCGCGAACCAAAGGGGACACGAAGGGGAAAACGAAGATCGATGGCATGGGGCCTCCTGGGCATCGCAGGTCAACAGGTCTGACCGCGCGGGGCGGCAAAGACTCTTTCACGACTGGAACTATAGGCAGGCGAGCCCTGCGCAAAACCCGAAACTGCGCACCCATTTCCGCGTTCTTCGCGCTTTAGAAAAAAGCGGCGGCTTTCACAATCGAACCACGCCGGAAACCCCCAACCGGCTCCTATTGCAACCCAGGGTGTGAGGCAACCATGCTTGACAAGATGACCAACCGGCTGGACTTTCTCGGCAACGCGCTCGTGCTGCGTGCCGAGCGCCAGCGCGCCATCGCCAGCAACATCGCCAACGCGGACACCCCGGGCTACGTGGCACGCGATTTCAGCTTTGGCGATGCGATGCGCGAAGCCACGGGCTTGGGCTCGGGCGTGACCCGCCTGGCCACGGGTGGCTCGGTGGGCACCACGGGCAACCTGGGGGCCAAGGGCGCCACCGACCCCCGCCACATTCCGCTGCCAGCAGCCAGCACGGGCACCGGCGCACCCGGCACGCTGGGGTATTCCGTGCAGACCCAGCCCAGCCTGGACAACAACACGGTGGACCTGGACCGCGAGCGCGCCAACTTTGTCGATAACGCCGTGCGCTACGAAGCCACGCTGCGCTTCATCAACGGCAACGCCAAAACCATGCTCAGCGCGATCCAGGGCCAATAAGCCATCCGCATTGCAGCGCAGAAAGCGAGTCTCCCCATGTCCATGTTCTCCATCTTCAGCGTCTCGGGCAGCGCCGTCAGCGCGCAGTCGCAGCGGCTCAACGTGGTGGCCAGCAACCTGGCCAACGTCGATGCCGTGGCAGGCCCCGACGGCCAGGCCTACAAGGCGCGCCAGGTGGTGTTCCAGACCGCCCCCATGGGCGCGGACAGCTCGGCCGGTGTGCGCGTGAGCTCCATCAACGAAAGCAACGTTCCCGGCCGCCGCGTGCACGACCCCAGCCACCCGTCGGCAGACGCGGAAGGCTATGTAACGCACTCCAACGTCAACGCCGTGGAGGAAATGGTCAACATGATCTCCGCCTCCCGCTCATACCAGAACAACGTCGAGGTCATGAACACGGCCAAGTCGCTGCTCCTCAAGACCCTGCAGATGGGCCAGTAACTCTAGGACGCCACCATGATCCTCAACTCCGCCACCAGCGCGCCCACGGTCACAGACGCGACCGGCACCAAGGCCAACGCCGCCACCGACCCTGCGGCCGCGCAGGACCGCTTCCTGAAACTGCTGGTTGCGCAGCTGAACAACCAGGACCCGATGAACCCGCTGGACAACGCCCAGATGACCTCGCAGATTGCGCAGATCAACACGGTGACCGGCATCCAGCAGCTCAACCAGACGATGGAGAGCATGTCGGCGCAGTTCAACTCGCTACAGGTGATGCAGGGCACGGCCCTGATTGGCCGAAACGTGATGACCGAAGGCTCGACGCTGGCCGTGGCCGACAAGGCCGGCAAGGGTGGCTTTGAGCTGGCCTCGGCCGCCACCAAGGTGAAGGTGGAGGTGATGACCGCTGGCGGCCAGGTGATCGAGACCATGGACCTGGGTGCCAAGGCTGCAGGGCGCCACACCTTCGAGTGGGATGCCAGCAAGTACACCGGCTCCACCGAGGGACTGCAGTTCCGCGTCAGTGCCGTCAATGGTTCGACCAAGATCGACAGCACGTCGCTGGCCCTGTCCAAGGTCACGGCCGCAGGTGCCGAGGACGGCCAGCTGGTGCTGACCCTGGCCAACGGCAAAACCATCAACTACAGCCAGATCAAGGCCCTGGTCTAACCCGGCCGATTCAGTGATAGCCCCCATCAGGAGAACACCATGAGTTTTCAGCAAGGCCTCTCTGGCTTGAACGCCGCCAGCAAGAACCTCGACGTCATCGGGCACAACATCGCCAACTCCAACACCGTCGGGTTCAAGGCCTCGCGGGCCGAGTTTGCCGAAATGGTGGCGTCCGCCATCGGCTCGTCCGGCGGCACCAATGCGGGCATCGGCGTCGAAGTGGGCGCGGTCTCCCAGCAGTTCACACAGGGCAATCTCACGATCACGGGCAACAGCCTGGATGTCGCCATCAACGGCAACGGCTTTTTCACGCTCACACTGCCCGACGGAACACCTGCCTACACCCGCTCCGGCAACTTCAAGCTGGACAAGGAGGGCAACATGATCACCAACGACAACGCCAACGTGATGGGCTACCCCGTGGACCCGGTCACCGGCCTGCGTTCGGGCACCGACCCCATCCCGATGGTGTTCCCCACCTCCGAGCCCATCCCTGCCAAGCAGACCACCACGATCACGGCAGCATTCAACCTGCCAGCCACGGCCACCGATGCGGCCGGCGACCCTGCCGCCACGCCGCCCATCCCGGCCACGCCGCGCGCCACCTACGGCACATCCATCAACGTGTTCGACAGCCAGGGTGTGGCCAAACCGGTGAGCCTGTACTTCCAGAAGACCGCCACCGACAACACCTGGGACGTGTACGACGCCCTCGATGACCCCACGGCAGTGCCTCCCGTGGTGGCAACTCCTATTGGCCAGATCACGTTTGACAACAATGGAGCCATCACGGCCCCCGTGGCCACGCCCCCCGCCACGGGCTTCGCGCTCACGCTGAACGTGAACCCGACCCCGCCCAACCCCAACAACCTGCCCGCGTTTGATGTGGCGGTGAGCCTGGACAAAGTCTCACAGAGCGGCAACAAGTTCTCGGTCTCCAACCTGAGCCAGGACGGCTACACCACGGGCGAGCTCACGGGCATCAACATCGAGAACAACGGGATGATCATGACCCGTTACTCGAACGGCGTGACCCGTGCAGAAGGCCAGCTGGCGCTGTCGAGCTTCCGCAATACGCAGGGCCTGGCTTCGGTAGGTGGCAACAACTGGGTCGCCACCTTTGAATCCGGCCAGCCGGTGGCTGGCACGGCCACCGACGGCAACTTTGGGTCGCTGCGTTCGGGCGCGCTGGAAGACTCCAACGTGGACCTGACTGCCGAGCTGGTGAACATGATGACCGCACAGCGCGCCTACCAGGCCAACGCCCAGACCATCAAGACGCAAGACCAGGTGATGTCCACCCTGGTGAACTTGCGTTGATCGGGAACGGTTCGTAAGAACTCTGCACTGAAACAGCCCTGGACAACGGAGAGCCCCCATGGACCGCATCATTTACACCGCGATGACGGGCGCCAACGCGGCCGCCCACCGGCAGGCCGTGTTGTCCAACAACCTCGCCAACGCCTCCACCCAGGGGTTTCGTGCGGAGATGTCCACCTTCCGCTCGGTCCCCATCCAGGGCGATGGCTCCAAAACCCGTGTGTTTGCGCTGGAGGCCACCTCGGGCCACGTGAGCACGCCCGGCCCCGTGCAGCGTACCGGCCGCAACCTCGACGCCATGGCCGTGGGCAATGCCTGGTTTGCCGTGCAGGGACTTGACGGTACCGAGGCCTACACCCGCGCCGGCACCTTTGAGGTGTCGGCCACGGGCCAGCTGCTCACCCCCACCGGACTGCCCGTGCTGTCCGATGGCGGCGCGCCCATTGATGTCCCGCCGGGCGCCGAAGTCACGCTGGGCTCGGATGGAACGGTCACTGCCAAGGCAGCGGGCCAGCCCGCGCAGGCCATTGGCCGCCTCAAGCTGGCCACTCCCACCCCGGAAGACCCGCTCAAGCGCGGCGACGACGGGCTGTTTCGCACCACGTCCGGCGACCCGATTGCCAATGACGCCAACGCCCGCATGCTGGCAGGCGCAGTGGAAGGCTCGAACGTGAATCCGGTCGAAAGCATGGTCGGGATGATTGCCGCATCGCGCCAGTTCGAACAGCAGATGCGCCTGCTGCAGTCCGCCGAAACCAACGACAAGACCGCCAGCCAGTTGCTGAGCATGAACGGCTGAGGTCGCGCCCCGCGCCGCCACGCCAAAAGGAAGCACCATGATCAACTCCCTCTGGATCGCCAAGACCGGCATGTCTGCCCAGCAGACCCAGCTCGACGTCATCTCGCACAACCTGGCCAACGTCTCCACCACCGGCTACAAGCGCAACAACGCGGTGTTCGAGGATCTGATCTACCAGAACCTGCGCCAGGTGGGTGCCAACACCACCGAGCAGAACCAGCTACCCACCGGCCTGCACCTGGGCCTGGGCGTGCGCACGGTGGCCACCAGCCGCAACTTCGTGCAGGGCAGCCTGCAGGAGTCCAAGAACAACCTGGACGTGGCCATCAACGGCAATGGTTTTCTGGAAGTGACCATGCCCGACGGGACCATCGGCTACACGCGCGACGGCTCGTTCCAGGTCGATTCGCAAGGCCGCCTGGTCAACTCCAGCGGCCTGCCCGTGGCCAACGGCATCACGGTGCCCGCCAACGCCACGAGCGTGACCATCAGCGCCGACGGCGTGGTGTCGGCCACCGTACAGGGCAACACCCAGCCCCAGCCCTTGGGCAACCTGGCGATGTCGGCCTTCATCAACCCGGCCGGCCTCGAGCCCATTGGCCAGAACCTGTTCAAGGAATCGGCCGCCTCGGGTCAGCCCCAGCAGGGCACGCCCGGCACCAACGGGCTGGGTATTCTCAAGCAGGGGTTTCTGGAAGCCTCCAACGTCAACGTGGTGGAAGAGCTGGTCACCATGATCCAGGCACAGCGTGCCTATGAGATGAATTCCAAGGCCATCCAGACTTCGGACCAGATGCTGGCCAAGCTCAGCCAGCTGTGATCCCGATGCCGACACCAGGAGCGTTCGCCATGCTGCCGTTCACACGCCTTTTTGCCCTGCCCGCCGCCGTGGGCGCGCTGCTGCTCACGGGCTGCGCCGCCACCCTGTCGCCGCCGCCGCCGGTGGACATCCTGCCGACCACCCCACCACCACTGGCCGCAGTGCACCGTGCACCACCGCCCGTGACCGGGGGCCTGTTCCACAACGCCAGCTACCGCCCCGCGTTCGAAGACCGCCGCGCACGGCTGGTGGGCGACAACGTCACGATCATGATCGTCGAGAACGTGACGGCCAGCCAGAAATCCTCGTCCACCGTGGACCGTACCTCGGAGGCCTCGGCCGGCATCACCAACCTGCCTTTCGTGAAAAAGTCGCTGGCCGACCGCACCACGCTCGGCGCCGGTTCGGAAAGCACCTTCTCGGGCAAGGGCGGCACCGAAAGCGCCAACACCTTCACCGGCTCGATCACCGCCACCGTGGTGGACGTGCTGCCCAACGGCCACCTGGTCGTGACGGGCGAGAAGCAGATCGGCGTGAACCAGAACGTGGATGTGCTGCGCTTCTCGGGCACCATCGATCCGCGCGCGCTGCAGCCGGGCAGCATTGTCAACTCGACCCAGGTGGCCAATGTGCGGGTGGAATCCCGTGGCCGTGGCGCACAGAACGAAGCCCAGGCCTTGGGCTGGATGAACCGGGTCTTCAACACGATCACGCCGTTCTAGACTCCCCCCTGAGTCGCTGCGCGCCTTCCCCCCTGAGGGGGGACGCCGCCAGCGCGGCGGGGCGGCCCTTGCGCGGCGGCCCGCGCCTGGGCCGCGCCAGTTTTGACAAGCAATGGGCTATGCGATGTCCCTTGGCCCAAAGCAGCCAACCCAAGAAAGCTATTATATTTATAGCTATTAGCGCTTATCCATAAAGCGCTAGCGGGCATTTTTATTCATATTTCACCTTGCAGCCTGCCCCGGACCAACCGCCCGGGCGCACGGTACGCCACCGCCGTTTCCCACCCGCTCGGGAACCCATGCAATAGGCCGGTGAACCCGCTTCTTTTTGGGTTTTAGTTCCTGGCGGGGCCGCCCACAATCGGTGTCATGAAAGCCTTGTCCCACTCCCTCTTGTCACGCCCCGTGCGCGCGCTGTGGCTGTTGCTGGCCCTCGTGGCTGCTGGTGTGGCGGTGCCTGCCCATGCCTTGCGCATCAAGGAAGTGGCGGCGGTGCAGGGCGTGCGCAGCAACCAGTTGACGGGCTATGGCCTGGTGGTGGGGCTGGACGGCACGGGCGACCAGACCACGCAGATGCCTTACACCACGCAGGCCATGTCCAACTACCTGCAGCAGATGGGCATCAGCCTGCCGCCTGGCACGGCGAACCAGTTGCAGCTCAAGAACGTGGCGGCGGTGATCGTCACGGCACAGTTGCCGGCCTTTGCCCAGCCCGGACAGATGATCGACATCAACGTGTCCTCCATGGGCAACGCCAAGTCGCTCAAGGGCGGCACGCTCATCGTCACGCCCCTGCGCGGCGCCGACGGCGAGATCTACGCCCTGGCCCAGGGCAATGTAGTGGTGGGAGGCGCGGGCGCCTCGGCGGGCGGCAGCAAGGTGCAGATCAACCACCTGAGCGCGGGGCGCGTTCCGCAAGGCGCACAGGTCGAACGCGCCGTGCCCACACCCCTCAACGAGGGCGACACCATCAACCTGGGGCTCAATGCCTCGGACTTCCAGACCGCACGCCGCGTGGCGCAGGCCATCAACGCCAAGCTGGGTAGCGGCCTGGCCACGGCGCTCGACGGCCGCACCGTGCAAGTGCGCGCACCGCTGGACCCCGGCGCCCGCGTGGGCTTCATCGCCGACCTGGAAGAACTGCCCCTGGAGGCGTCCACCCCCTCGGCCAAGGTCGTCATCAATGCACGCACCGGCTCGGTGGTGCTGAACCAGGCCGTGACGCTGGGCCCCTGCGCCATTGCACACGGCAACCTGTCGATCACCATCAGTTCCACGCCCGTCATCAGCCAGCCCGCTCCACTCTCGCAAGGGCAGACCGTGGTGGCGCAGCAAAGCGACATCCGCATCAACCAGGAACCGGGCAACATCATCCAGATGCCGGCTTCACCCCAGCTGGCAGACGTGGTCAAGGCGCTCAACACGCTGGGGGCCACGCCGGGCGACCTGCTGGCCATCCTGCAGGCCATCAAGGCCGCCGGCGCCCTCAACGCCGAGCTGGAAGTGATCTGACCCCGGGGAGCAACCATGGCCCTCACCCTGCCCTCGTCCAGCACCACCAGCAGCACGTCCAATGCGCTGGCGGTGGACATCCGCTCGCTCAATTCGCTCAAGTACGACGCGGGCACGGCCAACAACGCCCAGACCACGCGCGAGGTTGCCAAGCAGTTCGAGTCGCTGTTCATGCGTGAGCTGATCAAGAGCATGCGCGACGCCACGATGAAATCCGGCCTCATGGAAGGCGAGCAGGCCAACCTGGGCCAGGACATGCTGGACCAGCAGCTCTCGGTCAGCATGTCGGGCCAGCAGGGCGGGCTGTCTGAGGCGATTGCACGCCAGCTCTCGCGCCAGATGGGCGGGGCCGACGCGAATTTCTCCGTGCCCTCCACACTGAGCCTGCCGCAGGCGCTGCCCCGCGCAGCGTCCTCGGCCACCGGCACACCGGCCGAGGCCACTGGACCCGCGCCCAAGGGCCGCGATGGTTTTGTGCAGCACCTCTCGGGCACCGCCGAGCGCGTGGCCCAGGAGAGCGGTATTCCCGCCAGCTTCATGCTGGGCCAGGCTGGCCACGAAACCGGCTGGGGCAAGAGCGAGATCAAACACAAGGACGGCTCCAACTCGTTCAACCTGTTCGGCATCAAGGCCGGCAAGGGCTGGACGGGCAAGGTGGCCGAGATCACCACCACCGAATACATCAACGGCAAGGCCCAGAAGGTGACGGCGAAGTTCCGCGCCTACGACTCGTACGAGGATTCGTTCCGGGACTACGCAAAGCTCATCAAGGACAGCCCGCGCTACGAGAAGGCAGAATCCGTCGCCCAGTCCGGCTCGGCCATGGCCTATGCCTCGGCGCTGCAAAAGGCGGGCTACGCCACCGACCCCGAGTACGCCAAAAAGCTCGGCGGTGCCATCAATAGCGTGCTGCGCACGCTGCGCGCGCAAGCATGATGGCCCCCCTGAGTCGCTTTCGCGCCTTCCCCCCAAGGGGGGACGCACCCTGTGGCCTGGCGGAGCCAGTTCCACGGGTGCGCTGGCATGGGGCGCGCCAGTTTCGGCGGGTGATGTACTGCCCTGGGAGTTCTTCCCTGAAAGGTAAGCCATGAGCCTGCTCAACGTCGGCGCCCGCGCCCTGCTGGCCAACCAGGTCGCCTTGCAAACGGCCGGCCACAACATTGCCAACGTCAACACGCCCGGCTATTCGCGCCAGACCGTGGTGCTGCAGACCGTGCAGGGCCAGTTCACGGGCGGCGGCTACATCGGCCAGGGCGTGGATGTGCAGACCATCCTGCGCAACCAGAGCGAGCTGCTCACGCGCCAGTCGGCCACGGCGGGCTCGGTGCAGTCGTCCGACATCGTGCGGGCCGAGCGCCTGCGCCAGCTGCAGGAGGTCTTCAGCGGCGGCACGGCGGGCCTGGGTGCAGCCATCAATGACATGATGAATGCGTTCTCGGACGTGGTGAGCGCCCCCACGGACATCACTGCGCGCACCGTGGTGCTCACGCGCATGGACGAAACCGCCTCGCGCATGCGTGCGGCCGCCGACCGCATCAACGAAATCCAGTACACCGTGACCGAACAGCTGCAAAGCAGCATCACCGCCGTCAACAGCCTGGCCGGGCAGATGGCCAGCGTGAACGAGCAGATCGCGCGCGCCAAGGGCAATGGCCAGACTCCGAACGACCTGCTGGACCAGCGCGACCAGATCATCCGCGACATCAACCAGTATGTGCAGACCACGCAGATCCCGGCTGACGATGGCACCGTGGGCCTGTTTGTGGCGGGCAGCCAGCCGCTGGTGCTGGGCACCACGGCCACCAGCCTGTCCATCGATGACGCGACGGCCTTCCCCGGCAGCGGCCAGATCAAGCTGTTCTTCAACCGGCCCGGTGCGCCAGCCGTGGAGATGGACGAGAACGTGCTCGGCGGGGGCTCGATGTCGGGCCTGCTGCGCTTTAACAACAACGATCTGGCCGAAGGGCGCAACCTGCTGGGCCGCATGGCCATGGCCATCGGCATGACGATGAACGACCAGCACAACCTGGGCCTGACGCTGGACGGTGCGCTGGGCAAGGACCTGTTCGCGCTGCCCGCCAGCATGCCGGGCCACACCAACGGCGCCGGCGTGGGCACGGTGTCCTTCACCGGCCCCACGGAGTTCGCGGCGTCGGACTATGAAATCCGCTTTACCACCGGCACGGCCGGGCAGGTGGTGCGCTTGTCGGACGGCACGTCCACCCCGTTCACCGACGCGGCCAACCTGGCCACGCTGCAGATCGACGGCCTGAACTTCAACCTGACCACGCCCGGCAACCCGGGCGAGCGCATGTTGTTCAAGCCGTTCAGCACGGCGGCGGCCAACATCCAGTCGCTGGTGTACTCACCGCGTGATCTGGCTGCGGCCAACCCCATCAACGCGGCCATGGGCACCTCCAACGGCGGCACGCTGCAGCTGGCGGGCCTCAAAGCCACGGGCCTGCCCAATCCGCCGGGGCTGGTTCTGCCGCCCAACGCCAACCCGGCGGCGTTGCCCCCCATCCTGGGCGGTATCCAGCTGCAGTTCACGGCCGGCCCGCCCACCACGTACGACGTGCTGGACCGGGGCACTGCGCCACCCACCACTATTGCCGCCGCGCAGCCCTACACGCCGGGTGCACCCATCTCGATCAACGGTTGGGAGATCAAGCTGCAGGGCAGCCCCAACACGGGCGACACCGTCGTGATCGGCAATGCATCGGACCCGCAGTACGGCGACATCTTCACGCGCAACGCGGGCAACGCGAGTGCGCTCATGGGTCTGCGGGACGTGAAGATGTTCGACGAGTCCACACTCTCCGACGGCTACGCTGGGGCCATGGCCCAGGTGGGCACCCGCACCCAGAGCGCGCTGTTCGCGGCCGAGCTGTCCACCACCATAGCGGCCAACCTGGAACGGGACCGTACGGCGATTTCGGGCGTGAACCTGGACGAAGAGGCTGCAAGGCTGATCCAATACCAGCAGGCGTACCAGGCATCGTCCAAAATGATCCAGATTGCGCAAAACATCTTTGACTCGCTGCTGCAGGGCCTCGGCCGCTGACGGCGGGACAGGAGTTAGGAGTTCGACATGAGTAACAGCATCTACCGCCTTGGCACGGCCAACATGTATGACAACGCGCTGCGCAACCTGGGCACGCGCCAGACCAACCTGTCGAACCTGCAGGAGAACCTGACCTCGGGCAAACGCGTGGTGCGGGCCAGCGATGACCCCGTGTCTGCCGCGCAGGCCGAACGCGCCATCAACCGGCTGGCACGCATCCAGACCGAGCAGCGCGCCCTGGAAACGCAGCGCAACGCCATCGCGCAGGCCGAGTCCGCCCTGGGCGACGCAGTGGACCTGGTGCAGAACTTCCGCGAACTGGTGGTGAACGCCGGCAGTGCGGCCCTGACCCCCAACGACCGCAACACCATCGCCAACCAGCTGCAAGGCCTGCGCGAGCAGCTGCTGGAAGTGGCCAACCGCAAGGACACCAACGGCGTTCCGCTGCTCAGCGCCCTGGGCAGCGCGCTCGCGCCGTTCCTCGGCCCCCTGAGCACCAGCCCCGACTACAGCTTTGAAGGACTGCCCGGCCAGACAGCCAGCAGTGGCGTGTCGATTCCCAACACCCTGGATGGCGAAGCCGCCTTCATGTTCGACCCGCAGCGCGATGGTGTCTACACCGCAGGCGTCAGCGCCATTCCCTCCAGCCGCTCCCTCAACACCACGGCGGTCACCCCCGTGGACCCGAGCCTGGTGACGGGCGACAACTACACCATCACCTTCAGCGCGGTCGGCCCGGGTGCCACACCCGGCACCACCACCGCCACCTACACGCTCACCAACACCACCACAGGCGCCGTGTCACCGGCCGTGGTGGTGCCCGACTATCCCACCGACAAGCCAGTGACCATCGCCATCAACAGCATCCCTGGCCTGAGCTTCGACATCAAGGGCAACCCCGCCACCGGGGACACCATTACCCTGCAGCCCAGCCCGAGCATGTTCAGCACCCTGGACAACGCGATCCGCGACATCCGCAGCGCCCCCGACAGCAATGCGGCGGCGCAGGCAGTGGGGCAGGCCCTGGGCAACATGGACATTGGCCTGGAACGCCTGCACAACATGCGCGGCTATGCGGGCGAGCTGCTCAACCGAGCGGACCGCATCACGGGCGACCAGGAAAAGCGCTCCATCCAGCTCGAAGGCGACCGCTCGCGGGCCGAGGATCTCGATATGATCCAGGGAATTTCAGACTTCCAGAACCAGCAGGTGGGCTACGAGGCAGCGCTCAAGTCCTATGCGCAGGTTCAGAAGCTGTCCCTGTTCAATTTCATCAGTTAAAGCGGGCCTGCCCACGCTGCACAGCCCCGGGCGGGGACAGGCCCCAACGACGAGACAACCGCCTAAGAGCACATGGTCCAATCTGTCCTTGGCAGCCTGATTCTGGGTTACCGCCCTTTGTGGAACCGCGCCCGCAAGCTCGCGGCCATCCAGCTTTATGTGCACAGCGAGGCTTCGGCCCTGGTCGATACCGCCCACCTGCTGCGCACGCTGCAGGAGTTGTGGTCCGCCAGTTCTCCCCCGATTCTGCTGTCCCCCCAAAACCACCAGCTGCTGTCCAACATGCTGGAGCACGCGCCACGTGGCGCGCCGTGGATCGAGGTGCGCGGCAACTGGCTGTCCGACTCCACCATCTATGCGCTGGTCAAGGCCGCCCACCAGCGGGGCCTGAAGCTCGTGTGGCGCGGCGAGCTGGGTCGGCTGCCCGAGCCCGACATTGCCCAGTGCTTTGACAACAGCCTGCTCACCCTGCGACCCGAGGACGCCGTGGCGGCCCTGAAGGCAGCCCCCGCTGCCCGCCCTGGCGGCACCCGCACCCCCACGCAGCCCGCGCGCACACCCAGCCCGGTGCTGGCCGGGCAGATGTACGAGAACATTGCCAGCCGCGCGCTCATGGAGCATTGCCTGGACCAGCACAACGCCCTGGCACTGGCCGGCTGGCCTACGGAAGACGTGCTCTACAGCCTGCGCCACCATCCCCAGCAACCGTCGCACGCGGTGATCTTCAAGCTCATGAAGGCCATCGACGCAGAGCAGTCGCTGGAAACCTTTGAAGACATCATGGGCCAGGACCCGATCCTGGCGTACCGCTTCATGGTGTACACCAACTCAGCGGCCCTGGGCCTGCGCACGGGAATCGACTCGCTGCGCCGGGGCCTGGTGATGATGGGCTACGGCTCCATCAAGCGCTGGCTGTCCGACCAGCTGCCCCATGCCAGCACCGACCCCAACATGCAGCCGGTGCGAGAGTCCATGGTGATGCGTGCCCAACTCACCGCACAGCTGCTCGACGCAGGGGTCGAGAACGACCTGCGCCGCGAGATCTACCTGTGTGGCCTGCTGTCGCAGATCGACGACCTGCTGGGGGAGCCGCTTGGCACCATCCTGCGCCGTCTGCCCTTGTCTGAGCGCATCTATGACGCCACGGTGCTGCGCACCGGCCCCTACACCGGTGGCCTGCAGATGGCCTGCGCGCTGGAGACGGACGACGCCAGTGCCATTCGCAACCTTTGCGAGACGTTCGAGCTGGACCTGGAAGAGGTCAACCGCGCGCTGCTGCGGGTGCTGGCCGACCTGGAAGTAGAGAGAAGGTAGAGCCCCCCTGAGCCGCTGCGCGTCTTCCCCCAAGGGGGACGCCACCAGTGGCCCGGCAAAGCCGGTTCCACGGTGGCACTGGCTGGGGCCGCGCCAGTATTTGCCAACAGCGCCAGTCTGGGACATCGGCTCAAAGGCAGTGGGTCGGCTCACCGTGCCTGCTCATCGCGCACCCGCGCAAAAGTCTTCCAGAACGCCGCCTCCTGCGTGGTGGCAAAGTTGATGCGCATGAGCGTGCTGGGTTTGCGCTCTGCATGGAACAGCGCGCCGGGCGCCAGCAGGTAGCCTTCGTCGAGCATGCGCTGCGACAGCGCGTCGGTGTCCACCCCCGTCTCCACCCAGCCAAACAGGCCCACGGGCTCGGCCGCAAAGGTGCAGCCCGCGCCCAGCGCCAGCTTCACGCTGCGTGCACGCGCAGCGTCAAGCCGCGTGCGGATGCGCTCGGCGTGGCGGCGCAGTTGGCCCTGTTCGATGCACAGGGCCAGGGCTTTTTCCAGCAGCGCGGGCGTGGTCAGCGTGGCCAGCAGTTTGGTGTCCAGCAATTGCTCCACCAGCGCGGGCGGTGCGGCCATGAAACCGATGCGCCAGTTGGGCGCGAGGATCTTTGCAAAGCCGCTGACGTAGATGGTGCGCTGCAGCCCATCGAGCGCCGTGAGGCGCGTGGCGTGCTCGGGCGCGATGTGGCTGTAGGTATCGTCCTCCACCACATGGAAGTTGTACTGGTTGGCCAGCTGCAGGATGCGATGCGCGCTGCCCGGCGACAAGCAGTAGCCCGTGGGGTTGTGGAACACACTCACGCTCACGTAGAGCTTGGGCTGGTGCACCTCGCAGTACTTCGCCATGACCTCCAGATCCGGCCCATCGGCACGGCGCGGCACCGGCAGGATGTGCATGCCCAGGGCCGCCAGTCGCGCAAACTCCACGGCCCAACCGGGCTCCTCCACCATCACCGGGTCGCCCGGGCGCAGCAGCGTGCGGCTCACGATGTCGAGCGCGTGCGTGGCACCCACGGTGGTGATGATGTTTTCGGGGGCCGCATGCACGTTCAGCGTGGCCAGCTTCTTGGACAGCACCCGGCGCAGCCCCGTGTCGCCCAGAGGCTCGCCGTACTGCAGCGAAAAATCATTCAACGCGCGTGTGCTGGTCACCTTGCGCACAGCGGCGGGCATGAACGTGGACTCCAGCCAGGCGGGCGGAAACACCCCCATGCCGGGCTGCGGCTTGTCGCTGATCTTGTGGAACATGCCCCGGATCAGCGCCGTGGCGTTGACAGGCGGTGCCCCGCGCGCCGCGCCGCGTCCGGCGCCCCGCGCGGCAAACCAGTGCGCGGTGCTCCAGTTGCCCATGGCGCGCTCGGCCGCCTCCTGGGCACTCGTCTCGTCATCCTCCGGCGCGCGTTCCACCAGTCCTGTGGCCATCTCGCGCACAAAGAAGCCCCGGTTCTTGCGCGCCTCCACCAGCCCCTGCGCCAGCAATTGGTCGTACGCTGCCACCACAGTGGAAGGGCTCACGCCATGCTGCTGCGCGCACTGCCGCACCGAAGGCAGGCGCGCGCCGGGTGCCAGCAGCCGGTTGCGGATGCGCTCGCCAAAACGCGCCGACAGCTGCTCGGTCAGCGACTGGGTGGTGGTTTTCATCAGCATGGCGGTGTCCTTGTGTACTGTTATCGCAGCCAATACAGATCACGAACTGCGCTGCTTAACTGTACTGGTTGTGTACTGACATCGAAGATTACATTGAAGCCCAGGCGCTGACAAGCCACCCGCCATAAAGCCCGGACCCACCTGCCCATGACCGCCCCCGAACTGACTGCCTTGCTGCTGTTCTGCACCGCGATGAGTTTTTCGCCGGGGCCCAACACCACCTTGTCCACCGCGCTGGCCGCGAACCTGGGCCTCAAGCGCGCGCTGCGCTTTTGCTTTGCAGTGCCCACAGGCTGGACGCTGCTCATGCTGGGCAGCGGCCTGGGCCTGGGCGCCCTGATCACCGGAGTGCCCGCGCTGCGCTGGGCCGTGACGCTGCTGGGCGTGGCCTACATGCTCTGGCTGGCCTGGAAGCTCAGCCGGGCAGGCAAGATGACCGAGATCGACACCACGCGCCTGAACGTGACCTTCTGGCAGGGCGTGGGCCTGCAGTTCGTGAACATCAAGGCCTGGATGCTGGCGCTCACGCTCAGCGCAGGCTGGGTGGTCAACGCCGCAGGCCAGCCCTCGACCAATCCGGGCGAGCGCCTGGCCATCATCTGCGGGGTGATGATGGTGTTTGCGTTCACCAGCAACTTTGCCTACGCGCTCATCGGCTCGCTGCTGCGCCAGTGGCTGGCGCAGGGCCAGCGCCTGCTCTGGTTCAACCGCGCACTGGCCCTGGTGCTCGTTGCCACTGCCCTTTGGATGCTCGCGCTATGAACCACGCACAAGAGCGCGAAGCGCTGGTCTGGGGGCTGGTGGGTGTGACATTGTTCGCCGCCACCCTGCCGATGACCCGCCTCGCCGTGGGGCCCACCGACGCGCCGCAGCTGTCGCCCTGGTTCGTCACATTCGGCCGCGCTGCCGTGGCAGGGCTGCTGTCCATCGCCTACCTGTGGCTGCAGCATGCGCGTGGGCGCCTCAACCTGCCGCAGAAAGCAGAATGGCCGCTGCTGGCCATCACGGCCTTTGGCGTGATCGTGGGATTTCCGCTGTTTCTGGCTCTGGCACTGCGCCATGTGCCCAGCACACACGGGGCCGTGGTCACCGCGTTGCTACCACTGTCCACAGCCCTGCTCGGCGCACTGTGGTATCGGCAAAGGCCTTCCGCTGGTTTCTGGGCCTGCGCGGTGCTGGGCAGCAGCCTGGTGCTGGGCTTCATGGTGTGGCGGGCCGGCGGCATCTACCTGGGCGCAGCCAACATCTACCTGCTCATTGCCATGACCACGGGCGCGTTCGGCTACATCGGCGGCGCCCGCCTCACGCCAAGGCTAGGGGCCGAGCAGGTCATCTGCTGGGTACTGGTGTGCTCCCTGCCGCTGACCATTCCTATCGCATGGTGGTTTGCACCGGCCGTGCCCTCGGCCATCGGCGGCATGGCCTGGCTGGGCTTTGTCTACGTGGCGCTGTTCTCGATGTGGATCGGCTTTTTTGCCTGGTACCGGGCGCTGGCACTGGGTGCCGTGCGCGTGAGCCAGATCCAACTGATCCAGCCCTTCCTGAGCCTGCTCTTCGCCGTGCCGCTGCTTGGAGAGCGGCTGGATACCGTCACGGTGGTGTTTGCGCTGGCCGTGATTGCCACCGTGTTTGTGGGCAAGAAGATGCCCGTTCACCAAGGAGCCGCCGCATGACCTCCATCGACCCGGAAAAACGCCTGCAGCACCTGGGCCTGGTGTTGCCCGCCGTGACCGCACCCCGTGGCAACTTCGACGCCTATGTCCTCGACGGCAACACACTGTACCTGTCGGGCAAGGGCGCTCCCGCCCGCGAAGACATGGCCACCGTGCCCAAGGTGGGGCGCGAAATCAGCGCCGCAGAAGCCAGGGACCATGCCCGCGAGGTGGGACTGCATCTGATCGCGACGATGAAGGCTGCACTGGGCGACCTTTCGCGCGTGCGCCGGGTCGTGAGGGTCCTGGGCATGGTCAACGCCACCCCCGACTTCATGCAGCACACCGAGGTCATCAACGGCTGCTCGGACCTGCTGGTCGAGGTGTTCGGCGACGCGGGGCGGCATGCGCGCTCTGCCGTGGGCGTAGGCTCCCTGCCGCGTGGCTTCGCGGTGGAGATTGAAGCGGTGGTTTCCGTGAAAGACTGACAGCCATGCAGATACACAACATCCCGTTTGCCACCACCGACTGGTCCAGCATTCCCCGCGAAGAAAAAAGCTCACAGGCAGGCCAGGCCTTCTGGCGCACGCAGCAGTTCGGCGACATGCGCGTGCGCATGGTGGAGTACACGGCCGGATACGTTTCGGACCACTGGTGTGTCAAGGGCCATGTGCTGCTGTGCCTCAGCGGAGAATTGCACACCGAACTGGCCGACGGCCGCCGTTTCACGCTGACGCCGGGCTTGAGCTACCAGGTGGCGGACAACGCCGAGCCCCACCGTTCCAGCTCACCCCAAGGGGCAACCCTGTTCATCGTGGACTGACCAGGAAGATGGGAACTCCTGTGAAATACTCCGTGGAACACGCATTGCAGCAGCTACCTGGCCCGGCCGGCGAGCGGTTCGTGGAACTCTTGCGCCACGGCAGCATGCGCACGGAGCTGTATGCGCCACGCGGCAACGACCCGCAGCAGCCGCACGCACAGGACGAGTTGTATTTCATCCAGCGTGGAAGCGGAGAATTCGTGCAAAGTGAAGCCCGCCACCACTTTGCAGCCGGAGACGCCTTTTTTGTACCTGCGGGACAGCACCACCGCTTTGAGAATTTTTCTGACGACTTTGCAACATGGGTAGTCTTTTGGGGACCGCCCGGAGGAGAACGAGAGTGAAACTGAACGACCTTCCACAGACCAGCACCTGGACCCTGGCGCGCCGCGCCGAGCGCATGAACCCTTCGGTCATCCGCGAAATCCTCAAGGTCACGGAAAAGCCCGGCATCATCAGCCTGGCGGGCGGCCTGCCCTCGCCCAAGACTTTCCCGGTGTCGGCCTTCGCCGAAGCCTCGGCCGCCGTGCTGGCCAATGACGGCCCCGCTGCCCTGCAATACGCCGCCAGCGAAGGGTATGCCCCGCTGCGCCAGGCCATCGCGGACTTCCTGCCCTGGGATGTGGATGCCGACCAGGTGCTCATCACCACCGGCTCGCAGCAGGCGCTGGACCTGATCGCCAAGGTGCTGATCGACACCGACAGCCGCGTGCTGGTGGAAACACCCACCTACCTGGGCGCGCTGCAGGCCTTCACGCCCATGGAGCCTGCCGTGGTGTCCGTGGCCAGCGATGACGAAGGTGTGCTCATCGACGACCTGAAGGCCAAGGTGGGCACAGGTGCCAACAAGGCGCGCTTTTTGTACGTGCTGCCCAACTTCCAGAACCCCACGGGCCGCACCATGAGCGAAGCCCGCCGCGCCGCCCTGGTGCAGGCTGCCGCTGAACTGAACCTGCCGCTGGTAGAAGACAACCCCTACGGCGACCTGTGGTTTGACAACCCGCCACCCGCGCCGCTGACGGCCCGCAACCCTGAAGGCTGCATCTACATGGGCTCGTTCTCCAAGGTGCTGGCACCCGGCCTGCGCCTGGGTTTTGTGGTGGCGCCCAAGGCGGTTTACCCCAAGCTGCTGCAGGCCAAGCAGGCCGCCGACCTGCACACGCCCGGCTACAACCAGCGCCTGGTGGCCGAGGTGATGAAGGGCAACTTCCTGGACCGCCATGTGCCCACCATCCGCGCGCTGTACAAGCAGCAGTGCGAGGCCATGCTGGCCGCGCTCGACAAGGAAATGCAGGGCCTCGGTGTGCAGTGGAACCGCCCCGATGGCGGCATGTTCCTGTGGGTGCGCTTGCCCGAAGGCATGAGTGCCGTCGAACTGCTGCCCAAGGCGGTGGAGCGCAACGTGGCCTTCGTGCCCGGCGCGGCGTTTTATGCCGACAACGCCGACCCGCGCACACTGCGCCTGTCGTTCGTCACATCGACGGTAGAGCAGATTGCCACCGGCATTGCTGCGCTGGCAGCGGCCATCCGCGATAACAAGTGAACACCCCCCTGTGGCGCTGCGCGCCTTCCCCCTTCTCTGACATCGCTGTGCGATGCGGAAGGGGGACGCCGCCAGCGCGGCGGGGCGGCCCTTGCGCGGCGGCCGCTGGCCGGGCCACGCCCGCTTCATACATCACAGTTCGTTCAACGCACATGAAAGCTGATTCAACATGCTGAGGCTCTGGGGGCGCCTGTCGTCCATCAACGTGCGCAAGGTGGTGTGGGCTGCGCAAGAACTCGGCATCACGGTGCAGCGCACCGACGCGGGCGGCCAGTTCGGGCTGGTGCGCGAGGCCGACTATCTGCAGCGCAATCCCAATGGCCTGGTGCCGCTGATGGAAGACGAAGAGACCAGCACCGTGTTGTGGGAATCCAACCCCATCGTGCGCTACTTGTGCGCGCGGCACTCTCCGGGCGAGCTGTACCCTGAAACCTTGCGTGAGCGCTTCGTGGCCGAGCAATGGATGGACTGGCAGCAGACCACCCTGAACCCGGCCGGGCGCGACGCCTTTGTGCAGTGGATACGCACCCCAGCGGCCCAGCGGGACGACGGGCTGATTGCAGCATCCGTGGCGGCCACGGAGCCTCTGATGGGACTGCTGGATGCGCATCTGGCGCGCCAGCCCTTCATGGCGGGCGACCGGTTCACCATGGCGGACATCCCTGTGGCCTGCGAGATCCACCGATGGTGGGGCCTGCCACAAGAACGTGTGGCGCGCCCTCACCTGGAGCGGTGGTACAACACGGTCAGCACCCGGCCCGGCGCACGCGGGGTGCTGGACCAGCCCCTGTCGTGATCCCGGAGCCCCCCATGCACCAGCGTCCCTTCAAGCAAATCGATGTGTTCAGCGATCGCCCGGGTTTTGGCAACCCGGTCGCCGTGGTGCTGGATGCCGAGGGCCTGAGCGACAGCGACATGCGCCGCTTTGCGGCGTGGACCAACCTGTCGGAAACCACCTTTCTGCTGCCCGCCACTGAGGCCGGGCGCGCCGCGGGTGCCGACTACCGCCTGCGCATCTTCAGCCCCAATGGCGAACTTCCCTTTGCGGGGCACCCCACGCTGGGCACCTGCCATGCGTGGCTGCAGGCGGGCAACACGCCACGCCAGCAGGGCATGGTGATCCAGGAGTGCGCGCTGGGTCTGGTGCGTATCGCGCAGGCCGATGGCACCCTGGCTTTCGCGGCCCCACCTCTCAAACGCAGCGCGCCCAGCCCGGCCCTGGTGCCGCTTATTGCGAGCGCGCTGGGCCTGCGCCCCCCGCAGATCCTGGGGGCACAACTGCTGGACAACGGCCCAGTGTGGCTGGGCCTGCTGCTCGACAGCGCGGACACCGTGCTGGGCCTGCGGCCGGACCACGCGCGCCTGAAAGACCTGGGCCAGGACGTGGGCGTGATCCATGTCGGCCCCAACGCCAGCGACACCGCCCAGCCCGGCGTGGTGGTGCGCGCCTTTGCCGCCCCCATGGGCAACCCCGAAGACCCGGTCACCGGCACCTTGAACGCCAGCTTGGCCGAGTGGCTGATTGCCGATGGCCTGGCGCCACGCAGCTATCTGGTCGCCCAGGGTGAATGCCTGGGCCGCGCCGGCCGCGTGCACATCCGCCAGGACGACGATCACCAGATCTGGGTGGGCGGGCGCGCAGTCACCTGCATCGAGGGCACGGTGCTGCTATGAATTTGATGGTTTCCGTGCCGCGCCCCAGCGGCTGAATTTCACGCCTGCGGGCTCCTGACGGGGCCTACCGAATCCACACCCAAAACACCGGGCAACACACCCGGTAAGCCCCCGGCGTGCCTCCACCGTCACCTCACTGGCCGCATCACCGATTTTTCTACCAAGGACCACCATGCAACAGCGCCACTTCCAACAAGTCGATGTTTTCACCGCCCAGGCCTACCGGGGCAACCCGCTGGCCGTGGTGCTCGATGGCACGGGCCTGTCCACCGAGACCATGCAGGAGTTCACGAACTGGACCAACCTGTCCGAAGCCACCTTCTTGTTGCCACCCACTCCCGAAGGCCGCGCCGCCGGGGCCGACTACCGCGTGCGCATCTTCTGCCCCGGGCGCGAGCTGCCTTTTGCCGGCCACCCCACGCTGGGCAGCTGCCACGCCTGGCTGCAGGCCGGGGGCAAGCCCCAGGTAGCAGGCAAGGTGGTGCAGGAATGCGGCGTGGGCCTGGTCACGCTGCGCCAGGATGGCGACCGCCTGGCTTTTGCCGCGCCTGCGTTGATCAAAAGCGGCCCGCTGGCGGAAGACGACGTGGCCTTGATTGCCAGGGGCCTGGGGGTGGACCGCAGCGACATCCTGCACCACGCCTGGTGCGACAACGGACCCAACTGGCGCGGGGTGATGCTGCGCTCGGCCGAGCAGGTGCTGGCGCTCAAGCCCGACGCCAGCATCCTCGGCCAACTCGATGTGGGCGTGGTGGGACCGCGCGGAAAAGTGGGTGTCATCGGCAGCACGGACGCAGAAGGCATCGCCTTCGAGGTGCGCGCTTTTTTCCCCGGCAACAACGGCCTGGCCGAAGACCCCGTCACCGGAAGCCTGAATGCCGCGCTGGCGCAGTGGCTCATCGGCGCCGGGCTGGCCCCCACGCAGTATGTGGCCGCCCAAGGCACCTGCCTGGGGCGCGCCGGGCGGGTGTACGTGCAGCAGGACGGCGACACCATCTGGGTAGGCGGCAGCTCGGTCACCTGCGTGTCGGGCGAGGTGCTGCTGTGACCACGGCCATCCCCCAGCACCCACCCTGCGTGGACCACCTGGTTGTGTTGGCTACGGACCTTGCCAGCGGCGTGGCGTGGTGCGAGCGCACGCTGGGCATCACCCCCACGGCGGGCGGTGAACACCCGCTGATGGGCACACACAACCGCATCATCAACGTCTCCAGCCCGGCGCATTCGCGCATCTATCTGGAGATCATTGCTATCAACACAGGAGCAACTCCCGCAATACCAGCGGGCGCAAGGCGCTGGTTTGACATGGACGATGCGGCTCTGCAGCAGCAGGTGGCAGCGCACGGCCCGCAGCTCATCCACTGGGTGGCCTCCGTGCCCGACTTGGCCGAGCGGTGTGCCGCGCTGGGGGCGCTCGACATCGAGCGCGGCGCCATCGTCACCGCCAGCCGGCCCACGCCAAACGGCCTGCTGCAATGGCAGATCACCGTGCGCGACGATGGCCTGCGCCTCATGGACGGCTGCCTGCCCACCCTCATCCAGTGGGGCGGCGTGCACCCGTGCAGCAGCCTGCCCGCCAGCGGCGTGCAACTGCAGCGGCTAACGCTGCAGCATCCGCAGGCCGCCACGCTGCAGGCCGCGTGCGAAGCGGTGGGGGTAGCAAACTGCGTCGCCATCACACCCGGCGACACGCCCCGGCTCACCGCGCAGCTCAACACGCCACGGGGCCCGGTCACCCTCTCGTCGTTCACCCTCCAGGAGTAACCGCCATGCTTTTCTCTGCACAGGAACTGCTGCTCTTCACACTCGCCGCCCTCGTGCTGGTGCTCACGCCGGGCCCCAACATGGTGTACTGCGTCTCGCGCAGCCTCACCCAGGGGCCGCGCGCCGGGCTCATCTCGCTGACCGGGGTGGTGCTGGGTTTTGTCGCACACCTGCTGGCAGCGGCGCTGGGCCTCACCGCGCTGCTCGCCGCCGTGCCGCTCGCGTTTGACGCCATCCGCTACGCCGGTGCCGCCTACCTGCTGTGGATGGCCTGGCAAGCCGTCAAGCCCGGGGGCGCCGCGCCTTTTGAAGCGCGCAACCTGCCGCACGACAGCCCGCGCACGCTGTTCCTCATGGGCTTCATGACCAACCTCCTGAACCCCAAGGTGGCCATGTTCTACCTGTCGTTCTTCCCACAGTTTCTGCACCCCGAGCGCGGCCAGCTGCTGCAACAAAGCCTGACGCTGGGCGCGGTGCAGATCAGCACCAGCGCTGCAGTGAACACGCTGCTGGTGCTGGGTGCCGCCCGCGTGGCGCTGTTCCTCAACCGCAATGCTGCGTGGATGCGCGCCCAGCGCTATTTCATGGGCACCGTCCTGGGTCTGCTGGCCCTCAAACTGTTGACTGAAAAGAAAGCCGCCGCATGAACACCCGCCTCGACCCCACCGCCCTGCTGCCCACCCTGGCCGACATCGAAGCCGCTGCCGAGGTGGTGTACCGCGACTTCGCCGCCACGCCCCAGTACCACTGGGGCCTGCTCAGCCAGCGCCTGGGCACCGACTGCTGGCTCAAGCACGAGAACCACACGCCCGTGGGTGCCTTCAAGATCCGCGGCGGGCTGACCTATTTCGACCAGCTCGCGCAGCGAGGCGCCCTGCCCACCGAGGTCATCAGCGCCACGCGCGGCAACCACGGCCAGAGCATGGGCTGGGCCGCGCGCCGCCACGGCGTGGCTTGCACCATCGTCGTGCCACGCGGCAACTCGGTCGAGAAGAACGCCGCTATGCGCGCCCTGGGCGTCACGCTCATCGAACATGGCGACGACTTTCAGGAAGCGCGCGAGCACGCAAAGCAGCTCGCCGCCCAGCGCGGCGCCCACATGGTGCCCAGCTTCCACCCCGACCTGCTGCGCGGCGTGAGCACCTACTGGTGGGAATTTCTGCGCGCCGTGCCGCAGCTCGATGTGGTGTACGTGCCCATCGGCCAGGGCTCGGGCGCGTGCTCGGCCATTGCGGCCAAGCTGGCCCTGCAGCACTCGGTGCGCGTGGTCGGCGTGGTCAGCAGCCACGCCACCACCTATGCCGATTCGCTGGCCGCTGGCAGCGTGGTCGAGGCGCCTGTGACCACCCAGCTCGCCGACGGCATGGCTTGCCGCGTGGCCGACCCCGAGGCGCTGGCCGTGATGGCCCCACACATCGACCACATCGTGCAAGTGAGCGACGCCGAAGTGGCCGCCGCCATGCGCGCCTTGTTCATGGACACGCACAACGTGGCCGAGGGTGCAGGCGCTGCGGCGCTGGCGGCAGCGCTGCAGGAACGCGACCAGCTCCAGGGCTTGCATGTGGGCCTGGCGTTGACAGGCGGCAACGTGGACGCGCCGATGTTCAGCAGCGTTCTGGCGGGCTGATCCCGTTGCACACACAAGCTACCATGCTATTCATTCAGTAGCATTGGTCGCTTGTGTGACAAGCGCCAGGGCCCTGTTCTGGCCACAATCCGCCGCATGGGAACCCTCTACCTCGTGCGCCACGGCCAGGCCTCGTTTGGCGCAGATGACTATGACGTGCTCAGCACGCGCGGGCGCGAACAGGCCGTGCGCCTGGGCGAATACTGGCGAGCGCGGGGGATGGCGTTCGACGCCGTCATCACCGGCACGCTGCGCCGCCACACGCAAACGCTGGAAGGCATTGCCGAAGGCTTGCAGACCATGCCCCAAGTGCTTCAATTGCCGGGCCTCAACGAATACGACAGCCATGCACTCATCGCGGCCATCCACCCCCAGCCGCTGGGCAAAGCCGATACGCCCGAGTTGTACCGCGCGCACTTTCGCATACTGTGCGACGCGCTGGCGCAGTGGATGGCGGGCGTCATCAGCCCGCAGGGCATGCCGACGTGGAACGAATTTTCTGCTGGCGTGCGCGCTGCGCTCGACCATGTGCGCCACCACCACGCGGGCCACAACGTGCTGCTGGTAAGCAGTGGCGGCCCCATTTCCACGGCCGTGGGAGAGGTGCTGGGCACCGCACCCGAGGTGACCATTGCGCTGAACATGCGCATCCGCAACAGCGCGGTGACGGAGTTCTCGATCTCGCCCAAGCGGCTGATGCTGCAGACGTTCAACACGCTGCCGCACCTGAACGAGCTGGAGCATGCGGGATGGGTGACGCATGCTTGACGCCTGCGGTCGGAATTTTGGTTGTTTTTGGCTTATAGCGCCTATTGGACAAGCGCCAAAAGCTATGCAATTTATAGCAAACTGACATTCCTGGCCCCCACTGCGCCCGGCAGCAGCACCGCGACTCCAGGCCGCTCCCACACCGGAATCCGTGTTGGGTAACCTTACCGCCCCTCTACAAATCCAGCGCCAGAAACCGGGTTCCCGGCACCGGGTTGAAGCTCACGGGCTCAGCCGTGACAAAGCCCAAGGATTCATAGAGCCTTTGGGCCGCAACAAATTCGGGAAGCACGTCCAGGCACATGCGCCGGTAGCCGGCCTCCCTCGCGACGCGCAGCATCTCCTCGACCAGCTTCCGCCCCAGATCCATCCCCCGGGCCACATGCCGCACATACACGCGCTTCAACTCGCAGGTGCCGTCCTCCACACGGCGCAGGGCCGCACAGCCCACCACACGGCCCTCGACGACGGCCAGCAGAACACCGCCATCGGGCTCCGCGTACTTGCCGGGCAGCTCCGCGAACTCCTGCTCATAGTCCTGAAAATCGAGATTGGCGGTCGGACTCTGGACGTACTCGCGAAAGATCGCGGTGACTGCAGGGAGATCGTCGGGGAAGGTGGCGCGCCGGATCGTGGTCATGCGGGGACGGACGGGTGGGGTTGCGCAAATGCGCTCATTCGGTCTCGGGGCGCACAGTCTGCAGCGGCAGGTGCACCAGCTCCTGCAGCAGCGCCACCAATTGCCCTGCCGCAGCGTCCACCACCGCCTGCCCTTTGTCGGCCGTGGCTCCAGCCGCATTGCCCACCGCACCGGCTGGGTGGTAGTCCTGCATCTGCCAGCCCAGCTTGGCGCTTTTGCCGTTGCCCAGAATGGCGTAGCGCTCCGACCGGTCCTGCGACGTGGAGCGGAAATCCCGCGCATGCTCCATGTGCACCGTGCCGGGTGCCAGGTGCAGCATCATCGAGGTCTCGATCTCGCCCGCGTGGATGCCAAAGCGGTGCTCCTGGGCGCTGAACTGGCCCGCCACCGCCTCGGGCAGCGGCAGGCTGAACCAGCTGGCGCTGTAGACGATCAGGTCGCAGCGCGTGCGCAGCACGCGCGCCACGATGTCCATCACGCTCACCTGGCCACCGTGCCCGTTGAACAGCAGCAGCTTCTTGACGCCTGCACGGGCCACACATTCCCCGATCTCGGTCCACAGTGCAATCACCGTGGCTGGAGACAGCGTGAGCGTGCCTGGAAAGCGGATGTGCTCCGGGCTCAGGCCCACGTTCTGCGGGGGCAAGAACAGCGCGGGCAGGTCGGCGGGCAGTTGCGGCAATGCAGCGTCGATCACGCCCTGCAGCAGCGTGGCGTCCACCGACAACGGCAGGTGCGGGCCATGCTGCTCGACGGCCGCGACGGGCAACACGGCCACGACCTGATCGGCCTGGCCGCTGTGCTGCAGCGCGGCAAAGTCGCGGGTGGACAGGTCGGCCCAAAAGTGCGAGGGCAAGGAGAGTGGTGCAGATTGGGGCGCGGCGGCAGCGGTCATGCCGCGATGTTAGGGCCTGTTCCGGGGCGCGTCACTTCAGCGCCATCTTGCCCAGCCACACCAGCAGGTGTGCCGCGCCCATCACCAGCAGAGCGGTGGATGCCAGCCCACTGGCCCAGCTGCCCAGGCCACGGCGGCGCTGCCAGGCCCGTAACACCAGAGCCACCACCCAGCCCACCGCTGCCAGCCCGGCCCACAGCATCCACAACAGCCCCACGCCCAGGCAGCCAAAGCTCTCGCAGTACAGCGTGAAGGTGTAGTAGGACAGGCCCCCCAATGCCACGCACAGTCCCAGCAATAGCACGTCCAGCGTGCGCGAGACCCACACCGCCCTGCGCGAAAGCGGGGCCAAAGAAGACGACTGTGGCGACGAGGGCAAGGGCGTGTTCATGAAAAACCGAAGGTGGAGCGGCGCGGGATGATGGGTAGCAGATACCCCTGCAGCCCAGCATAGCGCCCGCCCCACCGCCGCGCGCCGCCGCCCATCCCGCTACCATCACCGCATGACCCAAGACCTCTTCCGCCAAGACGCCTACCTGCGCGAATGCAGCGCCCACATCACCGCCGTCACCGATGCCGGCATCGTGCTGGACCAGACCGTGTTCTACCCCCTGGGCGGCGGCCAGGCCGGTGACAGCGGCGTGCTGGTGCTGGCAGACGGCACCGAGATCGCCATCGCCGACACCCGCAAGGGCAAGGACGCCGAAGGCAACCCCACCAGCGACATCGTGCACATCCCCGCCCCCGGGCAGGAAGACCGCGTGGCGCAGCTGGCCCAACAGGTACCAGGCACCGCCGTCACGGCCCGCATCGACTGGGAGCGCCGCCACCGCATGATGCGGCTGCACACCACCAGCCACCTGCTGTGCCATGTGGTGCCGCAGCTGGTCAACGGCTGCTCCATCACGCCCGACTACGCGCGGCTGGACTTTGCGATGACCGACCCGCTGGACAAGGAAGCCCTCACCGCCGCCATTGCCACCCTGGTGGCCGCTGCGCACCCGCTCACCGTGGCTTCGATCAGCGATGAAGAACTGGACGCGAACCCCGCCCTGGTCAAAAGCATGAGCGTGCAGCCCCCGCGCGGCACCGGGCGCATCCGCACCATCCGCATCGGTGGGGAAGACAACGCGCCGCTGATCGACCTGCAGCCCTGTGGCGGCACGCATGTGGCCAACACGTCGGAGATCGGCGCCATCGTGGTGACCAAAATCGAGAAAAAGAGCGCAACGACTCGACGGGTGGTACTGGGCTTTGCTCAGTGAGCGCAGCGACGAGCACGCCCCTCAAATGTCAACAATCTTGAGCCGCCGCAGCCCCCGGTTGCAATGGCTTACCCCGCCAGACCCACAACGGGGACAATAGCGGCCCGCGCGCGCGGCCTTTTTTGGACTTCTTGCACCCGGCGTCCTGGGGCTGCGGCGCTCACTTTTGCCTGCCGCCATGCCGATCTCCCTGCGCTCCGTCTCGTTTGCCTCCCTGCGCCAGCACCGCTGGTTCCGCCCTGCCGTCCGCGCGCTGGCGGCGTTGATCGTGTTGTGGCTGGTCACCTGGCTGGCCATTCCGCCGCTGGTCAAGGGGCCGCTGGAGCGCATTGCGTCCGAACAATTGGGCCGCACCGTCACCGTGGGGGGCATCGACTTTGAGCCCTGGAGCCTGGAATTCGCGCTGCGTGACGTGGCCGTGGCGGGAGCCAACGGCGCGCCCCCACAGCTGACCATTGGCCGCGTCTATGCCGATGGCGAGCTGCAATCGCTGCTGCGCCTGGCGCCCGTGGTGGACGCCTTCACCATCGAAAACCCGGTGCTGCGCATCACCCACCTGGGCGACGGCCGCTACGACGTGGACGACATCATCGCCAAGGTCACCGCGCCCACCAGTGAACCCGAGCCCGACAAAGGCCCCGCACGGGTGGCGCTGTACAACCTGGCACTGACGGGTGGCAGCATCGACTTCTCGGACACCGCCGTGGATAAAACCCACGAGGTGCGCGACCTGGCCCTCAAGGTGCCTTTCATCAGCACCCTGCCGTCGCAACGCGAGGTGAAGGTCGAGCCCCACCTGGCGTTCACGCTCAATGGCAGCCGGTTTGACTCGTCCGCCCAGGGCACGCCGTTTGCGCAGACCGGCCAGGCTGACGCGCAGATTCGGCTGGACGGGCTGGACCTCGCGCCCTACCTGGGCTATTTGCCAGCCAACCTGCCCGTCAAGGTGCAGGGCGCCACGCTGGATGCGGATGTGAAGGTGGCCTTTGAACAGCACCCGCGCATGGCCGTGAAGCTGACCGGCACCGTGCAAGCCAGCGGCGTACGCATCGCAGACCGCCAGGGCGCCGACCTGCTGAGCTATGAGCGCCTGAAAATCGACATGGCCGATGTGCGCCCGCTGGACCAGGTGGTGCGACTGCAGCATGTGGAGCTGACCGCGCCCGTGGTCACCGCCACGCGCGATGCTGCAGGCCAGATCAACCTGGCGCAACTGGCACCGCCAGCACCGCCGCCATCGGCAGTCAAGGGCAAGACCCCCGCACCTGCGGCACCTGCATCTGCTGAACCGGCGTCTTCGCCACTGGCCAGCGCCAGCGCAGCATCCGCCCCCGCGTCCACCGCCTCCACAGGCAAAGCCAAGGCCAAGGCGGCCGCCCCCGCCTGGGTCGTGGAAGTCGCCACCGCCGCATTGCGCGGCGGCACCCTGCGCTGGGCCGACCAGACCACGCGCCCCGCAGCGGCCCTGCAGGCCACCGAGGTCACGCTGGATGCGGCCGACGTCGCCGTCCCCTTCGCGAAGCCCTTCAGCTTCAAAGGCGGGCTCAACCTGCAGGGCAGCACACTCAGCTTCACCGGCGAAGCCACGGACCAGAAGGCCCAGGTCAACGCCACCCTGAACGCCCTGGCCCTGCAACTGGCCGCGCCCTACCTGGCCCAGACGCTGGAGCCCACGGTGACCGGCCAGCTCAGCGGCGATGTGGGTGTGCTGTGGCAAGCGCCCACGCCACAGGCCGCGCAGGCAGGCGCCACCGGCGTCACCCTCAAGGCAGGCCCCTTGGCGCTGGAGCAACTGGCCGTCAAGCAAGGCAAGACCACCTTGGCCAGCCTGGGCAAGCTCGACATTGCCGGGGCCGAAGTGCCCCTGGACGCACGCGCCGCCACACTGGAGCGCCTAGCCATCAGCCAGCCGCAACTGGCGGTGGAACGGGGCGCGGACGGGCGCTGGATGTTCGAGCGCTGGCTCAAGGCAGCGCCCTCCGTGCAAGGCAGCGCAACGACCGACCCAGCCCCCGCCAGCAACGCCGCGCCCTGGAAGCTGCGCGTGGCCGATTTCTCGGTGCAAGGCGGCACCGTCTCGCTGGCCGACAACGCCCAGCCGCGCCCCGTGGCGCTGGAGGTGACGGCCCTGGGCATCACCGCCCGCAACCTGGCCAGCGACGGCAGCAAGCCCGAAGCTTTCACGCTCACCGCCCGCGCCGCCGCACCGGGCAAGGGCAGCAAGGCCGCGCCGGGCAAGCTCGACTACCAGGGCACGCTGGCCCTGCAGCCGCTGACCACCCAGGGCAAGCTCGACGCCACCCGCCTGCCGCTGCACGCACTCGACGGCTACCTGGCCAGCCAGCTGTCGGTAGAACTGCTGCGCGCCGATGTGGGCTACCGGGGCCAAGTGGCCCTGGCGCAGACCGACAAAGGAGTCAGCGTGCGTCTGAGCGGTGATGCCGTGGTGGAAGACCTGCAGGCCAACAGCACCGCCGCCTTCACCCCCAAGACCGAGGCCCAGGTGGGTGAGGAACTGCTGGCCTGGAAGAGCCTGAACCTGCGCGGCCTGGCCGTGGCCACCGCCCCCGGCACCGCGCCGCGCGTGGAGGTCAAGGAGACCAGCCTGGTGGACTTTTTTGCCCGGGTCACCATCAACGAGGCCGGCCGCATCAACCTGAGCGACATTGCCAAGACTCCGGCCGAGGCACGGGCGGCCAATGCGGCCAGCGTTGCGGCCAGCACGGCCGCCCCCACGGCATCAGCCCCGGCCTCAGCCGTATCGGAAACGCCCACCGCCCCTGCCACTGCTGCGGTGGCCCAGGCCGACCCGCTGGCCCCTGTCGTGGTCTTTGGCCCCGTGAGCCTGGTCAACGGCAAGGTGCTGTTCTCGGACTTCTTCATCAAGCCCAACTACTCGGCCGACCTGTCGGAGCTGACCGGCAAGCTCAGCGCGTTCTCGTCCGAAGCCTCGGGTGCCGAGCCCGTCCTGGCCGACCTGGAGCTGCGCGGCCGCGCCGAGGGCTCGGCATCGCTCGAAGTCACCGGCAAACTCAACCCGCTGGCCAAACCGCTGGCCCTCGACATCGTGGGTAAGGTGCGCGACCTGGAGCTGCCCCCGCTCACGCCCTATTCCGTCAAATACGCGGGACATGGCATCGAGCGCGGCAAGCTCAGCGTGGACGTGAACTACAAGGTGCTGCCCAATGGCCAGCTGACGGCCAGCAACCGGCTGGTGCTGCACCAGCTGACCTTTGGCGAGCCGGTGGAAGGCGCACCCAACAGCCTGCCCGTGAAGCTGGCCGTGGCCCTGCTGGCCGACCGCCAGGGCGTGATCGACCTGGACCTGCCCATCAGCGGCTCGCTCAACGACCCGCAGTTCCGCATCGGCCCCGTGATCTTCAAGATCATCGTCAACCTCATCGGCAAGGCGCTGACCTCGCCCTTCAGCCTGCTGGCCAGCGCATTGGGCGGGGGCGAGGAGATGAGCCATGTGCCCTTTGCCCCCGGCAGCGCCACGCTCACGCCCGAGGCGCAGCAGAACCTGGATAAGGTGGCCAAGGCCCTGGCCGACCGCCCCGCGCTCAAGATCACTGTGACCGGCACGGCCAGCCTGCCGGAAGAGCGCGAAGGCCTGCAGCGCGAAAGCCTGCAGCAACGGGTGCTGGCCGAAAAACGCCGCGCCAACCCGGCAGACACCAGCCCCGTGTCGGCCGCCGAATACCCCGCCCTGCTCAAGGAGGTGTACCGCCGCGCCGACATGCCCAAGCCGCGCAACCTCGTCGGCCTGGCCAAGGAACTCACCGTGCCCGAAATGGAAGCCCTGCTGCTGGCCAACCAGCCCGCCACCGAGGCCATGGCCGCCGAGCTGGCCACGCAGCGCGGCCAGGCGATTCGCGCGTACCTGGTGGCACAAAAGCTGCCCGTGGAGCGACTGTTTGTGGCGGCGCCCAAAGCGGGCAAACAAGCCGAAAAGTGGACACCCCGTGCGGATTTGAGCCTGGCGACACAGTGAGCAACACCCCCTGAGTCGCCTACGGCGCCTTCCCCCTCTCTCGCTACGCGGGAGGGGGACGCCCCCAGCGCAGCGGGGCGGCCCTTGCGCGGGGGCCCTGGTACTGGCCGCGTCCGTTTCCACGGACATGGACGGCTCCAAGCACAATGATGGATCGAGAATCGAAACGGCGGCAGCGCCGGAACCAATCCCGCCCCGCCCGCTCCCACACTGCACCATGTCCTACCGCCTGCTCCACCGCCTTGCAGTTACTCTGCTTTTGATAGCTACTAGCGCTTACTGGACAAGCGCTAGCGCCCAATTTGGCTCAAAAACCAGCGGACAGGGCACCAGCGTGGTCACCACGCCCTATGTGCGTGCCGAGCTGCTGGCCCATGCGCCCCAGGGCGTGGCGCCCGGCCAGCCGCTGTGGCTGGGCCTCTCGATCACCCACCAGCCCGAGTGGCACACCTACTGGAAGAACCCTGGCGACTCCGGCCTTCCCACCGACCTGGTCTGGACGCTGCCCGCCGGTCTGGACGCGGGCGAGATCGCCTGGCCCCTGCCCAAGAAGATCCCCATCGGCACGCTGGCCAACTATGGCTACGAAGGCACGGTGCTGCTGCCCGTGCCCGTCACCGTGGCCAGCAGTTTTGCCCCCAGCCCGTTGGCCAAGGACGCGACGATCAAGCTGCGCGCCTCCTGGCTGGTGTGCCGCAAGGAGTGCATTCCCGAAGAAGGCGAATTCACGCTGCAGTTGCCCATCCAGAGCACCACGGCGCTCAACGGCGCCGCCTTTGAGGCGGCCGCCAAGGCCCAGCCCCAACCCGTGCTGGCAGGCACCAACGGCATCGTGCCGGACAGCCAGGCGCAGATTGCCGACGGCAACCTGCTGAACGTCAGCGTGCAGGGCCTGCCCGTGGCGCTGCGTGGCAAGACACTGGACCTGTTCCCCGAAACCGCCGAAGTCATCGACAACGCCGCGCAGTGGAAGCAGGCCTGGAACGGCAGCGTGTGGACCGCGCAGATTCCCCTGTCTGCCCAGCGCAGCGCCAGCCCCAGCCTGATGCCCGTGGTGCTGGCCGAGCAGTCGCCCGCACATGCCACTGGCCCCGACACGCGCACCGGCTACCGCGCAGAGCTGAAGGTGCTGGGCACCTGGCCGCAGGGCGCGTCGGTTGCCAGCGTGTCGCCCGCGCTGGAGGCCGCGCTCAAGGCGAATGCAGCGCAGGCAAGCGGCGCTGCCGCGCCAGCCATGGGCTCCGGCGCATCGTCCCTCACACTCACGGCCGCGCTGCTGGGCGCCTTGCTCGGGGGCCTCATCCTCAACCTCATGCCCTGCGTGTTCCCGGTGCTGGCGATCAAGGTGGTGGGCTTTACCCAGCATGCGCAAGACCGGCGCGCGCACCGCGTGAGCGGCATCGCCTACACAGCGGGTGTGGTGCTGTCGTTCATCGCCCTGGGCGCGCTCATGCTGGGCCTGCGCGCGGCGGGCGAGGCGGTGGGCTGGGGCTTTCAGCTGCAGTCGCCCGCCGTGGTGGCATCGCTGGCGGCGCTGTTCACGCTGATCGCACTCAACCTGGCCGGCGTGTTCGAGTTCGGGCATTTCCTGCCGTCCTCGGTGGCCAGCCTGCAGGCACGCCACCCGGTGGCCGACAGCTTCCTCACCGGCGTGCTGGCCGTGGCCGTGGCATCGCCCTGCACTGCGCCGTTCATGGGCGCATCCCTGGGCCTGACCGCCACGCTGCCCGCGCCCCAGGCGCTGGCCGTGTTTGCGGCGCTGGGGCTGGGGCTGGCGCTGCCGTACCTGGCAGCCAGCTTTGTGCCCGCCGTGGCGCGCGCCCTGCCGCGCCCTGGCGCGTGGATGGACACTTTCCGCAAGCTCATGGCCTTCCCCATGCTGGCCACCGTGGTCTGGCTGGTGTGGGTACTGGGCCAGCAAAGCGGCATCGACGGCGCGGGTGCGCTGCTGATCCTGCTGGTGGGCCTGTCGCTGGTGGTGTGGGCCCTGTCGCTGGCCGGGCGTGCGCGCGTGTGGATGGCCACGGTGTCCATCGCGGCCATGTCCTTGCTGGTCTGGGCCTTTGCGCCGCACATCACCCACATTCCCACCGCGCAGGCCGCCACACCATCCGCGCGGGCCTCGGCCACCGGCTGGCAACCCTGGGCGCCCGGCGCGGCCGAGCAGATCGTGGCCACGGGCCGCCCCGTGTTTGTGGACTTCACCGCCGCCTGGTGCGTGACCTGCCAGTACAACAAGAAGACCACGCTGGCCAACGCCGATGTGCTGGCCGACCTGCAGACCAAGAACGTGGTCCTGCTGCGCGCCGACTGGACGCGCCGCGACCCTGCCATTACTGCGGCGCTGACTCAGCTTGGACGCAGCGGCGTGCCGGTGTACGTGTTCTACCGCCCCGGCAAGCCGCCGGTGGTACTGACCGAGGTGCTCAGCGTGGACGAGGTGCGTGCCACCATCGCCCAGCTGTAGCCCTCCCTGCTTTCGACCACCCGCCAACCCCTTCAGGAGACCCTGCCATGAAGCTGCTTCGCCGTACGTTGATCGCCACCGCTGCCCTGGTCGCACTGGGCGCCCAGGCCGCCGCCACCGTGGGCCAGCCCGCGCCCGACTTCACGCTCAAGGACACGTCGGGCAAAACCGTGCGCCTGTCGGACTTCAAAGGCAAACACGTGGTGCTGGAATGGACCAACCCCGGCTGCCCCTTTGTGCGCAAACACTACGACAGCGGCAACATGCCCGCCACGCAGAAGGACGCCACCGGCAAAGGTGTGGTGTGGCTGTCTATCAACTCCACCGAAAAAGCCAGCAGCGACTATCTGGAGCCCGCCAAGCTGATGGCCTGGAAGCAGGAGCGCAAATCCGCCCCCACCGCCGTGCTGATGGACGAGGAAGGCACCGTGGGCAAGAGCTACGGCGCCCGCACAACGCCACACCTGTACATCGTCAATCCGCAGGGCCTGCTGGTATATGCAGGCGGCATCGACAGCATTCCGTCGGCCCGCCCGGCCGACATCGAGAAGGCCACCAACTATGTGAAGGTGGGGCTGGCCGAGGCGCTGGCGGGCAAGCCGATTTCGACGGCAACGACGGCGCCGTATGGGTGCAGCATCAAGTACAAGTCCTGAGCCAGGAATTGCGCTGCCGCCCACACTACATGCAGTGTGCGGCGACCCTGTTGTGCATTGGCAGGCACCACTAAGATGCAGGCATGCACTGCGAACAATGCCGCCGCCCGCTCCAGCACTCCCAAGAGATCTGCCAAGCCTGCAACCAGGAACTGTCGTACCCCGCCAGCAGCAACTCCAACAAGGCCCTGGGCGTTGGTCGGCACCATTGCCCCGCATGCAACGGATTCTTCGATCATTGGACCACCACCCTATTGCCCCGCAACGCCCGCTGGTACACGCCCCAGGGGCAGGCGATCACCTGTCCCCTGTGCGAAGAGGTCTTGCAGTGGAAGCGGGATGCAGAACCCGAACAACTCCCTGCTGGTTTTCAGGGCATCGCCTTCGGCCTGATGTGGGGCATCGCCTACACCATCCCTCCCCACGTCCGACTGTGGGCTACGGAACAATTGGGCAAATGGTCCCTGCTCCTGATCCCACTGCTGCTGATCGTTATGTTTTTCGTCGCCGTGCGGCCATCAGTTCAAGGGGTGGGGGTCGGCCCCGGTCGCTTCATACTGGCACAGGTCCAACCAAACAGAAAAGCCAAAATTTGGGCCGGCCTGCTCAGCGGCACAGCTGTCTTTGTCGGCCACTGGGCTGTCCCGCAAGACACTTGGCTGTCCCTGTGGTGTGCGTGGTTCGGGCTGGGCGCTTCGGGCTGCGTAGCTGCAGTTCTGTGGCGGCACTTTGCAGAGCGGCGTAAACACTTGCAGCCCCAAGTCATTCAACCCAGCTCCCTGTCCGCCTCTTGTAGCCCTTCGCCCCGATACTCGTCGCATCAGCAACCGACATCGCGCTCTGGACCAGTGTGACAGCAACGCAGCAGTTTAGGCCTAGCCAGGCCTCAGCGGTATCCCCAAGCACGTCTCCATTGGCCGCGCAAGCCCGCCCTTGATCGCAATGACGGGGTTCTGGGCGTGGATGAAGCGCGCCCCATATTTGCCCGGTTGTAGAAACGGGTCACGTTCCTTCAATAGGCGCCACCAGTGGCAACAGGATCAGTGATACCTAGCAGGGGCTTCGCACCCACCCGTCCCCGGAGAACGGCATGGCCTTACGGCAGCACAAATCTGCAAGCTAAAAAGAACTTCAGCGCGCCACGCAGTTCACCCGCAGAGCGCGCGGCGTGTGCATGTACATGGTGTTGCCCTTGCCACGGATGTACGTTCCGCCATCACCGTATCCAAAACCCGACGCCACGCGCTCAGGCTGCAGCGGCACGGTGCGGCCGTTCATCTCCAGCAGCGCGGGGCCGTCGGGCTGAGCGGGCCAGTGCACCACCAGCATGGGGCCACGGTCACAGGCGTAGGTCGTGACGCGCTGGACCTTGGGCACATCAGGGGCGCGGGGCGGTGTGCAGGCGCTCAGGGCAAGGGTGGACAAGACAACAGCCGTGGCGACAAGGCCAGTGGTGCGGCGGGCGCGTGGTGGGTTCTGCACGGGATCTCCTCGGATTCTGGGTCGGTGCCACCGTGTTGATGGCAGTGTGGGTGGACAACGCGGGGGTCTGGCGCCGCAGCGGTTCGCCCCCATACACTGCCATGTATGAAACGCACGCCCGACACCATCAGCACCCTGCGCGATATTCTGACGCACTGCCGCACCCTTGCGGTGGTGGGACTGTCGCCCCAATGGCACAGACCCAGCTATTTCGCGGCCAAGTACATGCAGGCACATGGCTACCGCATCGTGCCGGTGAATCCGCTCGTCGCGCGCGAGGGCGGGCAGATCCTGGGCGAAACCGCCTACGCCAGCGTGACCGAAGCCGCTGCCGCGCTGGCGGCGCAGGGGCAGAAGATCGACATGGTGGACTGCTTTCGCAAAAGTGAGGACATCCCGCCGCTGGCCGATGAAGCCATCGCCATCGGCGCAAAGTGCCTGTGGCTGCAACTGGGGGTGTTCAACGAGGCGGCCAGGCAACGCGCCGAGGCCGCCGGGCTGCAGGTGATCGAAAACCGCTGCGTGAAGATCGAGCACGCGCGGCTGTTTGGCGGCCTGGGCTGGATGGGCGTGAACACACGGGTCATCAGCGCCAAGCGCCTGCGGCAGCTGCCTTACTAGCAAATTCATAGCTACCAGCGCTTTCCCATCAAGCGCTAGCAGCCAATTTCATTCAAACCCATGTCCTCAGAACACCCCTCCGGCGCCGACCGCGCATTTGGCTTTGGCACCCGCGCCATCCACGCCGGCGCCCAGCCCGACCCAGTGACGGGCGCGCGCGCAACGCCCATCCACCAGACGACCAGCTTTGTGTTCGACAACGCCGAGCACGCCAGCAGCCTGTTCAACCTGCAGACCTTTGGCAACGTCTACAGCCGCATCAGCAACCCCACGGTGGCCGTGTTCGAGGAGCGCATCGCCAGCCTCGAAAACGGCCGTGCGGCCCTGGCCTGCGCCAGCGGCATGGCCGCGCAGATGGCGGCGCTGCTAGCCATCCTCAAAACCGGTGACCACATCGTGGCGGCCAGCACGCTCTACGGCGGCACCGTGGGGCAGCTGGGCGTGGGCTTCTCTCGCCTGGGTATCGAGACCACGTTCGTGGACCCGGCCGACCCCGAGAACTTTGCGCGCGCCATGCGCCCCAACACCCGCGCCGTGTACGGCGAGACCATCGGCAACCCGTTGGTCAACGTGCTCGACATCGCGGCCGTGGCCGAGGTGGCGCACGCGCACGGCGTGCCGCTCATCATCGACAACACGGTGGCCAGCCCCTACCTGTGCAACCCCTTGCAGCTCGGCGCCGACATCGTGGTGCACAGCGCCACCAAGTACATCGGCGGCCACGGCACGACCATGGGCGGCGTGGTGGTCGAGGGCGGCAAGTTTCCGTGGGACAACAGCAAGTTCCCCGAGATGGTGGAGCCGAGCCGCGCGTACCACGGCGTGAAGTTCTACGAGACCTTTGGCGACTTTGGCTACACGATGAAGGCGCGCATGGAGGTCAACCGCACCTTTGGCGGCGTGCTTTCGCCCATGAACGCGTGGCAACTGTTGCAGGGCGCCGAAACCCTGCACCTGCGCATGCGCGAGCACTGCCGCAATGCGCTCGCCGTGGCGAAGTTTTTGCAAGGCCACCCGCAGGTGGCGTGGGTCAACTACCCGGGTCTGGCGGATTCGCCGTACTACGATCTGGCGCAAAAGCAGTTTCGTGCTGTGGACGGGGCGCCGGGCGCCTCGGGCATCCTCACGTTTGGCGTGAAGGGAGGCGCTGCGGCGGGCGAGAAGTTCATCGACGCCTGCGAGTTCCTGAGCCACCTGGCCAACATCGGCGACGCCAAGACGCTGGTGATCCACCCCGCATCGACCACGCACCGCCAACTGAGCGAAGAAGAGCTGGCACGCGCTGGCGTGAGCGCGGACATGGTTCGGCTGTCGGTGGGGATTGAAGACCTGGACGACATCCTGTGGGACGTTGACCAGGCACTGGCGCGCTCTCAAGGAGCCTAGATCCAGCGCCGCACATCCCGGCAGTAGTCCGCGTACTGGCGTCCAAAACGGGCCGCCAGCTTGCGCTCTTCGAGCGGGATGTACCAGCACTGCGCGAGCACAAAAAACTGCAACACCAGCAACCACGGCGACAAAGTGCCCAGCGCCAGCGCCACACCCGCCAGGGCCAGCAGCATGCCCAGGTACATGGGGTTGCGGGTGTGTGCAAACAGGCCCGCTGTGGTGAGCGTGCCGGGCTCGCCAAAGGTGTTGATGTTGGTGCCGATGCGCCTGAACAGGCGAGCATGCCACTGGGCCACGGCCAGGCCCGCCAGCACCAGCACACCCCCCGCCCACCAGGCCAGCACACGCCCATCGGCGGGCAGCACGGCCACGGGCCAGATGCGCTGCAAAATCACCATCGCACCGACCGACGCAAACCAGACCACAGGGGGCAGCAGCAAACGTCGCATTCCGACCTCTCCTTGCACAATCAAGACATGGCCCGCAGTCTGCCGATGGCGTGCTGTGCTGGCGATAACCTGGGTTAACGGAGTCCTCTTTTGCCGACCTTTTCTCATTCCACCCACACGGTGCTGGAGCAACTGGCACAGGCCCCGCTGCCCGAGTGGGAGGCTCTGGACCGCGCCACCACGGTGCGGCAGCTGCTGCCGGGCGAGGTGCTGTTCCACGCGGGCGAGGCGCAGCCCCGGGTCTTTGTGGTGAACCAAGGGCTCATCAAGATGGTGTACGAGACGGCCGTAGGTGACGCCTGGGTCAAGGGGTTTGTGCCGGCCGGCATGTGTTTTGCCAGCCTCACGGCACTTCAGCCGAACGGCGTTACCAGCTACACCGCCCTGGCGGAAGGCGGGCCCTGCACGGTGGAGCAGATCGACCATGCCGCGCTGGAAGCGCTGGCCGCGCGCCACATGGGGTGGCAGCGCGCGCTGAGCAATGCCTACCGCCTGTACGGCCAGCGCAAGGAGCAGCGCGAGATGGAGTTGCTCACGCTGTCGCCCGAAGAGCGCTACCGGCGCTTTCTGCAGCAGCACCCGCAGATCGCCGCCCAGGTGCGCCAGCGCGACATTGCCAGCTATGTGCGCGTGACGCCGGTGGCGCTCAGCCGCATCAAGGCGCGCATATTGCGCGGCGGCTGACGGCGGCTCAGGGTTTGGTGCCCTGCGCGGCGCCCAGGCGCTGCGACAGGCTGCGCGCGGTGTCGCGCAGATGGCCTGCGGCAGCACTGCCCGGCCCCGTCTGCAGCGTGGCGCTGGGCCCTATCACCGCCAGGCACAACACCAGCTGCCCAAACCCGTCAAACACCGGCGTGGCCAGCGCACTGATGCCGGGCAGCAGCTGGTCGGTCACCTCGCTGATCTGGTACTGGCGCACGGCCTCCAGTTCGGCCGCAAATGCAGGCTCGTCCAGTGCGCCCGCAAACCCTTCGGCCGCCAGCGCAGCCGCAGCGCGCTCGCGCGGGCCGAAGGCTGCAAACACCTTGCCCGTGGCCGTGTGCCGCACAGAAGCCGTGGTGCCGTGGCGCATGGCCACATACACGGCGGTGGGGCCTTCTTCCACACGGATGATGGTGGGGCCGTTGTCGCCCCAGACCGAGGCCGACACGGTGTAGCCGATGCGCTGGGCCAGCGCGGGCAGCTCGGCAATGGCCAGGCGCACCGGGTCCACCTGCTGCAGGCTGATCAGGCCCAGCTGCATGGCCAAGGGGCCCAGGCCGTAGTGGCCGCTCACGGCGTCCTGCTCGATGAGGCCCAGCTTGCCAAAGCTCACCAGGTAGGGGTGGGCCTTGGCGGCCGTCATGTTCGCCGCGCGGGCCAGGTCCTTGAGCGCCATGCGCCGGCCGGTGCGTGCCAGCACCTTCAGCAGCTGGCCGCCCACCTCCACGCTCTGGATGCCGCGCGGGCTGCGGGGCGTGTCTTCATCGTCGGCGGGGGGCAGGTCGGGGGTCGTCGTGGGCATGGGGCGATTGTCCACGCAGCGCAGCATCCATACGCACTTCGGGTTTACACCTAAACAAATGCGTTAGACATGAACGAATTTCTTGCCTAACATCAACACATTCCGTTTAGATAAACGAATTCACCATTAACAAATCACCACCATGAGCACCGTCAAAACCTTTGCCTCCGCCGCCGACCTCGAAGTGAAGAAAGTGAGCTTCGACAAGCTCTCCGACCACGCCTATGCCTACACCGCCGAGGGCGACCCCAACACCGGCATCATCATTGGCGACGACGCGGTGATGGTCATCGACACCCAGGCCACGCCTGTGATGGCACAGGACGTGATCCGCCGTATCCGCGAGGTGACGGACAAGCCCATCAAGTACGTGCTGCTCTCCCACTACCACGCCGTGCGCGTGCTGGGGGCCAGCGCCTACGGTGCCGAGCACATCATTGCCAGCGAAGACACGCGCGACCTGATCGTGGAGCGTGGCCAGTTCGACAAGGACAGCGAGATCGGCCGCTTTCCGCGCCTGTTCCAGAATGTGGAGAGCGTGCCGGACGGCCTGACCTGGCCGACCATGACCTTCAACAGGAAGATGACCCTGTGGCTGGGCAAGCTGGAGGTGCAGATCCTGCAACTGGGCCGGGGCCACACCAAGGGCGACACGGTGGCCTGGCTGCCGCAGGAAAAGATCCTGTTCAGCGGCGACCTGGTGGAGTTCGACGCCACGCCGTATGCGGGCGATGCGTACTTCCAGGACTGGCCGCAGACGCTGGACAACATCGCAGCGCTGAAGCCCGAAAAGCTGGTGCCTGGCCGTGGCGCCGCGCTGCAGACGCCTGAGCAGGTGCAGACGGGCCTGGCGGGTACACGCGCCTTCATCAGCGATCTGTACGAGAGTGTGAAGGCCAGCGCTGCGCAGGGCGAAGACCTGCGCAAGGTGTACGAGGCCACGTTTGCCAAGCTGCAGCCCAAGTACGGCCACTGGGTCATCTTCAACCACTGCATGCCGTTTGACGTGACCCGTGCGTACGACGAGGCCACGCAATACCCCGACCCACGCATCTGGACCGCTGAACGCGACATTCAAATGTGGAAATCGCTGGAAGGCTAGGCAGAGAACAACCCCCTGAGGCGCTGCGCGCCTTCCCCCTTCTCTCGAACCGCTGCGCGATTCGGGAAGGGGGACGACGCCCTCGCTGCGGGACGGCCCTTGCTTGGCGTCCCTCGCTTGGGGCGCGTCAGTTGCAAAGGTCAGCTCTCGACATCAAGCAATCGATCAAACACAAAGGTCGTAGAACATGAACCCCAGAGACATCCCCGCCGAGGCCTTCCACGCCAGTGGCGCCGAGGTGCAGGCCATCGACTTCGGCTACGTGCGCTCGCCCGATCAGGACGGCACCACGCCCACGCAGCACCCCATCGTGGTCATCGGCGCGGGCCCTGTAGGCCTGTCACTCGCCATTGACCTGGCCCAGCGTGGGCAGCGTGTGGTAGTGCTGGACAACGACCACAAGCTCTCTATCGGCTCGCGCGCCATCTGCTTTGCCAAGCGCACGCTGGAGATCTGGGACCGCCTGGGCGTGGGCCAGCGCATGGTGGACAAGGGTATTTCGTGGAACCTGGGCAAGGTGTTCCTGAAAGACGAGCAGCTGTACGAATTCAATCTGCTGCCCGAAGAAGGCCACGAACGCCCCGCCTTCATCAACCTGCAGCAGTACTACGCCGAGGCCTACCTGGTGGAGCGTGCGCTGCAGCTGCCGGGCATCGACATCCGCTGGCACAACAAGGTCACTGCGGTGGAGAGCCGCGCGGACGGCGCGCTGCTGAGCATCGACACGCCCGAGGGCGCCTACCAGATTGATGCGCAATGGCTGGTGGCCTGCGACGGTGCGCGCTCGCCCACGCGGCAGATGCTGGGGCTGGAGAGCAAAGGCCGTATTTTTCAAGACCGCTTTTTGATCGCCGATGTGAAGCTGGCGGATGAAGCGAACTTTCCGACCGAGCGCTGGTTCTGGTTCGACCCGCCCTTTCACCCCAACCAGAGCGTGCTGCTGCACCGCCAGCCCGACAACGTGTGGCGCATCGACTTCCAGCTGGGCTGGGACGCCGACCCCGAGGAAGAGAAAAAGCCCGAGAACATCATTCCGCGCGTGAAGGCGCTGCTGGGGGCGGATGCGCAGTTCGAGCTGGACTGGGCCAGCGTCTACACCTTTGCCTGCCTGCGCATGGACCAGTTCGTGCACGGCCGCGTCATCTTCGCGGGCGACAGCGCCCACGGCGTCTCGCCCTTTGGCGCACGTGGCGCCAACAGCGGCGTGCAGGATGCCGAGAACCTGGCCTGGAAGCTGGACTGGGTGCTCCAGGGTCGCGCCAGCCCCGCACTGGTGGGCACGTATGGCCCCGAGCGCGAATACGCGGCCGACGAAAACCTGTGCAACTCCACGCGTGCCACCGACTTCATCACCCCCAAGAGCGAAGTGAGCCGCCTGTTCCGCGACGCGGCGCTGCACCTGGCGCGCGAGCATGCGTTTGCACGGCGTATCGTGAACAGCGGGCGCCTCTCGGTGCCCGCCACGCTGCACCAGTCGCCCCTGAACACGCCGGATACCGATCACTTCGCAGGCACCCAGGTGCCAGGTGCCGTGCTGCTGGACGCACCGTTGACCCGGCAAGACCAGCCTACCTGGCTGCTGCGCGAGCTGGGGCCGGACTTCACGCTGCTGGTGTTCGGCCCAGCCCCTGCGTGGGCGCGTGACCTGCCCGGTGTGAAGGTGCTGCAGATCGGCATTGATGTGATCGACCACCAGGCGCTGGCCGCCCAGCGGCTGGATGCGTTGCCGCGCACCGTGTACCTGGTGCGGCCCGACCAGCATGTGTGCGCACGCTGGCGCACGCCCACCGAAGCGGCTGTGCGCAGCGCACTGGCCCGTGCCACGGCCGCAGCCGTCTGACCAGGAAGACGACAAGGAACATGCCCATGCTGAACACCCAACCGAACCTGCAGGCCTGCGACGATTTTTATGAAGCGCTGATTGCCGCGCACCAGGGCCTGTCCACGCCCGAGAGCCACGCCATGAACGCGCGTCTGCTGCTGCTGCTGGCCAACCACATCGGTGACCAGGCCACGCTGCAGCACGCGCTGCAACTGGCGCGTGGCAGTGATGTGCCCACAGCCGACCGGCGTGCGACCCCCGCCATCACGCCCGTGGTGCCCACCCACGCGGTGGCGGCCTAGCCTCACCTTTTCTACCCCACAGCTCCAGCACCGCGCAGACGGTGCGGGGACCAGGCTTTGCCTTCATTTTTTTGACAACACCACGGAGACAACACCATGCAGCGCAAACACTTCCTCGCCACCCTTGCCGGGTTGGCCCTGGCCACCACCCTCCCCCTGGCCCATGCCCAGGACACCAAGCCACTCGAATGGGTGGTGGGCTACGCGGCCGGTGGCGGCTCTGACATCGTGGCGCGCACGATTGCCGAATCCATGTCGGCCACACTGGGCCGCCCCATCGTCATCAACAACAAGCCCGGCGCGGGCACCAACATCGCCGCCGAGTACAGCGCACGCCACAAGGACTACGGCAACCTGATGTTCTCGGCCGACTTCGCCACGCTGGCGGCCAACCCGTTCTTGTTCAGCAAGCTCGCCTACAACGCCGAGAAAGACTTCCAACCCGTGGGCCTGCTGGTGCGCTTCCCGATGTTCCTGGTGGTGTCCAACAGCGTGCCCGCCAAGAATCTGAAGGAGTTCATGGCCTGGGCCAAGGGGATGCCTGATGGCGTGAACTGGGCATCCGCCGGACCGGGCAGCCCGCACCACCTGGTGGGCGAGCTGTTCCGCGAGCAAAGCGGGCTCAAGCTCACGCACGTGCCGTATCGCGGCGCGGCTCCGGCGATCCAGGATGTGATTGGCGGTCAGGTGCCCGCGATGTGGATCGACAGCGCCACGGTGTACCCGTTTCTCAACGGCGGCAAGGTCAAGGCCATTGGTGTGGCCAGCCCGCAGCGCGTGACGACCATGCCCGATGTGCCCACGATGTCCGAACAGGGCCTGCAAGGGTTTGAAGGTTTTGCATGGCAGGGCCTGGTGGTACCCACGGGCGCATCGGCCGATGTGGTGGCCAACTTCAGCAAGGCATTGCAGACAGCCCTGGCCGACACGCGCACCAAGGCCCGCCTGCAGGCCCTGGGCGTGGAGCCTATGCCCGGTACGGCCGCCCAGATGGGCAGCTTTGCGCGTGCCGAGCGGGAAAAGTGGGGCCGCGTCATTACCAAAGTGGGCGTAAAACTCGACTGACCCACTGAGCGGCTGCGCCGCTTCGCCTGAGAGGGAGTCGCCACCGGTGGCCTGGCAAAGCCCATTCCACGGTGGCGCTCGCAAAAGCCAAGTTCCTGCCGCAGGACGCTCAGCGACTGCGCGCCAGCCGCCGCTTGCGGTGCAGAGCGGGTGCCAGCCACAGCAACTGCACCGTCGCGTAGCCCAATACTGCCAGCAGCAGCCCCAGGGTGGGCAGACCGATCAGCAGCGGCGCGCCCAGCGCCTGCATCCAGGTGCCCAAGGCCTGCACCGTGAACTCACCGCCCGGTGCCACGCTGCTCCAAGCGGGCAGCGTCTGCGCGCCGGGCATCACCAACGCCCCCAGGTAAAAAGCCATCACATACAGCGGCACGGTGGTGAGCGGGTTGGTATAGAACGTGGCCACACCGCCTGCCACCACGTTGCCGCGCAGCCAGGCGCACACCAGCAGCGTGCCCGGGATCTGCAACGGCCCGGGGATCAGGCCGCAGAACATGCCTGCCGCCACCCCGCGCGCCAGTGGCTGGCGCTGAAAGCGAAACAGGGCCCGTTGCTCCAGCCAGGGCTGGAACTGCGCCAGCCAGCTGCGGTCCAGCAGTTGGCGAGCCCGGGGCTCCAGAGCGCGCAGCCAGCGGCGCAAGCGACACAGCGGCTGCATCATGCGATCAACGCCGCCGCCGTGCCTGCGCCCCACAAGGTGGTGAGCCCCACCAGCAGGCGCACGTCGCGCGGCTCGTTGTCAGCGTGGTAGGCCATGGCACTGGCCCCCACCAAGCCCAACAGCAAACACAGCATCACCGATTCGAGCAGATCCATGGTTGTGGTCTCCGGGTTGGGGCGCTATCAGGCCTTGGGGGGCAGTGCGGGTGGGGCGCCTTTGGCAGCCTCGCCCGAGCTGCGCAGCGACAGGAAGATGGAGCCTGCGATCAGCGACGCCGTCACCAGCAGCGCATAGCCGATCGGGATCTTCACAAAGTCGATGAGCAGCATCTTGCCACCGATGAACACGAGCACCAGCGCCAGGCCATAGGCCAGCAGGTGGAAGCGGTTGGCCAGGTCAGCCAGCAGGAAGTACAGCGCACGCAGGCCCAGGATGGCGAAGATGTTGGCCGTGAGCACGATGAACGGGTCGCTGGTGATGGCGAAGATGGCCGGGATGCTGTCCACCGCAAAGATGATGTCGGTCGTGCCGATCAGGATCAGCACCACGAACAGCGGGGTGTAGTGCTTGACGCCATTGATCATGGTCGAGAGCTTTTCACCATCAAACTGGTCGGTGATGCGGATGCGCTTTTTCAGGAACTTGAGCACCGGGTTGGTGGCAATGTCGGGCTCCTGTCCGGCGGCAAACCACATCTTCACGCCGGTGACGACCAGGAAAGCACCAAACACATACAGCAGCCAGTGGAAGGTGGCCAGCAGCCAGGCGCCTGCCAGGATGAGCAGCGTGCGCAGCACGATGGCGCCGATGATGCCGATGATGAGCGCGCGCTTTTGGTACTGCGGCGGCACAGCAAAGTAGCTGAACAGCATCAGGAAGACGAAGATGTTGTCCACCGACAGGCTCTTCTCGACCAGGTAGCCAGTGATGAACTGCATCGAGACCGTGTTGGCAATCTCGCGCCCCTGGCTGCTGTCCAGGTACCACCACAGGATGGCCACGAACACAAACGCCAGCGAGAACCACAACAGGCTCCAGCGCGCGGCCTCGCCCATGGTGACCTTGTGCGCGCCCTGGCGCTCCATGACCAGCAGGTCAACGGCTATGGCAACGACCACGAAGACGGCAAATCCCGCCCACATCCACCACGTTCCTATTGTTTCCATCGAGTTTCTCCAAAAATGCCCTCACACACCCAGGCAAGCCGGGCGCCCAAGCCGTGGACTGTAGGGGCTGGGGTACTTCTTTAAAACCTGTGATCACAGTAGTATTGGTTCGGTTTTTACGAACCAAACACTTTTGAACGGCCACACCACAAAGAGATCATGAGCCAGAGCTTCAACTACCGCCATCTTTTCTACTTCTGGGTGGTCGCCAAGGAGGGCGGCATCGCCCGCGCCGCCGAGCGGCTGGACATGGCCGTTCAGACCATCAGCGCCCAGGTGCGCGAGCTGGAAAAGTCGCTGGGCGTGAGCCTGCTGCGCACCGAGGGCCGCAACCTGGTGCTGACCGACGCGGGCGTGGCCGCGCTGCACGAGGCCGACCACATCTTTGCGCTGGGCGAGCTGCTGCCGGTGCGCGTGCGCGAGGCGGCCACCGGCCAGACGCTGCGGCTGAACCTGGGCATCTCCGACGGCATTGCCAAGCTGGCCGTGCACCGGCTGCTGACGCCCGTGCTGGACGAGCCGCACCTGCGCTTGCTGTGCCACGAGGGCGAGTTTCAGCCTCTGTTGGGCGAGCTGGCGCTGCACAAGCTCGATGCCGTGCTGGCCGACCGCGCTGCACCGCCCAACCCGGCCCTGCGCACCACCAGCCAACTGCTGGGCACGAGCGCCATCGCCTGGTATGCGCCCCCACTCTGGGCCGAGGCGGCGGCCAACAGCTTCCCGCACAGCCTGGCTGTGGTGCCCGTGCTGCTGCCCACCGACCACGCCGCCATGCGCGCGCGCATCGACCACTGGCTGGAGCGCGAACGCATCCGCCCTCGCATTGCGGGGGAGTTTGAAGACAGCGCCCTGCTCAGCACCTTTGCTGCCACCGGCATGGGCGTGATGCCCGCACCGGTCTCGCTGGGCGAGCACCTGGCGCAGACCCACGGGCTGGTGCAGGTGGGCACCGCACCCGATGTGCAGGAGCAGTTCCACCTGATCTACAGCGCCCGCAAGGTGATGCACCCGCTGCTCGTGCGGCTGCTGGAGGCAGGGAAAAGCGAAACGCTTCTGAATTTATAGCTACCAGCGCTTACCCATCAAGCGCTAGGAGCCAAAAACACCAAAAATCAATCCAACCTGGAAGGCTCCCTTCAGTCGCGCCCCGCCCGCTCGATGTGCAAGGCCGCCGATGCCGGGTCGGAGAAGCACAGCTCATGGCTGCCCGGGCACTCCACCAGGCGGAACAGGCCCAGCCGCTCTGACAGGCGCGGGTGCCAGGGCAGGCTGTGCGGCAGCGCGGTGTCTTGCTGCGCGTTGAGGTAACTCTTGCCCACCTCCAGCGCGGCCAGCGGCACGGGCAGCTGCGCCGGTTCGGTGAAGGTGCGGTAGGGATGAGGGTTGAGCAGCGCGTAGGTGCTTTGCGCCAGGGCATCGTCGGCATCGTTGATGAAGGCCTCGCGCCAGATGGGGTACGGCAGCATCACGGCATTGCCGTTGCTGGCCGCCACCTGGTCGAACAGCGCGCGGTAGTGGGGTGGCACCAGGTCGTTCAGGCATTCGCCCGGCTGCGGCACAAAAGCGTTCCAGTACACCAGGCGCCGGATGCGCCCGGGCAGGCGCGCGGGCATGTGGCTGATGACCATGCCGCCATAGCTGTGGCCCACCAGGCGCACATCGGTCAGGCCCTGGCCTTCGATGAAGGCCGCCAGTGAATCGACCGCATCGGCCAGGCCCGTGGCCGCGCGGTCGTCGCCGGGGTTGTTGCCCGCGAGCGTGGGGCAGTGCACGGTGTGGCCGCGCGCCCGCAGGTGGGTGGCGGTGGCTTCCATTTCGGCACCGGTGTGCCAGGCGCCATGGACCAGGACATAGGTATCCGGCTTGTGTGTCTCCTTGGGGTTGTGTTGCAGGACTGGGCAATCCGCCCTGCCGCTACCTTAGAAACACCCGGTGGCACGGAATGGCCTGCGCGTGCCAGCCTGCTGTGCTGGATGTGCCAGAGCGCTCACCCACAGGCCAGCGCGGCCGTCTCAACGAGGGAATTGCGTGTGGCCTCCGCCACCACGCCGCCACTGCGCGGGCGACACCCCCATGGCGCGCTGGAAGGCGCGTGCGAAATGCGAGGGGTCCGCAAAGCCGCAGCGCCGCCCGATCTCGCCCACGGCCACATGGGCCAGCTGGGGGCGGCGCAGCAGCTCGCCCGCTCGCGCCAGGCGCAGGTCGCGCAAGGTGCCTGCAAAGGTGTGACCCTGCGCCGCAAAGGCCCGGTGCAGGGTGCGCAGCGATACGCCCGCCTCCTGCGCCAGGGCCTGGGCCGAGAGCCCCGACTGGTCGATGCGCGCCCGCAGCAGCGCACACAGATGGGCATGCAGGCTGCGCGCAGCCGTGGGGGCCGGTGGCTGGGGCGGCTCCAGCGCAGCGCACAGCAGCGCGCCCAGGTGATCGGACAGCAATGCTGGCGGCAGGGCCTGCGCCGAGGCCGGGTCACGTGCCAGCTGCACGGCCAGCGCCCCCAGGCTCTGGCCCCAGCCCTGGTCGCGCCAGGCCACGCGCGGCCCGGGCGTCTCGGCCCGCTGCAGCCATTGCCCCACCCAGGCACGCGGCAGCTGCAGCGACACACAGTGCACGCCTTCAGGAAAGTGCAGTTCATAGGGCCTAGCCGAATCCAGCAGCACCACATCGCCCGGGCGCAGATGGGCCACATGGCCATCCTGGCGCACATGCCACGCGGTTTCGGCCTGGCCGATCAGGTAGAAAGGCAGCTGGCGGCTGCGCGCAATGCCTGCGGGCGTGCGAAAGACATCCTGGGTGGAGGCCCGGACGCGGTTGATGGACAGCGTCTCCACCGGCAGGCTTTGCAGCTCCCCGCCAAACAGCGGCTCCTCGCGGGAGCTGCAGTCCATCTCCAGAAACGCCTCGCAGATCGCGCCCACCCAGTAGTCCAGGCGCGCGGGCGGCGCCACCACGTCGGTGGTCCACTGGCGCAAAGCAGCGGGGGACGAAGGCGCAGAGGCGGCGAGCATGGCGCCCAATCTACCGGCAAGCGTGCCGAGCAGGCAACAGGGCAAGCCCGCCCGCCCGCCGGGCTCAGCGCTGCGGCATGTCCTTGACCGAGTAGCCCAGGCTCACGGTCGCGTCGTCCGGAATGGCGGGCATGGACGCATTCCACGCCTCCCACGCGGCGCGCATGGCATGCAGGCGTTCGGGCTCCACGGGCGCACGGTTGGCGCGCTCGCGTTCATCGTCGGCCAGGTTGAACAGGTAGTCGTTGCCATCCACGCGCAGGTACTTCCACACGCCCTGGCGCATGGCGCGCTGGCCCCGGTGGTTCATGCGCCAGAACAGCGGAGGCTCGTCAATCACGTTGGCATCGCGCAGCAGCGGCATCAGCGAACGGCCGTCCAGCGGGTAGTCCGCATGCGCGGCGGCTCCTGCGGCGTCGAGCATCGTGGCCGACCAGTCCATGGTCATGCAGGTCTGCGCGCTCACGCCGCCGGGTGCGATCACGGCGGGCCAGTGCGCGATCCAGGGCACGCGGATGCCGCCTTCGGTCAGGTCCATCTTGCCGCCCACCAGGGGCCAGTTGTCTGAAAACCGCTCCCCGCCGTTGTCGCTGGTGAACACCACCAGCGTGCCGCGCGCCAGACCCACGGACTGCAGCAGCGCCATGATGCGGCCGATGCCCTCGTCCATGTGGTGGATCATGCGGCGGTAGGTCTCGATGTTGCCGCCGTGCAGATGGAACAGGTTGCCCTTGACCTCCTGCGCCAGCGCCTCGTCATCGCGCGTTTCCCACGGCCAGTGGGGCGCGGTGTAGTGAAGGCTCAAAAAGAACGGCGTGCCGGCCTGTGCGCCCGGCGCCATGCGCTGCACATAGTCCAGCGCCTGGTCAGTGATGAGGTCGGTGAGGTAGCCGTCCTGCTGCTTTTCTTCTTCGCCCAGGTACAGGTCGTGCACGCCGTTAGAGCTGCAGTGGGTGAAGTAGTCCACCCCGCCCGACATGGGCCCAAAGAACTCCTCATACCCCGAGCGCAGCGGCCCGAACGCGGGCGGGTAGCCCAGATGCCACTTGCCCATCAGCGCCGTGCGGTAGCCCGCTGCGCGCAGCAGCGAGGGCAGCGTGGGGTGCTCGGGCGGCAGGCCCAGCGTGGTGCTGCCTCGGCTCTTGCTGTTGATGGGCTCCTCGGCCGCGCCGCGCAGGCGGTACTGGTAGCGCGCCGTCATCAACGCAAAGCGCGTGGGCGAGCAGACGGGCGAATTGGAATAACCCTGTGTGAGCTTGAGGCCATTGGCCGCGAGCTGGTCGAGCACCGGCGACACGGGGCCAAACGCCGCGTCGCGCCCGCCGTAGCAGCCCAGATCGGCATAGCCGAGGTCGTCGGCGACGATGAAGATGATGTTGGGGCGGGTGGTCATGGTTTGAAGCCCGAGCGTTGGACCACCGGCGCCCATTGCGCGCGGTAGGCCTTGAGCATCGCTTCGGTCTGCGCCATGGTCGCCACCACGGGCTCCATCTTGGCGGCCTCGAACTTGCGCTGGGTGTCGGGGTCCTTCATCACCTCGTGAATCAGACTGGCCAGGCGTTCGGCTTGCGCTTTGGGCATGCTCATGGGCGCGAAGAAGGTGTTCCATCCGGTCGCAGCCAGGTCCAAACCGCTTTCCTTGAAGGTGGGGATCTTTCCATCCAGCGCGCTGCGCTTGGCACCCGACACCGCCAGGATGCGGATCTTGCCCGCCTCGTGCTGAGGCAGCAGAGTGTCAAACGTGTCGAACGCCACGGGCACTTGGCCGCCCAGCAGGTCGTTGAGCAGCGGCGCGGAGCCCCGGTAGCCCACCACCTCGGCGCGCACCTTGGCGGCGTCGCCCACCATCAGGCCGAAAAAGTGCGGCAGGCTCCCGGTGGCGGGCACGCCGAAATTGGCCTTGTCGGGGTTGGCGCGCAGCCAGGCCATCAGATGGGGCAGTTCCTTCACCGGCACAGCGCTGGCCACGGCCACGCCAAACTCGTAGCTGTTGACATGGCTCACGGGGCGGAAGTCGCGCTCGGGGTCGTAGCCCGCATCGGGGAACACCAGGGGTGCCACCAGCATCACGGCGGGGTTGGCCAGCAGCAGCGTGGGCTGGTTGGCGGGCGCGGCTTTGACAGCCTGGGCCGACAGGCGGCCGCCCGCGCCGGTCTTGTTCTCCACGATCACGGGCGTACCGAGCTTGCTGCCCAGCTTGTCGGCCACGATGCGGGCCACGCGGTCGGTAGAGCCGCCAGGGGCGTAGCCCACCACGATGCGCAACGGGGCTTCCTGCGCTTGCGTGATGGAGGCGGCCAGGGCCAGCGCTATGGCCAGAAGCGATGAAAGGGGTTTGCGCATCGTCGAAAAGTCTCCAGGGGCAGTTGCAGGGCCCTGCACCATCGCGCAGGTTGATGGGCGCACTGTATTGGCCACACAATCGATTGATCTAATCAACTATTGCACGGAAATACCCTGATGTCCGCGCCCACCCCGGCACCCCCAGGCCCCGCCGAACCAGGCCACCGCCTGACCCATCCGGCAGCGGCCAATGACCTGCTGATGTACCGTCTGAACCGACTGCTGGCCGTCGCGGGCAGCCTGGTGGTGCGGCTGTGCGAAGGGGGCTACGGCATCACACGGCGCGAGTGGGGGCTGCTGATGATGCTGGCACAGCACCCGGGCATGCCCCCGGCCGAGTTGGCCCAGCGGCTGGGGCTGGACCGGTCGCGCACGTCACGCGCCATCACGTCGCTACTGGCCAAAAAGCTGCTCACCCGCGATGCGATGCCGGGCGACCGGCGCCAGGCGGTGCTATCGCTAACCCCCGCGGGGCAGGCGCTGCACGATCAGCTGTTCCCCCAGGTGAAGGCGCTTAACCAGGAACTGCTGGCAGGCCTGAACACGGGCACGGTTCAGGCCCTGGACCACGCGCTGGCCGATATGCAAAAACGGGCGGAAGCTCTGGTGGCAAGCCGTACCGATGTGCCGCGCACTTACCGGTTGCGAGGGGGCCGGAACACCTCGCGAACAGACCAAGACTGGTGACGGCAGCGCCACCAACGGTCCTTTCCAAACCCCCTGGAATCGCAGTTTCCTATTTTTCAGTATTTGCCTGAATGTCCATGAGCTGGTTCAAATCAGCTCGCAGCATTCCATTTGGATCCACAGCGGCATCGTTTGCTGAAGATCGGATTCCTGCCGCCGCAATGGCCGCCGTGACGTCGGTAAAAGAAATTTGAACCTGATAAAGGTTTCCATCATTTGCATACTCCTTGGTGAAAGCACAAACAGCCTCCCCTGGGTCTGCAAAATAAATGACTGCCGCGTCAGTAGCCCGATTAGGAATCCGCATAAAGCTGGAATACAAGGATGCCGGCACAGGGGTTCGTGCTGAACCGTTGACGTAGTACTCCTCCTCCCAGTCGTCGTTTTGCATCACGTAGTTGTATTTCAGCGAGCTGACTCTGAGCATCGGGTCACGCCCATTACCCGTCGATTCGGCAAAGATATACAGCACTTTGGTCCCACGGTACGACGGCCCATCGTATCCAGCTATAGTGCAAGCGATGGCTTCCAGATTGGTTGCAGAATGAACTCCGGTCGCGCTGATATTTTTAAGATCTGCGTGTGCAAATCCAGTCACGCAAATAAACCCCAAAGAAATAATGCTATTTTTCAACATACCCTCTCCTTCGTCGATGAATTGACCTAGGCTTGGCCATGCTGCATACAAATAGATACAACATGCACAAATACTAACAAACACCCTCCTCAGTGTCATCCCCCGTTTTGGGGATTGACTGCACAGGACTACACCAAACGGCGCGACACGTTGGCAAGGTCGCAGCGGTGGGCGTGGCCGCTCCAGCGCATTCCTTCCGGTCCGCCTTTTTCTTTGCCCACACGCCATGTCAACACCCCCGACCTCTTTGTGGAGCCCCCTGCGCCAACCCGCTTTCCGGGGCCTGTGGATCTGCGGTGGCATCTTTTTTGTGGGCAGCGGCATGCAGACCATGGCCGCTGCGTGGCTCATGGTGGAGTTGACGGGCTCGTCGTTCCTGGCGGCGCTGGTGCAGACCGCCGTTTTTTTGCCCATGTTTTTGCTGGCCCTGCCAGCCGGTGTACTGGCCGACACCACCGACCGACGCAGGCTGATATCGGGCGCGCTGATGGCACAGGTGGGCGCCTGTGCACTGCTCACGCTGCTGGTGCTGGGCGGCTGGGGCGGTCCGGCGTCGGTGCTGTTTCTGGTGTTTGTGTGTGGCTGCTGCACGGCGGTGCTGACGCCTGCGTGGAACTCGTCCGTCATCGACCCGGTTCCGCGTGACGAGTGGCCCCAGGCAATCACCGCCGTGAGCATCGCCTACAACGCCGCGCGCGCCGTGGGGCCCACGCTGGCCGGGCTGGTGTTTGCACAGCTGGGTGCGGGCTGGGTGTTTGCCGTCACGGTGACCACAACGCTGGTGATGTGGGAGTCCATCCGCCGCTGGCCGCCCAAAGCACACCCGCCGTCCAAGCTGCCCGCCGAGCGCCTGTGGGGCGGCACGCTCAGTGGCCTGCGTTTTGCCTGGCACTCGCGCATCATCCTGGCGCAGCTGGTGCGCGTGATGGCGTTCAGCGCGGCAGGCTCGGCCCTGTGGGCGCTGCTGCCGGTGATTGCGCAGCGCCAGCTGGGCACCGGTGCGCAGGGCTTTGGACTGCTGATGGGTTGCCTGGGTACGGGTGCCGTGGCCGTGGGCCTGGTGCTGGGGCGGCTGCGCGCGCGCTTTGGCATGGAGGTCATCGTGGGCGTGGGCGGCGTGGTGTTTGCTGCCGCCATGCTGGTGGCAGCGCTGACTAAGGTGGCGTGGGTGGTTTACATCGCCATGCTGTTTGCGGGCGCGGCGTGGATGTCGGCGATGTCCACCTTCAACACCGCCACACAGGCCAGTGCCCCGCAGTGGGTGCGATCCCGCGCCGTGGCCATGCACATGGTGGCCGCGCTGGGCGCGTTTGCCATCGGCTCGGCATTCTGGGGCGCCGCATCCGACATCGTGGGCCTGGCCCCCACGCTGTATGTGGCCGCTGCGCTCATGGGTGTCGGGCTGCTGCTGGCACGCCCCATGCCGCTGCGCATGGGTGGACTGCACGAAGTGACACAGGCCACACCGTGGGATGAACTTTTCATCGAGGCCGAGCCCCTGCCCGAGGCCGGCCCCGTGGCCGTGGAGGTGGGCTACCGCATTGCGCCCGGCACCGATGCAGCCTTCCTGGACACCATCAGCCGCATGAAGGCCCCGCGCAGGCGCGACGGCGCCACCTTCTGGCGCGTGTACAAGGACCTGGGTGAACCCTCGCGGTACGTGGAGCGCTTCATCGTTGAATCCTGGGCCGACTACCTGCACCAGCGCGCCCGCGCCACCATGGCCGACCAGGCCCTCGAGACGGAAGTGCGGGCGTTTCTGGCGCCGGGCGAAGTCGTGCGGATGTCGCACTACATCGCGGAGAGGTGAGTCTCCGCGCGCTGAAACTGGCGCGGCCGAGGCCAGTGCACCCGTGGAACTGGCTTTGCCAGGCCACCGGGTGCGACCCCCTCCCGCCCAGCGAGAGAGGGGAAGACGCGAAGCGTCTCAGGGGGAGCACTCCCGCCTGCTGCGACAATCGCAGGATGACCTTTGCCCCCCTTGCCAACGACACCTTCCTGCGCGCCTGCCGCCGCCAGGCCACCGACTACACCCCTCTTTGGCTCATGCGCCAGGCAGGCCGCTACCTGCCGGAGTACAAGGCCACGCGCGCCCAGGCCGGCAGCTTCATGGGCCTGGCCACCAATGTGGACTACGCCACTGAAGTGACCCTGCAGCCGCTGGAGCGTTTTCCGCTCGATGCGGCCATCCTGTTCAGCGACATCCTCACCGTGCCTGACGCCATGGGCCTGGGCCTGTCGTTTGCCGAGGGCGAAGGCCCGCGCTTTGCCAAAGTGGTGCGCGACGAAGCCGCCGTGGCCGAGCTGGCCGTGCCCGATATGGACAAACTGCGCTACGTGTTCGACGCCGTCACCAGCATCCGCAAGGCCCTGAACGGCCGCGTACCGTTGATCGGCTTTTCGGGCAGCCCCTGGACACTGGCGTGCTACATGGTCGAAGGCAAGGGCAGCGATGACTACCGCCTCGTCAAGAGCCTGATGTACAGCCGCTCCGACCTGATGCACCGCATCCTGGCCATCAACGCCGACAGCGTGGCCGCGTACCTGAACGCCCAGATCGACGCCGGAGCCCAGGCCGTGATGATTTTTGACAGCTGGGGCGGCGTGCTTGCCGACGGCGCGTTCCAGGAGTTCAGCCTGGCCTACACCACGCGCGTGCTGGCGCAATTGAAGCGCATCGGCGTGGACGGCGCCGACGTGCCGCGCATCGTTTTCACCAAGGGCGGCGGCATCTGGCTGGAAGACATGAAGGACATCGACTGCGAGGTGCTGGGCCTGGACTGGACGGCCAACCTGGGCAAGGCCCGCGCCATCGTGGGCGGCCAGGCAGGCGGCCCGGGCAAGGCGCTGCAGGGCAACATCGACCCCAACGTGCTGTTTGCGCCGCCCGCACAGATCGTGCAGCAGGTGCACAAGGTGCTCGACAGCTTCGGCAAACCCCACACCGACCGCAGCACCACCGGCCCCACCCACATCTTCAACCTGGGCCATGGCATCAGCCAGTTCACCCCGCCCGAGCATGTGGCGGCATTGGTGGAGGCTGTGCACAGCCACTCGCGCGCGCAGCGCCAGGGCTGACACCCCGGGCGAGGTATCCAGACCGCCGGCACGCCGCGCAGGGACCAAGTGATGGCAACGGAACACCCCGTACCGCGGCCAGCGGAGTCCCCCACCGGCCCGCAGGCACTGCCCGCCTCGGCCCTGCAATCCCCACCCGGCGCGCTCGCAGACTGCGTGCGCGCCTTTTTCTGGCGTGACCTGGGCCGCCAGCCGACCCACACCCCGACGGACACGCGCGTGCCGCCCAGCCCCTACCCCGGCATCATCTGGCTCACGCGGGGCACCGCCCAACTCGTGGAATGTGCGGGCGCGACCACCGCAGCGGCCCTACCGGCCATCACGCTGTCGGGCGCCCACCGACATCCGTACCACTCGGTCTCATCCCGTGATGGCGATTCGTTCTGCCTGGCGTTCCAGCCCGGCGCGCTGGGGCTGCTCACCGGGCAGGACCTTGCGCCGCTGACCGACCGGGTCACGGACGCCACGACCTGGCTGCCCGCGGCCTGGCACCCTTTACTCGCGGCCGTCCATGCGGCGCACGACCATGGGGTGCGTCAGGCGCTGTGCGTGGACTTTCTGACCCCGCGCTGGGCGGCCGTGGCCGACCGGCACGCCGCCTGGGTGCAAGTGCTGCACCGGGCCTGGCAGCGCGGCGCACGCCAGGCCCTGGCCTCCACGCTGGACTGGACGCCCCGGCACCTGCAGCGCCGTACCCGGCAACTGGCGGGCCTGCGGCCTGGCGAGATCGAGCGCATGCTGCGGGCCGAACACGCCCTGCTGGCCATGCGCGACGGCGATGCGGGTGCACTCGATGCGGCGCTGCGCCATGGCTACGCCGACCAGGCGCATTTCAGCCGCGAGGCGCGTGCCCTGTTCGAAAAGCCCCCCGCAGCGCTCAAGGCCCACACCCAGCGGCCGGGCGACGATGCGGACTGGCTGCTGCGGCGCAGTTAAACCACCCGCCGTTTACCGCTGGATCACACGGGGGCGCTTGATCTTGGCCTGCAGCTGCAGGATGCCGTAGAGCAGCGCCTCGGCCGTGGGCGGGCAACCGGGCACATAGACATCCACCGGCACGATGCGGTCGCAGCCGCGCACCACCGAATAGCTGTAGTGGTAATACCCGCCGCCGTTGGCGCACGAGCCCATCGAGACCACATAGCGCGGCTCGGGCATCTGGTCATAGACCTTGCGGATGGCGGGCGCCATCTTGTTCGTCAGCGTGCCGGCCACGATCATCAGGTCGCTATGGCGTGGGCTGGAGCGCGGAATGATGCCGAACTGGTCCAGGTCGTAGCGCGCCATGGCGGCATGCATCATCTCGACGGCACAGCAGGCCAGGCCAAAGGTCATGAACCACAGGCTGTCGGCGCGTGCGGCCTGCACCACATCGTCCAGCCGGGCCAGCACAAAACCATCGCGCTCCATGGAGGGAGCTACTGCAAGGGAAGGAGAAGAGTTGTTAGCCATGGCCGCATCGTCGCCACGCGGGCCCACGCCGTCTTGAAGCAAAGCGACATCGGCCGCCATCACCGGGAACCTGCGACGACACCAACCCCACCGCACAGCGCCCCGGTAGGCCCTGCGACAATCCTTAGAACCTGTTCAAAATCTTTTCGGGGATCGCATTGGAGTGCAATCGGGAGGAGTGGATGCTTCGGATGCACCGCATGGGCTCATGCCCATGCAAGCAGCCGGGGCGCCAAAGCTCCGAGTTCATCGGCCCGATTTCACTCCAACCCTTCGGGCAAGCGCCTTGCCGGGCGGTCTGCGGCGTTGCAGCGCTTGTGGATAGCCGGGCTATCCACTGCGCACCGCGCCTGGCATCCCATCCCGGCAAGGACCTTGTGCGACCCCGAAAAGATCTTGAACAGGTTCTTAGACCTTCAGGTGCCGGCGAGCCCGCTTCCAAGGCGCACTTATGCACAAAATTGGAGCATCCACCGGCCCCGCGCCACCGCAGGCGGCAACTTGTAAAAAAACTTTGCGACACCGCTAAGTCGTTGATTTATATGGATCTAAATCCCCTGCTTTTTTGACAGGCAATCCAGCCAAAGCACGGATTTTCAAGGCCTTGCGGGGCAAAACCAAGGGATATCAACAAAGTTATCCACAGAAATTTGGGATTTCTTACAAATAGCCAGTGAAATCAAGCACTTGCAGGCCATATCGAAGAAATGCGTGAACATGACACCACACCGCTAGCACAAAAAGGGGGCCATCTGTCCTCTTGACGAAGTCTTCGTGTCCGACTTATGCACACCAACCGTGATGCGGCGCAACATGCCTCCGTCACAACGGCTTAGCACAAAAATTCGTGGGAAATTTCTTCAGATGCTTGATTCATAACGATTTTTTTGGTGTGCCGCATTTCCGGGCAATCTGTTCGCAGCCAGCATTCATGCGGGCTGGCAGGGTGTCCGGACAGGATGTCAACAAAGTTATCCACAGAAAGTCGGGATTACTTGGGGCCCCTCATCAAATCAAGCACTTAGCACCCAAACCTCCACGCGACCTCCACAAGCTGCTGTAACCCGCCCTCTGCCGTGCCTACCCCCTCCACCATCGTCCAGGTTGCCCTGCACACCCCGTCGCACAGCGGCGTGGGCGATCTGCTGAGCTACGCCAGTGAGCACCCGCTCGCGCCCGGCACGCTGGTGCGCGTGCCGCTGGGCACCCGCGAGGTGCTGGGCGTGGTGTGGGATACCGACGAGGCCACCGGCGAGTTGCCTGACGGCGCCACGCTGCGGCCGATTGCCGGTGTGCTCGACGGTGTGGCGCCGCTGGACCTGCCTTGGCGCCGCCTGGTGGCATTCGCCGCGCGCTACTACCAGCGCGCCCTGGGCGAAGTCGCTACGGCAGCCTTGCCGCCCCAGCTGCGCGACCTGCGCCCCGAACAACTCGCCCGCCGCCTGCGCCGCCCGGCCAAGGCAGGAGGCGACGCTTCAAATGCTATTGAAAACATAGCGCTCACCCCAGAACAGGAGAGCGCTAAGGCCCGCATTTCTGCTGAAAAAGGCCCGTTCCTGCTGTTTGGCAGCACGGGCAGCGGCAAGACCGAGGTGTATTTGCGCTGTGTGCAGGAGATGCTGGAGGCCGACCCCACCGCGCAAGCCCTGGTGATGGTGCCCGAGATCAACCTGACCCCCCAGCTCGAAGAGCGCTTTGTGGGCCGCTTTGCCCCGCGCTTCGGCCCCGGTGCCGTGGTGTCGCTGCACAGCGGCATGACGAACCCGCAGCGCCTCAAGAGCTGGCTGGCCGCCCACAGCGGCAGCGCGCACATTGTGCTGGGCACGCGCATGGCGGTGTTTGCCAGCCTGCCGGGGCTGAAACTCATCGTGGTCGATGAAGAACACGACCCCAGCTACAAGCAACAAGAGGGCGCTCGCTACTCGGCCCGCGACCTGGCCATCTGGCGTGGGCGCGAGCAGGGCGCCAAGGTCATTCTGGGCTCGGCCACGCCGTCGCTGGAGAGCTGGTACGCCAGCCGCCCCCCCACGGCCGAAGACCCCGAAGGCGGCCGCTATGTGCGGCTGCACATGCCCAGCCGCATCGGCGCCGGGGCCCTGGCGCGTGTGCGCCGGGTGGACATGAACCAGCAGCCTCGGCGCACGGTGTTCAGCGCGCCGCTGCTGCAGGCCATCACCGAACGCGTGGCGCGCGGCGAACAAAGCATGGTGCTGCTGAACCGCCGGGGCTACGCCCCCGTGCTGCACTGCGTGGACTGCGGCTGGAAAAGCGACTGCCCCCACTGCAGCGCCCACCAGGTCTTCCACAAGACCGACCGCACCCTGCGCTGCCACCACTGCGGCTACACCGTGCGCGTGCCCTACCACTGCCCCACCTGTGGCAGCCCCGACATCCACCCCATGGGCCGGGGCACCGAGCAGCTGGAAGAGCAACTGGGCGCCCTGCTGTCCGAAGTGCTGCGGCCCGACCGCACACCGGCCCGCATTGCCCGCATCGACGCCGACACCACCAAGGCCAAGGGTGCGCTGGAGGCGCAGCTGGCGCAGGTGCACTCGGGCGAGGTGGATGTGCTGGTGGGCACGCAGATGATCGCCAAGGGGCACGACTTTCGGCGCATCACGCTGGTGGCCGCCGTGCAGCCCGATGGCGCGCTGTTCAGCAGCGACTTCCGCGCGGCCGAGCGGCTGTTTGCGCTGCTCATGCAGGCCGCAGGCCGGGCTGGGCGCGATGCGGCCTACATGGCCGCGCAAGCGGTGCATGGCACGCAGCCCGAGATGTGGGTGCAGAGCTTTCACCCCAAACACGCCGTGTTCGAGGCGCTGCGCACGCACGACTACGAGGCTTTTGCCGCCCAGCAACTCAAGGAGCGCGAGGAGGCCGCCATGCCGCCGTTCTCGTACCAGGCGCTGGTGCGGGCCGATGCCCGCACGCAGGAGGTGGCGCAGGGTTTTCTGTCAGCCGCCACCGCCGCCGCCCACGCCGCGCAGCTGCCAGGGCTGCCCGATGGCACGGTCATCCTGTTCCCGCCCGTGCCGCTGACCATCCAGCGTGTGGCCAATGTGGAACGCGCCCAGATGCTCATGGAAAGCAGCAGCCGCGCCACCCTGCAGCGCTTTCTGGCCGCGTGGCAGCCAGTGCTGCAAACCACCCGCAGTCAGCCCGAGCACAAGGGGCTGATACGGTGGCTGGTGGATGTGGACCCGTTGACGATCTGACCCGGGTAGCGTTGCGCGCCCGGATGGGAAATGAACCGCCAGGCGACAGGCGGCGCCGCTTTGGCGAAGGCCGCCTTCATCAGCCCGGTCAGCCCGGCATGTTCATGCCGTTGGCCTTCAGATAGCACATGTCGTCGGGCTGCAGCACCAGCCCCACCGTGCATTCCGGCGTGAAGCCTGTCGGCGTCTCCAGGAGCAGGTCAGGCCTCGTGCTTACGCCCGTTACCCGTTGTGCAACTGCCGTCTGGTTTTGCACGGTATAGACATGGGTGAAGGGGGGAAAGAACAGATCGGCATTGTGCGGAATGCCGGCAACGCCGCCCGCAGCTTGGTCCAGCGCGATTTCCACGGGTGCCGGGGCCGCGACGGCGGGACGGTTCCACAGCGCGGTCGACAAGCTCGCACAGGCCAGAAGACCGGCGGCCCAGACCTTCAGCGCGCGCCCTCCTTGCGAACGCAGAGCGTGGTAGGCCACCACGGCCAGCAGGGCAGCCATGCCAATCAGCGCCCATTCCGAGACGGTGGGCACATTCGAGGCGGCCAGCGGCGCATAGGCCACGCTGCCCATGGATTGCGCAGCGGCGCCTTGCGCCACCAAAAACCCCACCATTGCGGTGGCGCCCCCCCGCGTGCCGCGCGCCATCGACATTACTTGCTTCATTTTTGAGTTCCGTCTGAGTAGAACCGGAATTGTTACAAGGGATTGCAGAGGGCTGCAAGCAAAGAATTGCCACTGCGCTCGAACGCGCGGGGCGAATCCTCCGCTCCCGCCGAGAGCCCATATGGCTCCCGAACAATTCCGCCCTTCTTTTCTTCATTGAACCAGCGCAAGACGGCGCTTCGCGTACCGCGCTACGCTACCGCAGGTGACACCCGGCGAGCTTTTGCGGATGGCCGCGCGGCGCTGCCGCCATGTCGGCGAAGCTGCGTGTCCGAAGCTCCTCACACTGCTTGCTCTCGCCACCGCTGGCCACTCCCACCGGACACCCAAGTACAAAAATCTGAACAAACCCACGGTCTTGAGCCCTTGTGGGCCACCATCGCCAACGCGGTGGGCACGCTGTGGGCCAACTGGGTCTGGGGCTCGTGGTTCTCGCGCGCCAAGGACGTGGAAATCGCGCTCCTGGCCATGGCCAGCCTGATCGGATGGCCTGTGAGCGTGGCGCTTTTCCTTCTGGTGACCGGGTTCGCCATGAAGCTCGGGCAGGGCCATCCGCTGGTACGCATGGGGGTGGTGCTGGCCGCCATCGGCGTGGGCCTGGCCGTGTATGGCGTGCCCTCTGCCTGGAACCTGGCGGTCTGCGCCATCGTGACCACCTCCATGGGGCTGCAGGCCCAGCGTGCCGCACAGGACAACGCCGATCTGGAGGATCTGTAATGGCCGTCCGGGAGCCCGCGCCAAAAGACCTGCTCACCCGTTTTTCCCACCCGCTGTGGGAGCCCCTGCGGCTGGAAGACCTGAAGCCCGAGTGGATCGTGAAAGGCCAGCACCGGGGCTACGACGGGATGGCCATCGAACTCACGCACCGGGCCACCGGATTAGTGATGGGCTCCAACAGATTGCCCGACACCACCACCGTCTTCGTACTGCGGCTGCCGCGCAAATACAAGGTCTGGTATTTGCCGGCCGACCGCATCACCCCCGGGCGGCAGGTGTGCGTGGACGACAAATGCGTCTACGCCGCAGCGCTGGGCCAGCAACCCCGCGTGCGCGATTGGCGCCGCTGGCTGGATGTTGCGGCGGATGCGGCGGACGAAGCCGTGCAAAACGAAGGCCGCCGTCCCGCACCGGCCAGCGCAGCCGACCCCTTTGGCGACCCCGCGCCGGACGAGCCCAGCTGGCCCCTCCGACGGGCATTGGATGCTGTTCTGGACGATGGTGGTGCATGCACTGAACCATCGGCCTCGCAAGTGCCTGGGCTGGCGCACTCCGCATGAGGTGTTCTATGGACTGGAGATCACTCCGCTTTGACTGGAGACTCGCGCACTTCGTACTTGAATCCGCGGCCTTTTTGGGCTCTAGCGCTTTATTCACAAGCGCCAAAAGCTATCATAATTATAGCAATTTCAAACCAGCAACGCCACCGCCGCTGAAAAGCTCAGAAACGCCAGCGCCGTGGACACCAGAATAATTCGCGCCACACGCCCATTGTTGGCGCCGAACTTTTCGGCCAGCAGCGAGACGTTGCTGGCGCTGGGCAGCGCGGCCAGCAGCACCAGCACCGTCAGCGCAAAGGGCGTGAGCGGCACCCCCATCGCCATGCCCGCCGTGCCCACGCCCCACACCAGAAGCGGGTGCACCAGGAGCTTGGCCAGCGCCACCGGCACATAGTCGCGCGCGGGCACCTGCTCGTGCTGGTTCATCTGCGAACGCGCCAGCACGGCACCGATGGTGAACAGCGCCACGGGCGAGGCCGCGTCGGCCAGCATGGCGATGGTCTTGTCCACCGGGCCGGGCAGCTTGAACTGCAGGGCCGAGGCCAGCGCCCCCAGGGCAATCGACCAGGGCATGGGATTGGTCGCCATGCCCTTGAAGGCGTTCTTCAGCGCCACCCCCACGCCGTGGGTGCCCGCACCATCCAGGCGCGAGAGCGCAATACACAGCGAGCTGGTGATGACCATGTCCACCACGATGGTGACGATGGCAGGGCCCGCGCTTTGCGCCCCCAGCAGTGCGACCAGCAGCGGCACGCCCATGAAGCCGGTGTTGGGAAAAGCAGCCACCAGCGCGCCAAAGGCCGCGTCGTTCCAGCCGATGTGCGCCTTGCGCGTGAGCGCCACCGTGGCGCCCACCATCACCAGCGCACAGAGCACATACACGCCCGCCACGGCCGGGTCCAGCAGCTGGGCGATGGGTGTGCTCGCGCCAAAGCGGTACAGCATGCAGGGCAGTGCAAAGTACAGCACGAAGGCGTTGAGCCCCGGGATGGCCGGCTGGGGAAGCACTCCGCGCCGGGCGGCGAGATAGCCGCAGAGCACCAGCGCAAAGAAGGGGAAGGTGATGAGAAGGACGGAGAGCACGGTCCCATTGTCCTTGCTGCGCCTGCGGCCGGGGTCTGCGGCGCCCGGTGTGGTCAGCGCAAAGTCAGGTGGGGGCCATCACCCATGGCGAATGCACGGCAAGGATCTCCAGCCAGCGTTGCGGTTGAAGGCGCATCCACTTCACTGCTTGCGCTGGATGATCAGGTTGCGCTTGGCGTCTTCGGGGTAGGCGAAGGTGATGGCGCCGTTCTTGACCATGCCCATGACCAGCATGTTGCGCGTGATCGCGTCCTTGTCCTGCACGCTGAAGGGCTTGTCGTAGGTGGTGACCACGCCGTAGTAGGTCTTCATCTTGCCCTCCAGCGACTCCTTGATGGCTTTGCCGGTGAGGTTGCCGTCGCGGATGCCGAGGAAGGAATACATCAGCAGGTAGGTGGCGTCGTAGGCGTTGGCCGCTGCCATGGGCACGGCCACCTTGCCGTGGTACTTGCGGGTGTAGCTCGACAGGAACGATGCACGGCGCTCGTTGCTGGGCTCGGCGATGAAGGTCTGCACCATGAGCGCGCCCTCGGCCGCGTCCTTGGCGCCTTCGAGGAAGAAGGGGAAGGACAGTGGCCACGGCCCCACCTGCGGCACCTTCCAGCCCAGGGCCTTCTTGCCGTTGGCGATGGTGGCGTTTTCCGGCCCCACGGTGTAGCTGTAGACCACGTTGGCGCCCGCGTTGCGCGCAGCGGTCAGCTCGGCCGTGAGGTCCTTCACCCCCAGGTCAAAACGCGCCACATGCACGGGCTTGAGGTTCTTGGCCGCCAGCGCGGCCACCACGTCGTTGTAGCCGCCTTCGCCGTAGCCGGTCTTGTCGGCAAAGATGGCGACCTTGTCCCAGCCACGTTTGACGATGTCGTCCACCAGGAAGGGCGCCTGGATCGCATCGCGCGCCTGCACGCGGAAGATGTAGCTGTCGGGCGCGGGGTATTTGGCCGTCACGGCAGTGCCCGTGGCGCAGGGCACGATGAGGGGGCTGGAGGCGCCCTGGAACAGGTCGATGGCCTTGAGCGCCACGCCGGTGTTGCAAAAGCCGATGGTGGCGACCACTTTTTCATTGAGAAGCTCTTGCGACACCTTACGCCCCTGGTCGGGGTCGGCCGTGTCGTCCTTGATGACCAGTTCCAGCGGGCGGCCCAGATAGCCCCCCACGGCATTGATTTCGTCCACCGCCAGCTTGATGCCGTTGAGCATGGGCACGCCAAAGTCGGCCGATGGCCCGGTGAACGGCCCCACGACCCCCACGCGCACAGGCACGGTGCTGCCGATCTGGGCCTGTGCCGGCAGCAGGGCCGTGCAGGCCAGTACACCGGATGCCACCACAGCGCTCCATGCGCGAAGGTGCACACAGCGGCGGCGTGCGTCCGGGATGCCCGATGCGGCGGTCTGAGCGGTGGAGGGCTGGTCAGTGGGGTTCATGGCGGGGCTCGGTTCTCTACACCAGCATCCCGGCAAGAGATGCACTGGCCTGCGAGTATCAAATTGTGAAAACAAAGCCCCTAGCGGGGTTTCCCGGAGCGTCCGGCCCGCCAGGTGCTGGTGGCGCCCACCCGTCAGGGGCCTGTCAGCCGCCCGCCCGGCACACGCGGTCCACCCCGACTGGGCACGGGCTAGACAGGCTGCCGGACCGCGCCGGTATCATTGCGCCCTTGCGCGGCCTGACCCGGCCGCGCCACCACCCGCCCCTGGGCATGCGCCGCCCACACCCGCCCTCCCTGTCCCGCTCCCCGCTGCTCTGCTGCCCTCCCTCCCATGTCTGCCGGTCTCAATCTCGCCCAGCTCCAGGCTGTCCACTACACCGACGGGGCTTGCCTCGTGCTGGCCGGGGCGGGCTCGGGCAAGACGCGGGTGATCACCATGAAGATCGCCCACATGATCGAAAAGGGCATGGACCCCAAGCGCATTGCGGCCATCACCTTCACGAACAAGGCTGCCGCCGAAATGCGCGAGCGCGCCAAGGGCCTGATCGGCCGACGCGCCAAGGATGTGCTGGTGTGCACCTTCCATGCCCTGGGCGTGCGCATGGTGCGCGAGGACGGCCATGTGCTGGGCCTCAAACCCCAGTTCAGCATCCTCGACGCCGATGACGTAACGGGCATCCTTAAGGAAGCCTCGGGCGGCACCACCGACATGGCCACCGCGCGCCAGTGGCAGTGGGTGATCAGTAAGTGGAAGAATATGGGCCTGACCTCCGAGCAGGCGCTGGCCCAGGCGGCGGACGACAACGAACGCATCATCGCCACGCTGATGGCCCGGTATGAAGAGCGCCTGGCGGCCTACCAGAGCGTGGACTTTGACGACCTGATCGGCATGCCGCTGCGGCTGCTGCGCGACTTCCCGGAGGTGCGTGCCAAGTGGCAGGCGGCCCTGGGCCATGTGCTGGTGGACGAGTACCAGGACACCAACGCCACGCAGTACGAGCTGCTCAAGCTGCTGGTGGGCGAAAAGGGGCACTTCACCGCCGTGGGCGACGACGACCAGTCCATCTACGGCTGGCGCGGCGCGACTCTGGACAACCTCAAGAAGTTGCCGGTGGACTACCCCCACCTCAAGGTCATCAAGCTGGAGCAGAACTACCGCTCCACCAGCGCCATCCTGCGTGCGGCCAACAACGTGATCGGGCCCAACCCGAAGCTGTTCCCCAAAACCCTGTTCAGCGAACTGGGCGAAGGCGAGCCCGTGCGGGTGGTGGACGCCGACAGCGAAGAACACGAAGCCGAGCGCGCCGTGGCCCGCATCCAGAGCCTGCGTGCGGCCAGCAACCCGCCGCCGGACTGGAAGAGTTTTGCCATCCTGTACCGCGCGAACCACCAAGCCAAGCCGTTCGAGAAGGCTCTGCGCAAAGCCAATATTCCATACAAAGTGTCGGGCGGCACCAGCTTTTTCGACCGCGCCGAAATCAAGGACCTGTGCGCCTGGTTTCGCCTGTGGATCAACAACGACGACGACCCGGCGTTTTTGCGCGCCATCACCACGCCCAAGCGTGGCATCGGCCACACCACGCTGGCGGCTCTGGGCGCGTTTGCCACGCAGCACAAGCAGAGCATGTTCGGCGCGCTGTTCAACGGCATGCTGCCTGCGGCGGTGCCCAAGCGCGCCATGGACGGCCTGCACGAATTTGGCCGCTACATCAATTACCTGGAGTACAGCGCCCGCCGCACCCATGGCGCTGAAGAGGCCCGCGCCTTTTTGAACGAATGGCTCAAGGAAATTGGCTACGAGCAGCACCTGTACGACAACGAAGACAGCGAGAAGGTGGCGGCCGCCCGCTGGAGCAACGTGATGGAGTTCTGCGACTGGATGGCCCAGCGCGCGGGCGGGCAGATCGACGATACGGCCGGTGCCGTGGTGGCCAAGGAGACCAAGAGCCTGCTGGAGGTCTCGCAGACCATTGCGCTGCTGTCCACCATCAGTGAACGCGAGCAGGAGCAGGACATGGTCACGCTCTCGACCCTGCACGCCAGCAAGGGGTTGGAGTGGCCGCACGTGGTGCTGGTGGGCGTGACCGAGGGCATGCTGCCCTTCAAGCTCGACGACGACGAAGGCCGACAGCAGAAGGTGAGCGACGACACGCTGCAGCGCCTGCAGGAAGAGCGCCGCCTGATGTACGTGGGCATCACCCGCGCCCAGCGCACCCTGGCCGTGAGCTGGACCAAGCGGCGCAAGAAGGGCCGCGAGATGGTGGCCGCGCAGCCCAGCCGCTTCATTGCCGAAATGGGCCTGGACAAGACCACCGCCCGCGAAGACCCGCGCGAGAAGCTCAAGGCATTGCGCGCCGAATTTGCGGCCAAGGCACAGGCCACCACCGCAGCCACCGCAGCCGCCACCCCGGAATGAACGCCCCACCGCAGCCACGGCACCCACCACAACGCACTCCACCCATGGCGCCCGACATCCACCGACACACGCCGCTGTTGGCGGTTGCTTTTGTTTTGATAGCTATCAGCGCTTATCCTACAAGCGCCAGTAGCCAAAATGACCCAAAATCCACGGCAGCATGCCCGTCGGCGGCAGACATGGACCACCAGCACCTGCAAGGGCGCTGGCTGGCCCAACTGCAGGGCGCAGCCCCGGATGCACCTGGCGCCACCGCCACACTGCAACTGGGCCAGCATCCCGAGCTGGCACAAAGCGTGCGTGGCACCGTGCAAAGAAAGGGCGCCACGGCGCAGGTCAGCGGAGACGTCGATGGCGGCGACCTGACGCTGGAAGAATCGATCAATGGCACGAACATCAGCGCCACCTGGACAGGCCAGGTGGTCGATGGAAGTTGCGGCAAGGAAGTACGCGGAACATGGAACAACGCCAACCCCACCCCTTCGGCCCCCTCGGCTCCTTTTGTGCTGCGCAAGCAGGTGGGCTGGCAATGACGGCCGCGCCAGCCTCACCCCGCCGCAGCGGCGGCCACCGGCGTGGCACGCTGGCCCTGCTGGTGGCCGCTGCGCTGGCGCCTGCCGGCGCCGCGCTGGCGCAGACCCCGCCTGCTGGCGGCTCGGCCACCCCGAGCGGCGACGCTGCCTGGCGCCGCTGCGCTGCCCTGTCCAGTGACAATCAGGCGCGGCTGGCCTGCTTTGACCAGTGGGCCACCGACCAGCAAGGCTGGAACGCGCCTGGCGCCACGGCGTCGGCCTCGACAGACGTGCCGCCCCCGGTGGACACCACGCTACCCGCCACCCGTGTGATTGACGTGGCCCGCACCGAGGGCTGCCGCGATCCGCAGTACAGCGACCTCTCGCGCTTCTGGGAACTGGAGTCGGGGAGCGACTGCGGCACCTTCAGCTTCCGGGGCTACCGGCCCATCACCGTGTCGGTGGTGGCGTCAAGCAATGTGAACCGCCAGCCCACGTCGGATGCAGCCGACCATTCGGCCACCGAGTCCACGCCCTACCGCCGCACCGAGAACCGCATCCAGCTGTCGGTGCGTACCAAGGTTGCGCAAGGGCTGCTGACCCAGGGACATCCCACGCTCAAGGATTCCGTGTGGTTCGGCTACTCCCAGCAGTCGTACTGGCAGCTGTTCACCCCCGAGATCTCGCGCCCCTTCCGCGCCACCGACCACGAGCCCGAGGTCATGTATGTCTACCCCACCACGGCACAACTGCCGTTTGGCTGGAAGTGGCGCTACAGCGGCATCGGACTGGTGCACCAGTCCAACGGCCAGAGCAAGCCCCTGTCGCGCAGCTGGAACCGCGCCTACCTGATGACGGGCATGGAGCTGGGCAACAGCATCAGCGTGAACGCGCGCATCTGGAAGCGCATCCCCGAAAGCTCGGGCAGCGACGACAACCCGGGCATCAGTGACTACATCGGGCGGGGCGAGCTGTCGGCATTCTGGAACGTCAACAAGGAGAACACGGTGGGCGCCACGCTGCGCCACTCGCTGTCGAGCAGCGACCGGGGCTCGGTCCGCCTGGAATGGCTGCAGACCGTGGGCACGGGTCTGTTTGGCAACAAGAGCAACCTGCGCCTGCACACGCAGCTGTTCAGTGGCTACGGCGACAGCATGATCGACTACAACCGCAAGCGGACCGTATTCAGCGTGGGGTTGAGTCTGGTGGACTTCTAGCAGAGACACCCCCCTGAGGCGCTGCGCGCCTTCCCCCTGCCCACATCGCTACGCGATGTGGGCAGGGGACGCAGCCCTCGCTGCGGGGCGGCACTTGCTTGGCTGCCCGCGCCTGGGGCCGCGCCAGTTGCATACGCATTGGACGAAGCACCGGCCAGCAGTAGCCCAAGGCGGGGCGAAGGCGTTCACAACTCGTTACGACATCGTCCTCAAGTTTTGCGCGATGGCGCCGACAGGCCGCCACAATGGCACGCGCACAGAAACCGGCGTGGCCATCTGTGAGAGGCGTTCAAAAAGAGCCCCTTTCCCACCGTTTTACCTGCCATTGCCTGCACCGTGCGCCCTCGACAATGCCGACAAAGAGGAACACACCCATGGACATGCAATACCAGCTCAAGGCAGGCAGCTACTACCTCTACGACATGCGCGAGGCGCCCAGTGCCGTCACGGGTGAGCGCAGGTTCAAGCTCAAGACCGACACCGTAGCCATTGCGTTCGATGCGCACACGGGCGAGGTGCACCAGCATGGTAGCCCCACGCGCATCCAGTCCTGGGCCAACAACACGCGCCGCCGCCTGCGCGCCGCCGGGGCGCAGGACATGGCCAACGACATCGTGGTGGTGTCGGGCCCACTGCCGGTGGACGAACTCAACAAATGCCTGTGGGTGCGCGGCTATGTGCGCCGCATGTTCTCGCGCCTGGCCACCTTGCCCCACGGCAAGCTGCAGCGCCCTGCGGAGCCGTTTCGCAAGGCAGCCTGAAACCAGGCGAGCTTCCTCAAAGATCCCGATCAGGGCCGCACACAGCGGCCCTTTTCTTTTCTGGAAGCGCTCAGGCCTCCGAGTCCTCGGCCACGTCGCTGTCTGTGTTCTCCAGCACCTCGGCGTGTTTGACGATGGTCACTGGCACCGGGCTGGCATGCGCCACCTCCTGCGACACCGAACCCAGCAGCGCACTGGTGATGGCGCCCTGGCCCTTGGCGCCGATGATGACCATGTCGCAGCCCGAGCGCTCGATCATGTCCACCAGCGTGTGCGCCACATCGCCCACACCCACATCGGTTTCATAAGCCACCCCGGCCGCATCGAGCAGTGCGCGCGCCGACGCCATGAGATGGTCACCCGCCTCCAGGCTGGCGGCGGCGATCAGGTCGGGGTCGCGCGTGGTCACCAGTTCGTACAGCGTGGCGGGCTCCTGCACGTTGGCCAGCACCATGGTGGCCTGGAGCCCCTGGCCCACCAGCGTCAGCGCGTGGTGCACGCCATCCAGGGAGAGTTCGGAGCCGTCCACGGCGATGAGGATTTTGAGCATGGTGTTCTCCTTGTAGTACCTTGGTCCAGTGTAGCCATGGCCTCGCCGAAAACCCGTCCATAACCTTGAGCGAGGTCAGGGTAGCCTGTCTGGGACAATGCCGCCCATCATGCTGCAGTTCGACCTCCTCAAAACCGACCCCACCAGCCACGCACGCCGTGGCACGCTCACGCTCAACCATGGCGTGGTGCAAACCCCCATCTTCATGCCCGTGGGCACCTATGGCACCGTCAAGGGCGTGATGCCGCGCAGCCTGCACGACATGGGCGCGCAGATCATCCTGGGCAACACTTTCCACCTGTGGATGCGCCCGGGCCTCGATGTAATGCAGAGCTTTGGCGGCCTGCATGGATTTGAAAAGTGGGACAAGCCCATCCTCACCGACTCGGGCGGCTTCCAGGTCTGGAGCCTGGGCGCCATGCGCAAGATCACCGAAGAAGGTGTGACCTTTGCCAGCCCCGTCAACGGCGACAAGCTCTTCATGTCGCCCGAGGTGAGCATGCAGATCCAGACCACGCTCAACTCCGACATCGTCATGCAACTCGACGAGTGCACGCCGTACGAGACCAAGGGCCACAAGACCACCGAGGCCGAGGCGCGCAAGAGCATGGAAATGAGCCTGCGCTGGGCCAAGCGCTCGCGCGATGAATTCCAGCGGCTGGAGAACCCCAACGCCCTCTTCGGCATCGTGCAGGGCGGCATGTTCAAGAACCTGCGCCAGGAATCGCTGGAGCGCCTGGTCGAGATGGACTTCCCCGGCTACGCCGTGGGCGGCGTGAGCGTGGGCGAGCCCAAGGACGAGATGCTGGACATCATGGCCCACACGCCCCACCGCCTGCCCGCACACAAGCCCCGCTACCTGATGGGCGTGGGCACGCCCGAAGACCTGGTGCAGGGCGTGGCCGACGGCGTTGACATGTTCGACTGCGTGATGCCCACCCGCAATGCACGCAACGGCACCATGTTCACGCGTTTTGGCGACCTCAAAATCCGCAACGCACGCCACAAGGCCGACCACAAGCCGATGGACACCAGCTGCACCTGCTATGCCTGCGCGGGCAGCTCGGGCGTGTCGTGGGACGACGGCGGGCGCGAGGGCTTCAGCCGCGCCTACCTGCACCACCTGGACCGCTGCGGCGAGATGCTGGGCCCCATGCTGACCACCGTGCACAACCTGCACTACTACCTGAACCTGATGCGCGAGGTGCGCGAGTCGCTGGACGCGGGCACGTTCGCCGAATTCCGCGCACGCTTCAAGACCGACCGGGCGCGGGGCGTGTAAGCACAGCCAATAGCTATAAAAATAATAGCTATTAGCACTCGATAGATAAGCGCCAGAGGCCAAAATCATCCAAAATCTCCTGCACCACCTGCTGCGCTGGCCCGCCCGCATGCTGACCGGCCTGGGCAGCGGGCTGCTGGCGCTGCTGATCCTGTTCGAGGAATGGGGTTGGGAGCCGCTGCAGCGCCTGCTGGCGCGCATCGGCCGCTGGCCCGGCCTGCGCTGGATTGAAGGCTGCGTGCGCGCCCTGCCCCCCTGGGCGGCGGTGGCGGTGTTTCTGCTGCCCACGGCACTGCTGCTGCCCGTCAAGCTGCTGGCCCTGTGGGCGGTGGGCCGGGGGCATGTGGTGCTGGGCATGCTGGTGATCGTGCTGGCCAAGGTGGTGGGCACCGCTGTGGTGGCGCGGCTGTTCAGCCTGACCCAGCCCGCCCTGATGCAGCTGCACTGGTTTGCCTGGACCTATGCCCACTGGATGCGCCTCAAGCACGCGGTGCTGGAGCGCGCCCGCGCCTCGTGGGCATGGCGCGTGGCGCGGGTGGTGCGGCGGCAATGGCGGCTGCGCTGGCACAGGCTTCGCGCCAGGTAATGTTGGGTAGCGCCAGGGTAGCGCCCGCCGCTGTTTTGCTGCCAAGATATGCGCTCCCGCCAAAGCCTCCCCAACGCCATCCCCCCACCGCCACCGCATTGCGACATGGGTATGCAGCTTGACCTCCCGACCATCCTCCTGCTCTACAAGACCGCGCTGGTGGCGGGGGCGCTGAGCATCTTTCATGTCAGCCGCCATTCGTGCCGCCCGCAAGGGCTCAAGCCCCTGGCAGCCGCCTACCTGCTGCTGGCCGTTGGTGCCGAACTGGCAGGCCAGGGTGAATATTCCATGCTACCGCTCTGGTTCTGGAGCCACACCAGCCTGCTGCTCGGGGCACTGGGGTACACCCTCTTCTGGGCAGGTGCACGGGCACTGAGCGGCCGCAGGCGCGTCCCGCCTGCGGTGCTGGTCCTGGTCCTGGTTCCCGGAGGCTGGCTGGTGCTGGGCCTGGTCACGCAGTTTCCGCTGGACAACCTGCTGCGCGCAGGCGCCTTCCACCTGACCGCCGCAGTGTCACTGACTGCGGCAGCCTGGGAGGTGTGGCGCGACCGCCGCACCGAACCCCTGCCATCGCGTCCCCTGCTGGCCGGGCTGCTCTTGGCCAGCGCGGGCACCTTTGCCCTGCAGCTGTTGTACATCGCCACGCACACCGCCAGCCCACAGGGCTTTGCGCTGGCGTTCTCCGTGCAGATGTTCTGCCACTTTGGCGTTGCGCTCATGGTCTCGTCCCTCTCCAACGAGCGCGCCGAAGTGCGCCTGGAAAAAGTGGCGCAGACCGACACGCTCACGGGCGTGGGCAACCGGCGCTGGGCCATGTCCATGCTGCCCGCGCGGCTGCCCGTGGGCAGCGCCATCGCGCAGCTCGACCTGGACCACTTCAAGCACATCAATGATCGCTTCGGCCATGCGGCGGGCGACCGTGTGCTGGTCGCCACGGCCGACGCCCTTCGCCGCCAGCTGCGCGATTCGGACCTGCTGGCCCGCATGGGCGGTGAAGAGTTCCTGGTCTACCTGCCGGACGCCAGCGCCAGTGCTGCAAGCGCCATCGCCCAGCGCCTGTGCGGGGCCGTGCAGCAGATCCGGCTGTCCGAGCTGGGCGAGGACATCCCCGTCACCGTGAGCATTGGACTGGCCTGCGTGACCTCCCCCGGCGGAACCTGGGCTGACTGGCTGGCTGCGGCCGACCGGGCGCTGTACGAAGCCAAGCGCGCGGGCCGCAACCGCGTGGTGACAACGCACGAGCGCACTACCTGAAACCGGTCCTTCTCACCCGAGCCGCGCCGCTGACCTGCGGCAGAATCCCACCCCATGCCCGCACCGCCCTATGCCGCCCTGAACGAAGCGCTGGAGCTGGCCTTTAACCTGGCCCCGGTGGGCATGTGCGTGACGCGCGAGCGCAGTATCGAGATCTGCAACGACGCCTTTGCCCACATGTTCGGCCACGAGCAGGCCGAGCTGCTGGGCCAGCCGCTGGCGCCGCTGTACCCCTCGTTCGAAGAGTTCACCCACACGGGCCACCTGGGCCTGCAGGCGATGAAGGCGTCGGGAAGTTATGCCGATGAGCGCATCATGCGACGGCGCGATGGCTCGCTGTTCTGGTGCCACGTGGTGGGCCGGGCACTGGACCGGTCGGACCCGTTTGCACGGGCGGTGTGGATGTTCGAGGACATCTCGCACCGCCGCCCCGTGAGCACGCCGCTGACCCTGCGCGAGCGCGAAATCGCCCAGCACATCGTCACCGGCGCCACCAGCAAGCAGATCGGGCGCTACCTGGACATCAGCCACCGCACGGTGGACGCCCACCGCGCGCGGCTCATGCGCAAGCTGGGGGCCAGCAGCACGGGGGAGCTGGTGGCGCTGCTGCTGGGCAACACCTGAGAGCGGGCAACGATCTCACAGGGAATCATCAACAATTGTTTCCCCAGCCAACGCGGCGGCGTCTCCCGCGCACCCGGCCCGGGGACAATCGGCACTGACGCGCGCGCCGCTCCCCGCCCATCAACTGCTGCCCCCATGTACCGCCCTTTTTTGCTCCACCGCCCGCTTTCGCCGCCCCTGGCCTGGCTGTGTTTGTCCGTGCTGATCTTCGCCGCCTGCCTGGTGGGCATCTTTGCGCGGCCCATCGGTTTTCTGTCGGTCTTCTGGCCCGCCAATGCGCTGCTGCTGGGCCTGCTGGTGCGTTATCCCAGGCTGGCGCGCCCGCCAGCCTGGGTAGCTGCCGCCGTGGGCTATGTGGCGGCAGACCTGGTGACGGGCAGCTCCTGGTCCATGGCCCTGTGGCTCAACGGCGCCAACCTGCTGGGCGCCACCGCGGGCTGGCTGGTGCTGCGTCGGCTGGACGAACGCATCCGGCGCCTGCAGCGCACCATCTCAGCCCTCTACCTGCTGCTGGCTGCGTTGGCAGCCAGTGCCGTGGGGGCCCTGGCAGGCTGCGGCGCCGCGCCGGTCTACTTCAACAGCCCGTGGACCGACCTGCTGTCCCTGTGGTTCAGCACCGAACTCATGAACTACATGCTCATCGTGCCGGTGGTGCTGGCCGCGCCGCGCGCCGACGACCCGCCGCCCGCAACGCAGGAGGTGCCCCTGATCTGGCGTGTGGCACCGGTCAGCTCGCTGCTGCTGGCCGAAGGCGTGCGCACCGTGATCGGGGGGCCCGGCATGCTGGCCTTTGTGGTGCCAGGGCTGCTGTGGTGCGCGCTCAGCTACAGCCCGTTTGTCTCCAGCCTGCTGTCGCTGGTGGTGTGCCTGTGGACCATGGCCGGCGTGGCCACCGGCGTGCTCAACTTCACGCCAGCCCATGCCAGCGACGTGTTCTCGCTGCGTGTGGGCGTCACGCTGCTGGCACTGGGGCCGCTGGCCGTGGCCTGCGCCAGCGCGGCGCGCGCCGAAGCCCTGCGCCGCCTGGACCACGCCGTGCGCCACGACGACCTGACCGGTGTCCTGGCACGCCGCGCGCTGCTCAAACAAGGCGACCGCCTGCTGGTACGCTACCAGCGCGAGTCCACCGGGCTGGCGGTGATGATGGTGGACGTGGACCATTTCAAGCAGGTCAACGACCAACACGGGCATGGCGCGGGCGACCGGCTGCTGGTCAGCATTGCCCAGACCATGGCGCGCGCGCTGCGCCCCCACGACGCCCTGGGCCGCTTGGGTGGCGAGGAGTTTGCTGCCGTGCTGCCCGGAGTGTCCCCCACCGAGGCCCAGGCCATTGCCGAGCGCGTGCGCAGCGCCGTGGAGCATCAGGCGCTTGACCCGGTAGAGGACGGCCCCCAACGCGCCACCGTCAGCATTGGCCTGGTGCACAGCGCCACCATGGGCTCGGACGCCGACATGGACACCCTGCTGCTGGCGGCCGACGCAGCGTTGTACCGCGCAAAGGCAGAGGGCCGCAACCGGGTGATGGTGGGATGAAAACAAACGCAGCGTCGATGCCAAGGCATCGGTGCTGCCAACGCCCACTGCGATCAAGACAAGAGTGCTGTGTCTACTTTATGGATGCAGCCTGGTCGCGCTCCGCGTCACGGGACATCGCACGCACCAAGTCACCGGGCGTGTAGCCGAATGTGCGCCGGAACCAGCGCGTGAAGTGCGCCTGGTCAGAGAACCCACATTCCGCCGCCACAGAGGCCACCGGCTCTCCGTTCATGACCAGTTGTTTTGCGCGGAGCAGGCGGACGGCACGCAAGTACTCCCGGGGTGCCATGCCTAGCCATTGCCTGAGCACCCGATGCACACGCTCCCGGCTGACAGCGCAGTGCCTCGCCAACCCAGAGACCGTCTGTTCGCCCCCCAGGACGGCAGACCGCACCCCCTCGATGAGCACGCGTACCGCCTTGGTGGGGATGGGATCAGCAGCGCTTCGGTCCAGCGGTAGCGCATCGGCAAGAAGGGGCACTGCGCTGTCCAGCCAGGCTCGCACATCGTTTGCGCAGGCCATCCGCGCGGCTGCACCAGCAAGCCCAGGGGCGCGTATTGCCCCGCTGCGCTCAGGCCCTGCGAGACCCCACTGTGCCAAATAGGGGGGCGGAACATACAACATGACCAGGTGCACGGCACCTGTGTGCGCAGGATCGGTCAGCGCCCCCACGTGAACGACACCTGGCCGTATCACAATCAAATCACCGGCACGCGCGACAAACGGACGTCCGGCAACGCTGCAGCAGCATTGACCCTCCAGCACAGCGCCGAAAGACCACTCTTCATGCCAGTGTGGCACCCACTCCTGTTCAGGCTGCTGATGGTGCACCTGCGCAAGATCGGACAGGTGCAGACGTCGCACTTCAGATCGATTCAACGCCATAGCGGCAGGCTCCCAGTCATGCTGCTCACCCAACGTTTTGCGCCGACCAAACCGACACCGAGCATCGCCTCTTCAGCGTGCGACACCAGACCATGGCGGTGCCAGTATTCGCTGCTTTCGTGGATGGCATGCGCATAGGCTGGAAATAGTGAAATACGGCCATTGTCCTGCGCTGGCCCTTCGGTCAGGCGCCTGAGCAGCGCATTCATCGCAGTGACTGGCGCCTTCAGGATGGTGATGGGCACATGCGAGGACGACACAGATCTCCATCCTGATGCATCGACCAGTGCCCGACCAGCCCAGTCCGGGCGAGAAGCTGCCAAGCCTGCGGCAATGCACGCGGCAATGTTGGCAGCAGGCCCGGGCGCCAGATCCGCCGCCAGCACTATGGCCACCTTGGCCGGATCGGCAGGGGCAGACAACGCGTCAGGCATCGCGCGCTCCCGCCACGGTGAGCCCCAACCAGCCCGCACTGGCGTCCTCAACCACCAAGTCGCCCAGCAGGCCAATGTCCTCTCCCGGGTGCGAAGCCATGCGAAGGCAGGCAGAGACTTCATGCCAGCAGCCCCCCGTGCGCGCCACGATGTCTGGCTTGACAAGCGCCAACTCGGGAAACTGTTCAGGCTGCCGCAGATCGGCCCAGCCCACGGCACCAATGGTCGCCTGCGTCAGAAATCCCAGCGGTCGCCCTGGCTGGCCGGTGAACTCCGCATGCGCCTCAAACAGGCGGCGGTCTTTCACCGCAAGGCTGGCGCCCAGTTTGCTCCCCCTGCGCAAAGGTGCCGCTGCGGGTTGGTCCAGCGGCAAGCTGCGCGTCAGCCAGGTGCTGCCCATCTTCTTGGGCCACCCCTGCAGCAGACCCCGCACCATGGAGATATCCTGGTCAACCCAGATGGCAGGACAGTACATGCAACGGCTCCCGTCAGGCCGTTCAACCTCCAGCACCACAATGGTTTCTCGGTACTGCGACAGCACTGGATCCAGCAATTCATGACCGTCTGTACAGGCCTGCCAGTCGGCAAAGTGCACACACCCTGTGCCCACCGGCCTGCCAACAGCATCAGGAACCAGCGGCATCGCCGCTAGTGCGTCGAACCGAAAGGCGACGTTGAGCAGCCAGCCCGCGTAGTGCCAGGGTGGCGGACGCACCAGCGCGGAGCGGCCGGTGGTCGTGAAGGGAGCGGTGAAACTTTGGTGGGGCCAATGGTGGGAATGCATGCCGACGATTCTGGCCAGTCAGTCGCGCTTCCGATAGAACGGATGTGAACATCGCAGGCGCGCAGGGGGCCCAACGCGCCGCACTGGGCGGCAGGGCCCAGGGACACGACCTATTCACCTGCGTCAGTCTTCGCTCGCCAACTTCACCCCCGCCCCCGTGCCGCAGGCATGGCAAAAGCGTGCAAAAGCGCTCTTGCGGGTGCTGCAGTGGCCGCAATGGTCGAACAGCCCAATGCCGCAATGCGGGCAAAAGTCGATCTTCTCGTTTTTCAGGTCCACCGGCCGCTCGCAGCCAGGGCACACGCTTTTGGCCAGGCGGGCCAGGGCCACGTCGTAGCTCAGCTCCTTGCGGCGCTCCTGGTCGGGCAAAGACTCGGCCAGCTTCTGGCGCTCCAGGTAGCGGTTGAGCGCCAGGATGGCGTAGCGCCCCACCACGGCCGTCACGGCAATGCCCACCACGTAGCGCACATAACCGCCGTAGCTGGGCAGGTAAGGCACCAGCTCCACAAAGAAGGCAAACAACGCAAAGAAGATGAAGCCCCACACAAACGGCCAGTAGGTGCTTTTGCGCTTCTTGACGAACAGCCAGCCCGCGGCCGCCAGCAGCGGCAGCGTGAGGGCCAGGCGATAGAGGAACACCCGCAGCTCGACCTTGCGGCGCTCGGCATTGAGCTTCACGTAGCCGTCGGACTCCATGCGGTTCAACTGCTCCTGCCGGGCGGCTGCGGTCTGGCGGGCATCCAGCGCAGCCTGCTGCTGCGCCTCGACCGCCTGCTGGGTCTTGCGTTCAGCGAGCTTGAGCACGTCCAGCGCCTGGGTGCGCGCCAGCACTTCGGGGTCCTGGTCGGCGCGCTGGGTGGCGCTGCGCGTGGCCAGCCAGTTGTTCAGGCTGGCCCTTTCTGCCTGCACCTCGCTGCGCACCTTGCTGCGCTGCAGCTGGGCCTGCTCCAGCGCGGTCTGCGCGTCCTGCTCGGCCTGGCGCGCCGTTTTGACTTCGGCGCGCAGCTTGTCGGCTGCGGCTTTGTCCAGAAAGTCGTCCACCCGCAGCGGGGTCTCGACCTTGGGCAGGTCGCCCACGATAGTGCCCCCCAGGCCGATGAGGAAGCTGGCAAACACCAGCGCCACCAGCCACAGGCCACGGCGAAACCATTTTTCAGACAGCCGCAGGGATTTGCTCATGATCATTCCCCTCTGGAAATACTATGCATTTAATAGCTGTTAGCGCTTATCCAATAGGCGCTAGAGGCCATTTCTATTCAATTTTTTACCACCAGCACCACAGGCGGTGCCGCCAGTTGCGCGCGCTGCAGCCAGGCCAGCACCGAGTCGACGGTGACGGTTTCGATGCGGTCCGAAAACCGCTTTTCGTTCGGGTGGTCGTCAAACGCGATGTTGGCCGAGCCGACCCGCCCGCCCATACGCGTGAGCGGCCCAAGCTTGAGCGTGGTGGGCTCGTAGCCCTTGAACTGCAGCCAGGCCTGGGCCTGGTCGCGCGAGCGCACGGTGGCGGGCTCCATGGCGAGCGCCAGGGTCTCCAGCGCCCACTGGTTGGACTGCTGGTATTTGCGGCCCCACGCGTAGCTGACCATGCTGTAGGGCGGATGCTGCAGCGCCTTGGTGCGGCCCTTGTCCTGCAGCACGGCGATCAGGCGCTGCTGCACCTCGGGTGTGGGCACGGCGTAAACGGCTTCGTAGCGCCACAGGTCGTCCAGGAAGAATTCGCCCAGGCCCTGGCGGTACAGGTGCCCGACCGCCGTGCCACATTCGTTGAGCTTGTGCGCCACGCGCCAGGGGCCTTCGGCCGTCTTGTAGGCCCAGCCCATGTGCGAGTAGCGCAGGCCGTATTTGCTCAGGTCCTGGCCCGCGCGGGCCAGCGCCACCACCTGTGCGCCCGACCTGGCGTGCTCGGCATCGAGCGCGGCCGAGGTCTGCTCGGCCAGCTTCATGCCGCGCTCGATCACCTGCGGCGGCACGGGCTTGCGGGATTCGCAGGAGCGGCCAGCGTGGGCCGGGGTGGCGGCCAGGAGCGCGGCACCGGCGAGGAACACCATGCCCACCACAGCAGGGATGCGCTGCGCAGGACCGCGACCAAGGTTCAGGGCTTTCACCATCGTGCCGCTCCTTACAGGCGCTCGTTGTGCAGCAAGGCACGACCGATGGCGTTGGGCACAAAGGCAATCGCCTCGCCCGCTGCCGACAGGATCACGCCCGTGCCGATCACGCTGCAGGTCACCACCGTGCCCACTGCGTAGGCTGAGCCCGCAACGCCACGGCCGACCACCTCCACACTCACCTGGGCGCCGTCCGAGGCACGCTCCAGCAGGTACACCGTGCCCACGGCCGAGGCCTCCACCGCCTTCACGGACAGCACCGCGCCGCCCACCGACAACGCTGCGGGCACTGCCACCACTGCGCCCGCAGCAGCGGAAGCCACAGACGCCGTGCCTACCACCGAGGCCACCGGCAACAGCGACAGCGCGGCAGAGGCCTCGCTCTGGGCGCGTGCGGGGGTGGTGGCCATCACGGCACACACCACACCGGCCGCGAGCAGAGCGCGAGACAGGCGGGCAGAGCCCCACGAAGAGAACACAGCATTCATCATCATTCACTCCTCAAAATGCGGCCTCACCGCGCACCCGGGGTGCCGGAGAAACCGGGTCGAAAGACCCGAAAGAAAAATCACCCGAACAGGCGGCGGATTGCCGCCTGCGCACATTCGATGCGATCAGTTCGCGCTGTTGCCGTTGGCTGCCGCATGGGCGGCTTCGCGGCGGCCTTGCAGGCGGGCGTCCATCAGATCAGCCTCGTGGCGATCGCGCAGCATCTTGGCAAGCGTGAAGGCGGTGGTGATCAGGTAGAGCCAGCTCACGCCCAGAAAGGCCTTGTAGGTCACATTGATGTCCATGCTCATCAGGCCCCAACCCGTGAGTCCCATGGCCACCGCAAAGCCGCCCCACACCACCAGCTTCCACATGGGGGTGTCGCCACCGCCACGGCGCGAAGCGCTTTCGTTGTCCCGCACAAACTTGGCCAACACAAACGCGGCCGAGAGGCAGAACACATAGCCCATCACCATGAAGGCCTGCTCCAGTTGCTCGCCAGGCAGCCATGCCAGGCCCACGGCACACAGAAAAACCGCGATGCCGAACGAGACCCACACCTGCAACTGCCAGGCCTTGGTGTCACGCTGAACAACGATGGGAGAAGAAGACATTGCAGTGGTGCCCCGGGGGGCGTTGGTTGAACACGGAGCGAATGGTGCCCAGACGTAACTTGCGTGTCTGCATTGAACCGTAACAGTGGCTACCCGCAGGCTGCCCGGTATCGTTTGGCGGTACTTTTTTACGACAAACTAGCCGAAATCCGTTGTTCTGGCCCTACGCAGCCCCTGCAACGCACCTGCGCGACAGAGCCTGCAGGCCCCGCCAAAGACAATGGCAGACACCCCGGCGTGGCAGCCCCTGATCGCTGCACGTGCTTGCTTTTTTGATGGACGGAGACCCACACCATGACCAAACCCTTTGACCTCGTCGTCCACGGCGCCACCGGCTTCACCGGCCGCCTGGTGGTCGAATACCTGCTCCAGCGCTACCCCGCTGGCAGCGGCCTGCGCTGGGCCATGGGGGGCCGCAACGCCGACAAACTCGCCGCCGTGCGCGACGAAGTGGGCGCACCGGCCGACACTCCGCTGGTCGTGACCGACACCAGCAACCCCGCCAGCCTGCAAGCGCTGATGGACGCCACGCGCCTGGTGCTGACCACCGTGGGCCCCTACCAGCTCTATGGCAACGAACTCGTGGCCGCATGCGCCCAGGCCGGTGTGGACTACGTGGACCTGTGCGGAGAGCCCGCCTGGATGCGCCAGATGATCGATGCGCACGAAGCTGCAGCCAAGGCCAGCGGCGCGCGCATTGTGTTCTCGTGTGGCTTCGACTCGATCCCGTTCGACCTGGGCGTGTTCCTGCTGCAAAAGGAGTTTGCCCAGCGCTTCGGCCACCCCGCCCCGCGCGTGCGCGGCCGGGTGCGCAAGATGAAGGGCACCTTCTCGGGCGGCACCGCCGCCAGCCTCAAGGCCACCATGGCCGCGGCTGCCACCAACCCTGCGGTGCTGGATTTGCTGAAGAACCCCTTTTCGCTCACGCCCGGGTTTGAAGGCCCGCGCCAGCCAACCGGCCACAAGCCCATGGTGGACGAGGCCCTGGGCGATGGCGTCTGGGTGGCCCCGTTCGTGATGGCCGCCATCAACACGCGCAATGTGCACCGCTCCAACTTCTTGCTGCAGCACGCCTATGGCACCGACTTTGTCTACGACGAAATGCTCATCACCGGCCCTGGCGAAAAGGGCGAGGCCATCGCCAACGCGGTGGCGGGCGACAAGTCGCTGGGCTCGGACAAAGGCCCCAAGCCCGGCGAAGGCCCTTCGCGCGAAGAGCGTGAGAACGGGTTCTACGACGTGCTGTTCCTGGGTACCGACGATGCAGGTAACACCTTGCGCGTGGGCGTGAAGGGCGACCGTGATCCGGGCTACGGCTCCACCTCCAAGATGATCACCGAAGCCGCAGTGTGCCTGCTGCAGGACGCCAAAGACACGGCTGGCGGCATCTGGACCACGGCCCCAGCCCTGGGCGACAAGCTGATTGCGCAGCTCCAGGCGAACGCAGGTTTGAGCTTTGCGGTCGAGACGGCCTGAGCACACAGCATTTCACCGATCGCAGGCGCTCCACGCAGCACGACGTGCTGGCAACAAGCGCGCGCATTTGCGAGGTCATCGACGCGCCACGGAGCGATACAAAAATCTCAGCGCCGCCCACCAGACCGGCGCTGAGATATCAAAACCACCCCATGACGCCACCTCACCCCCTGAAACGCCCGAGTGTCTGATCCAGAGCCTCCGCTTGGCCACGCAGGCTCGCCGCCGATGCCGCGGCCTCCTCCACCAATGCCGCGTTCTGGCGAATACCTTCGTCAATATCGTGGATCACGACGTGCACCTGGCCAATGCTGGCCGCTTGTAATTCGGTAGAACGGGAAATATCGGCAACCACCCCGGCAACCTGCTCGCTCGCGCCGACCATGTTCCGGATGCTGCTGTCCACCTGTGTAGCCTGCAAGGCGCCTGTTTCCACCGTTTGCAGGTTGAGATGGATCAAATCGCGAATCTCTCGGGCGGCAGTGGATGAGCGCTGCGCAAGCGTGCGAACTTCTGAGGCCACTACGGCAAAGCCCCTTCCCTGCTCGCCCGCCCGCGCTGCCTCGACGGCCGCATTGAGCGCAAGAATATTGGTTTGAAATGCAATGCCGTCGATGACCGAAACGATGTCAGACATCTGTTGCGACGAGCGCAGGATGGCCTCGATGGTCTCGGTGAATCGGCGCACTTTTTCAGCGCTGTCCGACGCCATGCCTGCGGCGTCATGGGCCTGCCGCTGCGCCTGACGAGCCAGCTCGGCATTGCTCGACACGCGTTGGGCTACATCCTCGATCGATTGGCTCACACTCTGAAGCGCCAGGGCCTGTCGCTCTGTGCGGATAGAAAGATCCATATTGCCCGAGGCAATTTCGCCTGCGGCGCACAGCGTGGAGCCAGAGGCCAGCCGCACCTCCTGGATGGCCAGGCGCATGCGCAATGCCATACGGTCAAATGCACGCATCAGGGCACCCAATTCATTGGATGCATCAGAGTCGCACTGAACACCCAGGTCACCGTCCGCTACCAAATCTGCCACGCGCACCGCCGCCGTAAGCGGACGCGTGATACTTAGGTACAACAGCCAAGCCGCCACAACAGCAATGCTGCCCCCCACCAAAACCAGGATGACGGTCATCACCCGATCTCGCTCGGCCTGCGCGGAGATGGAGGCAAAGGTGCTGTCCAGTATTTGCTTCTCTGCGGCAGCCAGCGCTTGCGCCACAGATTGCCTGCGCTGGGACAATGCATCCAACTTCTCGTCAAACAAGCTGTTGGCCTGATCTGTTTGCAACGCGGTGGCCAGCGCGATCACTTCGTCTTTGACCGGAGCAGCCTGCAGGACCAACTCGCTCAATTCTTGAACCAGCGGCTGAGACCTCGCACCATTACCGGACTGCGCAAGCTGGCTCAGTGCCTTGGTCACCCGCTCAGCAGCCTCCCGCGCACCCTGCGCTTCGTCGGCAATACGCCGGCCGTCCATCTGCACGGACATGCGCCGAAGGTGAAGCTCCTCGTCCTTCAAGGCGTTCTGTATGTCCAACGAGAACGCATGGTGGGCCATGGCCTGCGCTGCCTCACCACGGACGATCTGAAGCGTCTTTCCAGCGTTGACAAACCCCATCAGACTTTGCGCCATCAACACCAGCAGGGCGACACCAAAGCCGACCACGAGCTGCTGCGCCACACTGAGGTGCCGAAGTAGTTTCATCCGAGTTCCATCCAGGTCAGAGCATCCATGGGGCCGTCATTTCACGCCGTTCGCGCATCTGCAGCGCTATCGACCGGTGGCAAAGAAGCCAGCACACGCGCTACCATCGCCTGAACAGACTCGTCATCCACAAAGCCTGCGGCCTGTGCAGATGCGGCGTGCACGGTCGGCTGCCGCCCAAACAGTGCTTCCGTGCGAGCGTCTGGCGCATAGCGCAGATAAGTGGTGATGTCTCGTCCGGTTTGTTGGGCGATCGCCTTCACCACAGCATCTACGGACGCCTGTAGCACCGGCAGTTGCCAGCAGCGCGAGGCGGGCATGGCGCTGGCAGGCAGACGGGCACCCAGCAGAAGGTTGTCCAGGCACCGCTCCAAAGACATCCACCAGGCCGTGGCCTGCGGTGACACGGGACACACATAAGGTCGCCCCGCAGACAGTGCGTGAAAGATCTGACTCATGAAAGCGGAGCCATGCCCACTCTCGGAAACCGGTCTGGCCACAACGCCAGGCAACCGGAGGCTGCAGGCATCCAGCTCTCCACGGCGGCTGTAGTCGGCCAGCAGCAACTCAGTGGCCCACTTGTGGGTGCCATAGCTCAAAGTGGGCCGGGGGGGGTGATCCTCCGTCATGGGGTCCGGGCCGACTTCGCCATACACCGCAACCGAGCTTGCAAACACCAACCGAGGCGCGCTGGCGATCTTCTCCCGCACCGGGCCAGCCAACCCCTCCAGCAGGGCCACGGTGTCGAGCAAATTGGCCTGCACGCCCAGTGCAGGCTCGCGCTCTGCCAATGCCCCGGGCACGCTCGCCAGGTGGAACACACAGTCCGGCGGATCGTTGTGCAAGGCCTGCAAAAGGGCTGGATCGGCAAAGCTGCCCACATGCCAGCGCACACCGGGCACCTGGGCGCCGGTGGGGGCCGTGCGGTCCACAAGTGTGAGGCGCAAAGCCTTTACCCCCCCCAAACCCTGGGGCTGCGCGCGAAGACGCTGCACCAGGGCCGCACCCACAAAGCCCCCAGCGCCTGTGACGACGGTGTGCATCAGCGCACCTCGGTACTAGGCGCCACCACGCGCTGATGCACCACGCCAAAAGGCCCATCACGGCCATCGGGCCAGCGTGCCTGCATGCGCACGCGGTCACCGTAGCGCATGAACGGCGTTTTGGCCGCACCTTCGTCCAGTATCTCGATCACGCGCCGCTCGGCCAGGCAGGCAGAGCCTGCATCGCGCGCCTGGTTGGACACCGTGCCCGAACCGATGATGGTGCCGGCCGTGAGCCGCCGTGTGCGAGCCGCGTGGGCAATGAGCTGGCCGAAACTGAAATTCATTTCTCCGCCATGGGGGTGGCCAAACCACTTGCCGTTGGAGTCCACATGCAATCGTAGATGCACCCGCCCACCCTGCCAAGCGTCGCCCAATTCATCCGGCGTCACGGCCAAAGGGGCAAAGCTGGTAGACGGCTTGGCTTGCAGGAAGCCAAAGCCCGTCTTCATTTCGTGGGGGCCCAGCGCGCGCAGGCTCCAGTCATTGATCTGCACCACCAAACGCACACAGTTCAATGCCGCTTCAGGCGTCACGGCCATGGGCACCGGGCCACAGATGACGCCGAACTCGCCTTCGAAATCAATCCCATCGGCTTCGCTGGGCAAGGGCACGTCATCGCAAGGGCCCAGAAAGTCGTCGCTGGCGCCCTGGTACATGACGGGGATGGTGTCGAAATGCGGAATGGGCGGCGTGTTGAATGCCCGCTCCATCAAGCGGCCATGGTTGAGGAACGCCGATGCATCCAGCCACTGCGGACTGCGCGGCAAGGGGGCACTGCAGGTCGCGGGGTCGAAGGCGAAGATGCCGGTTACCGTACCCGCCTCCAGCGCAGCGGCGCGCTCGCGCAGGGCGGGTTCCACGGCATCCCAGTTCTGCACGGCTGCCAGCAAGCTGGTCGCTATCGGGGCGGCATCGACGGCCTGCAAGCCGGTCGAGGAAACCAGTACCAGGCGGCCGTCCAGGCTGCCGTCTTTCAGAGTTGCAAATCGCATCGCCAGTCCTATCAGGAAGAAGGTGTTTCAAGACGCAGCCCCGCAGCCCGGATGACGCGGGCATAGCGGTCTGTCTCTGCGGTCAGAAATGCGCCAAATTCGCGCGCACTCTGGGTGGGTGTATCGGCGCTGCCCAGCAAGGCCAGCTTTTCGCGCAGCTCGGGCAGGGCCAGGATGCGCACACATTCGGCGTTGAGCCGAGCGATCGCATCGGCAGGCATGGCAGAAGGCGCCAGCAGACCAAACCAGCCCGTGACCTGAAAGCCCGCCAGGCCCGGCGTTTCGGCCACCGTGGGCAGATCGGCGGGCAAGGCAGGCGAGCGCTGTGCGCCGGTCTGAGCCAGCAGGCGGACGCGCCCGTCCTTGACCATCGGGGCCACGGCCAGGGCGCTGTTGAACATCAGATTGACTTGCCCAGCCGCCAGGTCGTTGAGGGCGGGCGCAGCGCCTTTGTAAGGCACATGCAGCAGCTGCACTCCGGCCTGCTGCGCCAGCATCTCGCCCGCCAGATGCAGCACGTTACCGATCCCGGCCGATGCGTAACTGACCTGCCCGGGCTTTCGCCGGGCCAGCTCAATCAGGTCGAGCAGATTGCGCACCGGCAGAGCTGCTGGCACCGCAATCACCATGGGCCCTGGGCTGGCCACCAGGGCCACAGGGGCAAAGTCACGCTGGCTGTCATACGGCAGCCGGGGGTAAAGGCTGGCATTGATGGCATGGGCCGCACTGACCCACAGCAGGGAATGCCCGTCTGTGCTGCGCGCCACCGCCTCCGAGGCGATGATGCCGTTGGCCCCAGCGCGCGACTCCACGACCACCGGGCTACCCAGGGCCTGTCCCAGCTTGTCGGCCAGCAGGCGCGCCACCAGGTCAGAGCTGCCTCCGGCCGCGAACGGCAGGACGATACGCAACGGCCGTGAGGGCCAAGTGGCCGCCCAGGTGCTCACCGGGAGCGCCAACGCACTCGCCATCAGGGTTCTTCGGTTCAAGATGCAGTGCACGGTTTCAACTCCCATCGCTGATGGTGGTGCCGCCATCAACCACCAGGTTGTGTCCAGTCACAAAGGCCCCGGCGGGACTGGCCAGCATGGCGACCACACCGGCGACCTCATCGGGTTCTCCTGCACGCCGCAGCGGGGTGGCCTGGATGCGCCTGGCCATGAAGGCTTCATCTGCCATGAGCTGCTCGGCCAGCGGTGTGCGGATGAGGCCGGGCGACACGGCGTTGACCCGTACACCCGCAGGGCCCCACTCCACAGCCAGGTTGCGCGCCAGCTGGGCCAGGGCCGCCTTGGTCAGACCGTACAGGCCAATCGAACGGTTGCCGCGCAGGCCCGCAATGCTGGAGATGAGCACGGCACTGCCACCGCCCCGCGCCGCCATGCCGGGCAGCGCCAGCGCACACAGCCGCGCTGCGGCCCGCAGGTTGATGTCAAACACCTTATGCCAGTCGGCATCGCTGGCATCGGCCAGAGGGCCGGCGGGTCCCTGGATACCGGCGTTGCATACGAGGATGTCCAGCGGGCCGGCGCGCTCCACCAGCGCGGTGATCGCTGTGGGCACCGCCATATCGGCAGCAACACCGATGGCGTTCGGCAACGATGCCGCCACCTGCTCGCAGGCGAGTGCATCGCGGTCGGAGACCACCACGCGGGCGCCCTGGTCGGCCAGAGTGCGCGCAATCGCCAGGCCCAGGCCCTGGGTGGCACCGGTGACGAGCGCGGTGCGGCCATGCAGGTCAAAGAGGCTCATTCGACCTTGATCCCGGCCTGGCGAATGGCCAAGCCCCATCGCTGTGATTCGCTCTGGATGAACTCGCCGAATGCAGCTGGCGTGAGTGGTGCAGGCTCCAGGCCCAGCGGGCGGTAGCGGCCCAGCACTTCGGGCGATTCCAGCGCGGCCACCACCGCCTTGTGCAGCACCTCGACCACCGGCGCAGGGGTACCAGCCCGCACCATGACACCGTTCCAGCCCGGAATATCGAGGTCCGCATGCCCGGCCTCGGTCAGGGTGGGCACCTGGGGGAGCACTTGCAGGCGCTGCTCGCTGCCCACGCTGACCAGCGCGCGCAGCTTGCCTTCGCGCACCAGCGGCAGGCTCGAAGCCACCACATCGCACATGAAGTCCAGGCGCCCGGCCATCAGGTCCTGCAGCGCGGGCGCTGCGCCCTGATAGGGCACATGGGTCATGCGCGAGCGCGTCTTGATGCGCAGCTGCTCGGTCCACACATGGGGCTGGCTGCCCTGCCCGTAGGAGCCGTAGTTGAGCCCGTCACCTGCAGCAGCCGCTCGCAGCAAGTCAGCCAGGGACTGGAACGGGCTGCCCGACGGCACGACCACGACCAGTGGCGACTTGAACAACCGCGTCAGGGGCGCAAAGTCCTTGAGGGGGCTGAAGCTCAGCTTGGCGTACAGCGCCGGGTACATGGCCAGCGGGCCGATGTCGGCGTACAGCAAGGTGTGGCCATCGGCAGGCTGCTGCTTAACGTACTGCGCCGCCAGTTGCGCCGCACCGCCGGGTTTGTTCTCCACGACCACGGCTTGCTGCATGCGCTCTCCGAGCTTCTGCACCAGCAGGCGCGACATCGCGTCGCCAAAGCCCCCGGCCGGGTAAGGCACCACCCAGCTCAAGGGCCGCGTGGGGAACGGGGCCTGCGCCCACGCCCAAGGCGTCATCGCTGTGGACGCTGCAGCGCCCAGCCATTGACGGCGCGTGCTCATGGCTGTTGCTCCTTCACCAGCGCGGCCAGAGAGGACTCAAAACGTCCATCGACCAGCACAAACAACATGCGGCACGGCACGCCCGAACGGTTGGCCCACGCGTGGTTGGTGCCACGCTGCACCACCACGCTGCCGGGGCGCAGTTGCACCTCGCCATCGTCGAGCACCAGCGTCAGCTCGCCTTCGATCACCACCCCATAGTCCACCGATTCGGTGCGGTGCATGAGCGGATGGGGGGAGTCCGTCTTCACCGTAGAGGCGGCCGCATCGCCAATCTGGCTGAAGGCGTCATGCATGCGCTCGGCACCCCGGGCCAGGAACTCGGGCGTATCGGGCGGAATGTCCACGAACCGAATGCGCGTGCCACCCTGCGGGGGCGGCAGCACCAGCGGGCCGAGCGTCGGGTCCGGGCCGTTGTCCACGACGGCGGGCGATTGCAATGTGCTCCAGACCTCATGGAACACCGTGCCGGGAATGGCGGCGATCTCGACCACGGTGGGCAGCGGCCCCTGGCTGGCGACCACGGCCCGGCCTTGAGTGTTGTGGCCAGTGACCACGCGGTGGATGGATGGAAAACCCATGAGCGGACTCCTCAGTCTTCAAAAATGGCGACCGCGCGCGTCCAGCCTGCCGAGGCGCCGCGGATCTTGTGGGGGAAGCAGCTGATCGTGAAACCCGTGGCCGGCAGCGCCTCCAGGTTGTGCAGCTTTTCCAGGTGGCAGTAGCCGATATCGCGGCCTGCCTTGTGGCCCTCCCAGATCAGAGCCTTGTTGCCCGTCTCTGCCACGCGCTGGGCGGTGTACGAAAACGGCGCATCCCAGCTCCAGGCGTCGGTGCCTGTGAGGCGCACACCACGCTCCAGCAGGTACATCGTCGCTTCGTAGCCCATGCCGCAACCGGCGCCCAGGTAGTCCTTGTGCCCGTAGCGCGAACCAGCCCGGGTATTGACCACCACGATGTCGAGCGGCTGCAGCGTGTGGCCTATGCGGGCCAGCTCAGCCTCTACATCGGCCGAAGTGGCCACATAGCCATCGGGCAGGTGGCGGAAGTCCAGCTTCACACCCGGCTGAAAGCACCACTCCAGCGGCACCTCGTCGATGGTGATGGAGGGGCGGGCACCGCCGTTCTTTGCATCCTGCGTGGAGTGGAAGTGCCACGGCGCATCAAGGTGGGTGCCGTTGTGCGTGGTCAGCGTCACCCATTCGGCAGCCGCTGCTTCGCCGTCGGGGTAGTCCTCGGGCTGGGTGCCGGGGATCATGGTCATGAACTCGGGCAACGTATCGGCGTGTTTCTGGTAGGTGATCTTCGGCGCCAAGGGTGGCGGGTCGGAGAGGACATCGTTTTCCAGATAGATGGAAAGGTCCACAAAGCGGCGTTGGGGTTTGGTCATGGCAGGGGGTACAAAGCTCACTCAGGCACCACACCCACGGTGCGGGCAAGGGCCTGGTGGATCTGAATTTCGGATTGGTAAAACTTTTCCAGGGCGTCCAGCGACAGCGGCTCCTGGGGCTCGGTGCCATTGGCGCGCAGAAAGCTCTGGACCTCGGCGTCGCGCAGGGCCACGCCGAAGGCCCGGTGCAGGCGATGCACCGCCGCTTCGGGGGTATTGCGCGCCACCAGCAGCGCGCCCCAGGCGGTGTGTTCAAAGCCTTTGAGCGCTGCAGACTGTTCGCTCAAAGGCGCGGCGTGTGGCAGCAGCGAAGGCGCCTTGGCGGCAGTGCTACCGAAAGCACGCAGCTTGCCCGTCTCCAGCATGCTCAGCGCTGCGCCCCCCAGCGGCACAAAGGACAGATCGATCTGATTGCCCATGAGGTCCTGCACGACCGGTGGCACGCCCCGGTAAGGCACATGCACCAGCGGCACGCCACACAGGCGCCCCCACTGGGTCCCCATGAGGTGGATCATCGAGCCTTGCCCGATGTGCCCGAAGGTCAGCGGCTTGCCAGCGGCAGCCGCTTGCCGCGCCATGTCCACCAACTGCGCATGGGTGGTGGCGGGCATGTCGGCACGGCCCGCCAGCACATAGCTGGTCCGCCCCAGCGTGCCGACGGCGCGCATCTGCTCGGGCTTGTACCGGGCGCTGGCCAGTGACAAGGGGGTGAGGATGGGCTCGGTCTGCGAGACCACCACCACCGTCGCACCATCGGCAGGCGCGTTCAGCATGCGCTGCACACCGATCGAGCCACCGGCACCCGGCAGGTTCTCGATGACGATGGTCTGGCCCAGCTCCCGTTGCATCAGCGTCTGGAGCTTGCGTGCGAACACATCGCTGGGGTTGCCAGCGGGCTGGGGCACGATGAAGGTGATGTGCCGGCCCGACTGTGCATAGACCCATGGCGCAGCCAAGCCCGCTGCAGCCGCCACCAGGCAGGTGCGTCGGCTGAGCCGGGGCTGCGTCTGCACAAAGGGAACAGGGCGGCTCATGCCATGCCTTTCACTGCAGCTGCAGTACCCGGAGCACGGTGAATGCGTGCAAATGCATAGACCGCCACTGCGTCAATCACCAGGGCCGCCCCACCCAGGCTGCCATAGCCCCAGACCTTGACCAGGGTGCCGCCGAGGATGGGCCCAATGGCCGCGCCGAACATGAGCATGGCGGGGGTGGCGGCCAAGGCACGGCCGCTGGGATCCAGCCGCGCCAGCACGCCAAAGGCGAAGGTGTGCGTGAAGATCATCACGGCCGCAAACACTGCGGCTGCTGCGGCATAGGGGGCAAAAACGGGTGAATTCATGATCACCACCACCAGCAAGGCCTGAAGCGCAGGCCCTGCCAGCAGCACGCTGCGGGCAGCCCAGCGCTTTTCCAGCACTGCGGCCAAGACCGCCGGGAAAAGGTTGACAACGCCCAGAGCAATCAGAACGCCAGTGATCGCCTGGAGCCCGTATCCCCGGTCGCTACCCACGCGCTCCAGAAAGCTGAACGTCATGGACTGGACCAGCCCCATGGCCGCGATACCCAGGACACCCCACCAGACGGCAGCGGGCAATGGTGCGGAGGGCACTCCTGAACGCCCCGCCACGCCTGCGTTGTCGGGCACCGGAAACGCCAGCGCCGCCACCACAGCCCCCACCACCATGACCGCCGCAAAGACCTGGAACAGTACAGGCCCGCCCCGTTGGGCCACCAGCACGGGTGTGCCCCCCAGGAAAGCGATGGCAAACACCCCCAGCGCCATTCCAGCCAAGGCAAACATGCGATGGGGATTTTGGCTGCGGGCAATGGTCCCGTGGGTGACGCTCAAGGCCGCGCCCGCGCCCATACCGGACACCGCGTGCAGCACGGCCAGCAAACCAAAACTTGAGACGGAGGAAGCGACCCCAAAGCCCATAGCGGCTACGCCAAAGCCCAGTGTCGCCACCCAGCGACCCTTGAGCAGATGGAAAAACGGCGCAAGTACCAGACTGGCCGCTACAGCGCCTGCCAGAAACAGGGTGGCGAGCAAGCCGGCCTGCTGGGGGTCAAATCGATACACCGAAATGAGCGTGCCCACCCAGACAGGCAGCGCCACCAAGTCCACCATACCCGCGCAGTTCCCCACCATCAGCGCTACACGGCCCCGGAATGAATTGGTTGTAATCATGGTGCCCCCGGTTCAGATTGGCTGCGCCAGGGCCATGAGCGATTCGCGCATGATGCGCGAGTGCTCGTCCTTGTCGCCCCCACAGATCTCGATCTCGCCCAGGCGAGCGGAGTTCTCGACCACCATGCGGCACCGCTCCCAGCGGCGGGCTTCAAACGCTTCGAGCGCATTGGTGGTGTCTACAGAACGACCCAGTTCATCTGCCAGCACGAGCGCATCCTCGATGCCGATGCAGGCTCCTGATGCAAGGTGCGGTGTGGTGGCATGCACCGTATCGCCAATCAGCACCACGCGGCCCCTAGACCAGGGCCGGGGCATCAACAGTCCCTCCAACGGGCGGTACACAATCTGTGAATCGGGACCGATCTGGTCACGAATGGCCTGAAGCGTCGGCGCAGAAAACCCCTCCAGCAGCGACCGCAAATTTTCGGCAAAGGAGGCGGGGTCCACATGGTCATTGGTGGCTCGGGGCTCCGTGACAAAAAGGTACATCTCGGTCTGGGAAACCGGGTTCACCCCGGGCTTGACCCGTGGCCCCATCCACATCGTGGCCGTGTCGATTTCGGGGGGGCGTGGCAATACCGCGCGCCATACTGACTGACCGCTGTAGCGGGGCTTGGGGGCGCCGTCAAACAACGCTTCCCGGACCTTGGAATAGAGGCCATCGGCGCCAACGACGAGGTCATAGCGCTGGCTTGTGCCGTCGGTGAAGCTGACCTGCACACCGTCAGCGTCCTGCACGATGGATGTAAAAGTACAGCCCAACCGCACATGCGCACCGCAAGCCCGTGTGGCGTCAGCCAGAATGCGGGCAAGGACTGGGCGCATGATCGCACCGCCGCCCGGTACTTCGTCGCCCGCAATACGGGGTGTGGGCAGCGTGGCGACCCGCTGGCCCGAAGGTAGGTGCACATGCACGCCGTCGGCCGCATGGCCCTGCTCCAGAAAGGCACCGAGGATGCCGAGGCGCCTGAACGCCCGCAGCGTGGCACCACCGAGGCTGATGCCTGCGCCATAGCTGCGCCATCCGGGGTCGATCTCCACGAGATCGACCTGGGCGTTCAGCTTGCGCAGTTCAATGGCCGCAGCCATGCCGGAAAAACCTCCGCCAATGATCAATATGCGTTGGGAAGAAAGGCTCATGGGTTTGTCTCCTTAAGGGTTGCGTCGGCGATGTGCACCTCGCCGTTCGCTTGTAAAGTCAATGGCACAGGCGTCAGTGCGTCGCCCAGGCAAGGGCCCAGCGTGCAGCGACCAGTGGCGATCTCAAACTGTGCGCCATGGGCGGCGCAAACAATGCGATCACCCGCAGCGTTGAGGTACTGGTCTTTGCGCCAGGCCATGGGGGTGTCGTGGTGCGGGCAAGCGTCGGCATAGGCATACAACCGGTCACCATGGCGCACGACCAGCACGGTGTCCTGGCCGCTACCTGCAGGGTCAAAACCGCGCGATCCGCCGTCAGGCACATCGTTCCAATGACACAGCTTCATGATCGTCTCAGCGAGGCACGGCTGCCGGAGGTGGACCAGACGGAAACCACTTCTCGCGGTGTTGGAACAGGAACATTTGAGACGCATCGGCACTGATGGGGACCTCGCGGGCTGCCCAGGTCTCGTCATGCAGGTCCATGTCTGCGTCGTACTCCACATGGCACCCCAGGGGTGAGTTGAAATACCAGAACCAATTGCTGCCAAACTTGTGGCGCCCGGGCCCCCAGAAACTCTGGTAGCCCTTTTCAACAAACCGCGTCCCCGCCAGAAGCACATCGGTCGGGCCGCCCATGTGGAACGTGAAATGCTCACAACCCTTCATGAAAGGCGGGGTCTCAATCATGAACAGGGTGTGGTGATCCTGGGTACCTGCGGGGCGCAAGAACGGTCCCACACCCGTAAAGCGGTCGGTGCAGACGAACCCCAACCGGGTATAGAAAGCCTCGGCCTTGGCCACGTCTGGAACAAAGTACACCACGTGCGACAACGAGCGAGGCCGGGCGGCCATGTCTGGCGACAGGCCGAGCGCATTGGGCCCGCGCTGTGGCGCAGCGCCCGGTGCGTTGACCGACTCCGCGGGCAAGGCAATCGGCTTGCGCACAGTGACCTGGAACGCCAGCGCAAAGCCCAGGTCGTCGGTGGTGCGCAGCACGCCACCATGCCGCGAGACGGTGCGGTCGCGCGCCAGCTCTTGCTCAATCGCATCCAGCGTTGCAGCATCCGCCACTCCGTACACGGTTTCCCGCAACATGCTGGCTGTTCCCAAAGAAGGCGGTAACGCGGGGTGGTCCTTGGGACGGATCTCCACAGCAGTGCCGTCCAGCGCCTCAAAGCGCCCGCCAGCAGCGGTGACGCCCACAGGAGTGAGGCCGTAGTCGGTGAGGTACTGGGCGCAGGCAGCGACGTCGTCCACGCCAAAAACGAGCGCGTCGGGTCCAATGATGTTCATCTGTTGATCCTTGGTTGTGTGGGTTGTCAGGGCAGGTGCGAGGCTCTCAGGCGGTATGACCACCCAGGGTCTCGGCCACCCAGTCGGCGATGTAGTGGCCGGCATTGATGCTGTTGTCAAAGCTGGCGTGCTGTGATCCACCCTCGCGGTCGGTGAACACCTTGAGTTCGCGCTGGGGGCTGTTGACCAGCTGCTCGTAGGTGCGGTGCGCCCACTTGAGCGGGATCTGCGAGTCGCGCTCGCCGTGCGTCACCAGGAACGGCACCTTGATCTTCTCGACCACGCCATCGAGGTGCACGTTTTCTGCGATGCGCATGAAGTCGTCCACATCCTTGGCGCCCCAGACCCAGCACACGTGGGCCCAGTAGTGCGGCACAGGGAAGTCGCCCTCTTTCTCCAACCGGCGCTTCTGCACATCGCGCCAGTCGTGGTTGGCGCCCCAGGCCACGCCGCAGGCAAAACGCGGCTCCATGGCCACGGCGCGCGGGCAGTAGTAGCCGCCCAGCGAAACGCCTTCGCAGCCGATGCGTTTCGGGTCCACGGCGGGGTGCTGCTCCAGCCAGTCGACCACGCGGCTGGCCCAGTGTTCGGCGTCGAAGCGCGCGGTCAGTCCCTGCAGGCGCAGCGCCTCGCCGGTACCCGGCTGGTCCACCACCAGGGAGGACACGCCGCGCTTGGCGAGCCACACCGGCAGACCCACGAGGTGTTTCATCTCCTTGCTTGAATCCAGGCCGTTGAGCTGCACGCACAGGGGTGCTCGTTCGCCGGGCTTCAGGCCGTTGGCGGGGTAGTACAGGGCCGAGAGGTGTTTGCCTTCGTAGGGAATCTCCACGCGCTGGACCGGGTCGCCCATGAGGCGCGAGCCCTGGAGGAACAGCGCCAGCGCGCGTTGGTAAATCGCCAGGCGACCGGGCGCGTTGTGCGCCTGCAGGCGCTCGGCGGTGATCAGGTAGCTGGACGCGCGACGGTATTTTTCGCCAGCAGACAACAAACGACCTTTGGCTTCGTCCTCTTCAGCCAGGCCGCAGAGCCGGTCGGCCATGCTCACCCAGGTCTCTCGGAAGGCCGCCGTGCCGGCGGCATCGGGCGCCTTGGCGGCCTCTTGCAGGGGAGCGCACATTTGCTCGATCTCGCCGATGCGCGCGCCCATCTCGATGGCGAGATTGACGGAGAGGTTCCAGACGTAGTTGGTGGGGAAGTACTTGAACATGGTGTAACTCAGGGTTTGACGGAAGGGCGTGCGGCGCGCGGGCCGATGCCCAGCGTGCCAAAAAAGACGGCCGTGGGCGCGTCGGAAAAGTCAGGGACAAAGCGGAAGGACTGGATCCGCCCATCGGTCACACGGAGCACATCGCGGCCCACGATGCGTTCCACACCGGGACGGCGATACAGCTCGCTGCGCACCTCCAGCAGCGCAGACACCCGATCCCCATCCACCTCGGTGCTCAGCACAGACAAGCGGGCCTGCGGTCGAACCACCGTGGCGTCGATGTAGTGGGCCAGGCAGGTGGGGTTGTCCATGGCCGGAGTGCAGCCGGGAAAGTCCGATCGCTCCACCTCCGGCGCGATGAGCGCGCGCACGGCGGCCATGTCACCCGCATGGACTGCGGCGATATAGCGATCAAGCACTGCGGCCGATTGGGGGCTGGGCTGGGCCTGTGCGCTGACGCATGCCAGCAACAGACCGGCAGCAACGCACATCGTGTGGATCGTGGTCATGGTTCGTCCTCGTTGTCAGTCAATGAGCGCCCTGCGGCACCCCGTGCAAGCCGCGCCCAGTTGCACGGGCGTTGGCGACCGGCGTCGCGGGCTTCAGTAAAAAGTGGGCCAGTGCGGGCAACAACACCAGGGCCCCCAGCATGTTCCAGAGGAACATGAACGCCAGCAGCAAGCCCATGTCGGCCTGGAACTTGATCGGGCTCGCCACCCAGGTGATCACGCCCACGGCCAACGTCACACCCGTCAGCATCACCACCTTGCCGGTGAACAGCAGGGCGCGGTAGTACGCCTCCGACAGGCTCTTACCTTCGCGCAGTTGCGACAGCGTGATGGACAGGATGTAAAGCGCATAGTCCACACCGATGCCCACGCCCAGCGCAATCACCGGCAGCGTGGCGACCTTCACGCCCATGCCCAGCGCCACCATCAACGCTTCGGCGAGGAAGGACGTGACCACCAGCGGCAACACGGCCACCACCACCGCCTTCCACGAGCGGAAGGTCACAAAACACAGCACGACCACCGCCCCGTACACCATCAGCAGCATGGTTCGCCACGCGTCCTTGACCACGATGTTGGTGGCCGCCTCAATGCCCGCAGTCCCGGCGGCCAGCAGAAACTGGGTGTCTGCCGTGTTGTTGCGCTGGGCAAAGGCCTCGATGTGGCCCACGACGCGCGCCAGGGTGTCGGCCTTGTGGTCGCGCAGATAGACGTACACCGTCAACAACCCACAGGCATCGTTGTAGAGCCCACGGGGTGCGCTGGCCGTCACGGTGTTGAGCATGTCCTGGTTGGGCAAGAACTCGTACCACCGTGGGTTGCCTTCGTTGAGGCCCGACAGCACCCGGCGGTTGAGCAGAGAGAGCGAGTTGGTGCTCTCGACGCCGTCGATCTGGCGCAGCTCCCATTCGAGCGCATCGACCTTGTTCAGCGCGTCGAATTGGGAGCACTGGCCCTCGGGCGTCTTGACCATCACCGCCAGCACGTCACTGCCCGCGCCGTAGGCTACGTTCATGAATCCCACATCGCGGTTGTAGCGGCTGTCTGCGCGCAACTCGGGCGCCCCCGGGTCCAGGTCGCCAATCTTGAGCTGCGTGCTGACAAGAAAGCCCCCCACCCCCATGACCAGCCCGGTGGCCACGGCCACGGTGGCCCAAGGGCGCTGGGTGAAGCGGTCGAGCAGGGCCCACAGCGGGTGTTTGGCAGCGCCCGCCGCATCAGCCTGTTCGGTGCGCAGGCTGCGCTCGGCAGCCACCGCACTGACGCCGGTGTAGCTCAACAAAATGGGCAACAGGATCAGGTTGGTGAAGATCAGCACCGCCACGCCAATCGACGCGGCAATCGCCAGTTCGCGGATCACCTGGATGTCGATGACCAGCAGCACGGCAAACCCAACTGCGTCTGCCAGCAGCGCCGTCAGGCCTGCCAGGAACAGGCGCCTGAAGGTGAAGCGCGCAGCCACCAGCTTGTCCACGCCCCGTCCCACGTCCTGCATGATGCCGTTCATCTTTTGCGCACCATGGCTCATGCCGATGGCAAACACCAGAAACGGCACCAGGATGGAATACGGGTCGAGTGCATACCCCAGCAAAGGCAGCAGGCCCAGCTGCCACACCACGGCCACCAGCGACGCCAGCACCACCAGCAGCGTGGAACGGATGCAGCGCGTGTACCAGAACACCATGGCCGTGGCGATGGCTACCGCGATGGCAAAGAACACCAGCACGGCCCGCACGCCATCAATCAGGTCGCCCACGATCTTGGCAAAGCCGGTGATGTGGATAGCCACGCCTTCGGCCTCGTACTTGCCGCGCAGCGTCTCCAGCTGCCGCGACAGCAGGGCGTAGTCGAGCGACTGGCCCTGGGCATCCTTGGCCAGCAGGGGCACAAAGATCACGGTCGATGCGGCATCGCGCGCTACCGTCTGGCCGATCTCTCCGGAGCGCGCCACGTTCGCCGCGAGTTGCTGCAGCTTGGCTGACGATCCATCAAAACCATCGGGAATGACCGGCCCGCCTTCCAGGCCCTCTTCGGTGACACCCACCCAGCGTGTGGTGGGGGTCCACAGCGACTTCATCCGAGCACGGTCCACACCCGGCAGCAGGAAGACTTCGTCAGACAGGCGGCGCAGCGTGTCCAGGTACTGCGCGTCATAGATGTTGCCCTGGGGGTGGGCAACGGCCACGCGCACCGCATTGCCTAGGCCACTGAGTTCCGACTGGTAGGCCAGAAAATTCTGGATGTAGGGGTGGCTGGTGGGAATAGTCTTTTCAAAGCTGGCATTGAGCTGCAGCCGTGTGGCCTGCCAGCCCAGCAGGGCAGTGACCAAAGCACACAACAGCACCACCACCGCGCGGTGGTTGAACAGCGCGCGCTCGATCAGCGAGCCCGAGCGGGTATCGAAGGAGTGCACGCTCATGGCCGTGCCTTCTGTGCCACCACAGGCACTACACCGGCTACGCCCAGCGCGAGCAAGGGGCCCTCGCGCTGCGGCAGCAGCGCAGACGGCACGGGTACGGGCACCGCGTTCAGGGGCACCAGTGCCTCGCCCTGCTGACGCAGCACTGCGCCCGCCTGTGTGGCGAACCACAGCCCATCTTTGCCATCGTCGGCCACGGCGGTGATCGTGCTTTGGGTTGGCGATGCTAGCTGCGACCAGGTGTTGCCCGCGTCGTCCGAGCGCCAGGCGTTGCCCCGCAGGCCCGCCAGGACCACACGCCCGTTGGCGTTCAGATCGCCCGCAAACCAGCTGCCCTTGTAAGGCGATGGCAAAGCCTCAAACGTAGCGCCGCCGTCGCTGGAGCGGGCTAGCAGCCCTTGCTCACCCGCCAGCAGCAGGGTATTGCCCTGGCGCCGCGCCACATACCAGTGCAGGGCCTTGGGATTGGGCAACCTGCCCATCCAGGGCGCCCAGGTCTGTCCGCCATCGGCTGTGTAGAAGGCCAAGCCATAGGCGCCCACCGCCAGCATGCGCTGGGCGTCCCACACCACCACATCCATGAAAGGCTTTTCCGGGCCATCGGCCACCAGGCGCTCTGCGTCCTGCTGCGCCTGGGGCGTGGTAGCGGCCGCCTTGGCCAACGCGGCCAGGCGGCGGCCGTCCAGCCGCAGCACCCAGCTGGCGCCAGCATCGGCCGTAGTCAGCACCGTGCCGCCATGCCCCACGGCCACACCGTGGCGTTCGTCCGCGAAGCGCACCATCGTCAGGCTCACACTGACCGGGCAGGCCGCCTGGCGCCAGGTCGCGCCCCGGTCGTCGGACAGCGCGACCACTCCGCGCTCGCCCACCGCCACCAGCCGCGGCCCCGCAGTGGCCGCCGCCAGCAGCACGGCGCGCTGAGGTGCCTTCACGCTCAGTGCGGGGCGCTGGAGTGCATCCCCCACCTGTGCGAAGGCGCAGCCCGCCCCCGCCGCAGCGATGGCTGCAGCTACATAGATCGCAATACGCATGGTTCCGTCCCGCTCAGCGGACACCCTCGCCCGCCATGGCATCGGGCGAGAAGAAGCTGTCCGGGCGACGCGGCACGATCTTGTAGTGCTGGTTGCGCTCGTTGACCACGCCGCTGGCATACCAGGCACCAGAGATCAGATCGTTGAAGCCCCACTGCTGCTGCGGCGTGGTGGCAGGAAGGTCAGGCATCACCACCGGGTGGGACCAGATGGTCTTCCACAGCTGGCCCTTGGCATCCCAGCGGTCGCCCAGCACGGCCACCCAGGTGTCTTCGTCCACGTAGTAGCGGCTCTTGGGTGCCTGGTGGCGCTGGCCGGACTTGAGGGTGGCCTCCACCACCCACACGCGGTGCAGCTCCCAGCGCACGTGGTCGGGGTTCAGGTGATTGGCCAATAGCACATCGCTGTCCTTGGTCGGCGTATGCAGGCGGTTGCTGTTGTAGGGGATCAGCATCTCCTGCTTGCCCACGACCTTCCAGTCGAAGCGGTCGTTGCGCCCAGCAAAAACGTCGATTTCGTCGAAACTTGCCACACCTGCGGTGGCAGGCGTGGGCGTGTCGCAGCAGGCATTGGGCAGCTTGCGCACGCGGCGCTGCCCCGTCAGGTACACCCACGATGCGCTCTTGTCCTGGTCCAGGTGCGACCGGCCCGTGATGGCCTCGCCCGCACGCACCGGTGGGCCGCTGTTGACCAGGCGGATGGTCCAGTACTCGCCTGTGAACTTGTCGTGCTGGCCTTGGGCGTAGTAGGGCATCTGGAAGTCGCCGCGCCCCTCCACCGACAGCACGCGCTGGCCATTGGCCGTGCCCAGGTAGCCCCGGAAGTCGGCCTGCCAGGCCTCTCCACGCCAGTGAAGTTCATGGTTGGCCATGATCTCCTCGCCGGTCTTGGGGATGGGGAATGGAATGCCACCATAGGCACCCGTGACCTTCTCGCCATCGAGCTTGGCCTGCACGGCATTCTTGGCTGTGTAGTCATACACCCACTGCGGCGCAGCGGCGGTGCGGTGCGTTTTGTACACATCGACCCGGAAGGTCTGCGGGTATTTTTTAAGCAGGGCCTGGGTGCCTTCGGTCAGCTTGCTCGCATGCTCGGCCATGTTGGCGGCGGTGACGCTGTACAGCGGCTTTTCGCCCGCGAACGGGTCGCCCCGGCGCCCGCCATTCTGGAACCCCGCGATGGGGGTGGTGTAGCCACCACTCCACGCGGGGATGGTGCCCTCCTTGTTGCCCGCGCGCTCGGCCCCCAGGGGGGTCAGCTCGGTTTTGAGTTTGGCGGCTTCCTCGGCGCTCACGGCGGCGTGTGCAGCGCCCAGGGCCACAGACGACAGCAGGCAGACGCCCGCGATGTGCAGGTAGTGCTTCATGACAGAATTCCAGATCAGAAAGTGGTGCGGACCGAGAGCGTCAGCGAGTTGCGGTCTTTGAGCGCTTGCTTGTATTGCGCGTTGTTGGCGGCATCGAGCGTGGGCGCGGCCTTGCCCAGGTAATGCACATAATTCAGCGATACGTTCCACGTGCCCAGGTACACCCCGGCCAGACCGAGGTTGATGTCGCCGCCCTTGTCCACCCCAAAACCCGGGCCAACGGCTGACGAGGCGCCGAACGTGTAGCCCATGCCGATGGAGGGGGTGAGGTCCAGACCCGGCAGCACCTGCCGGTAGCTGGGCGAATACACCATGCGCACGCCAGTGGCCGATTTGTCAGCATTGGGGTTGAGCATCTGCGCATTGCGTGTGACCTTGGTGCGCTGGTTCCAGGCCACCTCGCCCACAAAGGACGCTTCGCGCGATATCCACGAAGGGCCCAGCGATGCGATCCAGGACACTTGCGCGTGCGCTGTCTCGCCCACCGCGTAGCCCGGGTTGCTGTTGTTGTTGAGGCCCGCATTCACGCCAATGGTGGCCAGGGTGGACTGCCCAGAGCTGGCCAGGGGCGCGTTGTGGCGTACCGAGACTTCGCCCGCCAGGCCCCAGTTATCAATCGTCTTGGAGAAACTCGCGCCATAGGCGCGCACACCCTCGTGGTACATCCAGCGGTAGCTGCTGGCCCTCAGCGCGGGGGGCAGGCCTACCAGCACGTTGTTGATGTTGCTGGGGGTGGTGGCGTGGTAGCGGATGGCATAAAACCCCAGATCGGTATCGATGGACTCGACCCGCCAGCGCAGCTGCAGGCCGCCCTGGCCCGAGTTCTTGGCGTCCAGATCCGCCTGCCGGATGAACGTGCCCGTGGGCCCCGCATTGATGCGCTCTGCACCCGGGCCCAGCGAATCACTGGTCGAGAGGTAGGCCCCCACGGGCATCAGCCGGGTCTTCTCCCACTCGTAGTTCACATACGCGCCCACCGTCACGTCGGACGACAGTTGCACCTGCCCCGAGACCTTGCCGGTCGGCCGGGCCACTTCCTTGAAGGTGGAGTTGGGTACCGACAGCAGCTTGATCAGGTCCAGCGGGGCCTGGCCGCCCGCGATGCCGTTGGCGCCAAAGAACAGGCTCTCTCCCCACAACAGGGTGTGGCGGCCCAGGCGCACCGTGGCTGGCTTGTCGGCCACATCAAAGCGCCCGTACACAAAGGCGTCCAGCAGCTCGGCCTTGCGCCCCATGAGCTTGCGGGTCTCCGTCGGAAACTCGCTCGCAGGGCTGTGGTTGGACGTGGAGCTGGTGTTGTCCGTATGGCTGTTGTAGGCCTGGTCGTACCAGGCCGCCGCACTCAGGCGCGCACCGTAGCTAGGGCCGGTCAGATCCAGCTCGCTGAGCAGGTCCACGCGGTTGGACACCACACCACGCTTGAAATTGTTGTTGCCGTCGTTCTGGTTGGCCGTCACGGGCAACACGGAAGACAACTCAGGCAAGGCCGTGTTGAGGCGGCCAGTGAGGCTGTATTTGACGGTGTTGTCCCAGCGCAGCTTCCAGTCGGGGTTGCCAGTGTCCAGCTCGATGGCAGAAACACAGGGGGTGACAGCCAGAGTGGCAAGGGCCAGCGTGAGGCGGCTTCTGCGGCTTTGGGCAGCACCCCGCCGCACTGCGCCTGATGGGCAGTGTTTCATCATTTGTCTCCGTTCTGTTTTTTTGGGAATCTGATGACCAAAGGGGCTGGACATCGGTTCGGTGGCTACTGTAGGGAGTAAGCTTGCATTCGAAAAATGGATTTTTCAGATTCCATTTATTGATATCGCGAATATCAACGTTTACCCGTAGCCCATGCGATTCAACAAACTCGACCTGAACCTGCTGGTGGCGCTGGACGCGCTGCTGACCGAACGCAACATCAGCCGCGCGGGCGAGCGCATCCACTTGAGCCAGCCCGCCACCAGCAATGCGCTGGCGCGGCTGCGTGCGTATTTCGACGATGAATTGCTGGTGCCGCAGGGCCGTCAGATGGTGTTGACGCCCCGCGCTGAGGCGCTGCTGGACCCGGTGCGTGAAGTGCTGATGCGCATCGACAGCACCATCGCCGAGAAGCCTCGCTTTGACCCCTCTACCGACACCCGGAGCTTCACGCTGCTGGTGTCAGACTTCACCACCACCGTGTTCATGCAGCCCTTGATCGAGAAGCTGTTTCACGAAGCGCCCGGGGTCCAGGTGCATCTGCGGGCGCAAAACGCCCGCCCCGTGGAGCAGCTGGAGGAGTACGGGGCCGACATGCTCATCATCCCCGAGCAATATGTGTCGGCCAAACACCCGAGCATGACGCTGTTCGAGGAGACATACATGTGCGTCACCTGGACGGGCAACCCTCACATCCAAGGCCAGCTCAGCTTTGACGACTACCTGGCGGCGGGACATGTGGTGGCCGACTACTCCGGCGCGCGGCAGATCCCCGCGTTCGATGGCTGGTTTCTGGAGCGCTTTGGCGTCAAGCGCCGCATCGAAGTCACCGCGCCCACCCTCGCATCCCTGCCTAGCCTAGTGATCGGCACAGCACGCATTGCCACCGTGCACAAGCGCCTTGCTCAACGCGCGCTGCAGTACGGGCTGCCCATCCACGTATGGGAGCCCCCCCTGGAAATCCCGGTGATGCGCCAGACGCTTCAATGGCACCGCCATCGGGACAAGGACCTGGCTCTGCAGTGGTTGCGCGAGCGCGCGATCGAGGTGGCTACGCTTATTTAGAACCTGTTCAAGATTTTTTCAGGGTCGCACAAGGCCCTTGCCGGGATGGGATGCAAGGCGCAAGGCGCGCGAGAAATGTCTTGTTTTGATCGATATCCGGCCCATCGGTACCGGCCACCCCCAGCATGCCCACGCACAATCTCCCCATCCAGCCAGACCCTTCTACGGCCTCACCATGAATTTGCCCCTGCGCCCTCGTGATCTCGCCCTCGCCCTGCTCGTCATCGTCGTCTGGGGGCTGAACTTTGCCGTGATCAAGGTGGGCGTGGCTGACATCCCTCCCATGCTGCTGGGCGCGCTGCGCTACCTTCTGGCGGCGTTTCCGGCGCTGCTGTTCGTCAAGCCACCCAAGGTGCCGCTGCGGCTGTACCTGCTGTACGGTATGACCATGGCCGTGGGCCAGTTTGCGCTGCTGTTCACTGCCATCCACATGGGCATGCCTTCGGGCCTGGCCTCGCTGGTGCTGCAGGCGCAGTCGTTCTTCACGCTGCTGCTGGCCGCCTGGTGGCTGCGTGAGAAATGGCTAGGCAACCAGGTGGCGGGCCTGGCGCTGGCAGGCGTGGGGCTGGTGCTGATTGGCAGTGCACATGGGGCCTCCATGCCGCTAGCGGGCTTCGCGCTGACCGTGGCGGCGGCAGCGCTGTGGGGCTGCGGCAATATCGTGACCCGCGCCGTGGGGCGTTATGGGCCGATGAACCAGTTTGCCTTCATCGTCTGGTCCAGCCTGGTGGCGCCCCTGCCGTTTGTGGCCCTGGCGCTGCTGATGGACGGCCCCAGTGCTGTGCTGGCAGCGGTGCAAAACCTGTCGCTGAAATCCATGACCGCCGTGGCCTACATCGCGTGGGTCTCCACGCTGCTGGGCTTTGGGCTGTGGACCTACCTCATGTCGCGCTACCCCGTAAACCGCGTGGCACCCTTCACGCTGCTGGTGCCGGTGGTAGGGCTGACCACGGGCTGGCTGGTGTTTGGCGAAGCGCTGCAGCCAGTGCACTTTGCGGGGGCCTGGCTGCTGATGGCCGGGCTGGCGGTGAATGTGTTCGGTGGGCCGGTATGGGACAGGCTCAAGGGGCTCGCACGAGAGTCAGTGCGCTGAAATCTTCCAATTGAGACATACACCCGAAGACACAACAACCCGTTCACGCTGAGCTTGTCGATTTGAACGTCCTCCTCGCTTGCACCTGACGTAACGTCATGGTGCATTATTTGGGTCAGGGAGAGTGAACAGCGTGGAACTCAAAATCGGAGAGCTAGCTAAGCGATGCAGTCTGAGCGTCCGGACCTTGCATCACTACGACTCCATCGGCCTTCTGTCCCCGACGCTGCGGACCGCGGGAGGTGCCCGTATCTATGGTTCTCAGGATCTCGCCAGGCTTCATCGAATCCTGGTGCTCAAGGAGATCGGGTACGCGTTGGCCGACATTCGAACGGCTCTGGATGACACGAGGACTGGCCCACTGCAAACCATCCGCCGGCAGATTGACCTCCTCGAGACAAAGGAGAGGAAGGCTCGCGAATTGAGCACTAAGCTCAAACACATCGCCGAGCGGCTGACAGATACAACCGATGCCGTCGGAACAGTCGATTGGTTGGACCTGTTGGAAATGACTGCTCTCTATGAGCAGCACCTCAGCGTGACCGAGGTACAAGCCATGCGATCGCCCGCGACGGGCAGCGCACGCAACATCGAGTCTCAAAGAGATCGCTTGATTGCGGAAGTCCGCCAATGCATGCTTAGCGATGCGCGCGGCGTTAGCCCGCAGGCGCATGCCATTGCATGGCGATGGGTGCGGATGGTGATCGCCCTGACGAGCAACAATCCAGCGCTTGCCAGCAAGCTCAAAACATTGCAGGAGCGCGAGGTGCGTGCGCAGGAGCTCGTCGGTATCGACGCCGGATTGATCAAGTGGATCGGCGAGGCAATCGTTCACGCTCGTGTGGCCCAGTTCTCCAAATACATGTCTGACGCACAAGCGGAAAACCTCCGCAGCCGTCAGCTGGCTCACAAGGACGACTGGCCACCGCTTGTTGCGCAAGTTCGGGAACACATGGCATTGGGAACTTGCCACGACGCGCTGTCGATGAAGTTGCTCGCCAACCGATGGGTTCAGTTGTTTCGCGATTCCTATAGCGGGGGCGACCTCGACCTTGAGTCGAAAGTTCGCTACGCGATGTCGCGGGAGCCCGATCTGCAGCTCGGAGTTGGAGTTGACGACGCGCTGATGCGATACGTGCGCGCCGCAATTGAAGCAACCGAGCCAACATGAAGGTGCTACGAAATCCAAGCCATTGAACACATCGAATGGCGCTCGCCGCGCTATGTCTGCTCGTACTGGTGTCCACGCGGTCGCCAGCGGCCGAAAGACCTGTCAAATCCATCATCCAAGGAGCTCTCGTGCAATCCAGCACTCCACCGTCCGCAGTGCCCCCCGAAGTGGCACGGTATCTTCAGGCCCCGGCTCCCGCAAGCCGGCAATTCGATTTCCTCATAGGTGACTGGGATGTCAATGCGGCGCGGCTAAACCCTGACGGCTCCGTTCTGCTTCGATACCGAGCGACCTGGGCCGCAACGTACCTGAACGAAGGCCGAATGGTCATGGACGACTTCAAGGCGCTTGCACCGGATGGCCGGCCGATCTCGTCGTACGTCACGTTGCGGACCTATTCGGAGGTCAGTGGGCGTTGGGAGATGAGCGGTTTGGCGGCGCTGCAGCCCACTGCGGCCTTGGAATGGCATGGGGCGTGGACCGGCACCGAGATGCTGATAGATGCGACGGGAGTCGATCCCTCAGGCAAAAGCATCAGAACGAAAATCCGATTCAGCAACATCACGCACAACGGCTTTGATTGGGAGAGTGAATCCAGTAGCGACTGTGGCAGGACGTGGACACGAAATGCCTCGCTTGTGGCTACTCGGGTAGACACAAGATAAACAAATGCGGGCAGCACATTGACCCGACGGCCCCCGCCAATCAAACAGCCAGCGGCAGCTCGGTGGTCGAAAGCACATTGCGCAGCACCATGAATGAGCGCACCTGCCGCACGCCCGGCAGGTAGAGCAGTTGCTCGGCGTGCAGGCGATTGAAGCTGTCGTTGTCGCGCGTGCGCACCAGCATGAAGTAGTCAAACTCGCCAGTGACTACATGGCATTCCATGCAACCCGACACCTTGGCTGCCGCCTTTTCAAATTCGGCAAACGACTCGGGCGTGGAGCGGTCCAGCACCACGCCAATCATCACCAGCATGCCCGCACCCACGGCCTGGGGGTTGAGCAGCGCGACCACCTTGTCGATGAGCCCCAGGCGCCTGAGACGCTCCACCCGGCGCAGGCAGGCGGGTGGGCTCAGGTGCACCTTCTCGGCCAATGCCACATTCGACAGCGACGCGTCGCGCTGCAGCTGGCGCAAGATGGCTTTGTCGGTGCGGTCCAGCTCGGCCGAGACATCGGCCTGCGGCACATTCTTGACACAAACTTTTGTTGCGCACATAGATTATTTAACGAAATATTTTTCGCTCATATTCTCTTTCATAAACCTTTAACACTGAAATTCGAACAAATTTTGCAACCACGTGATGCGCGCATTTTTCTACGATGAAGGCACTGCAAGCCCCCGCTTGCGCCTTCTCTTCATCGACCGGAAACCGCCATGAACCTGCAGAAATTTGCCCGCCACCCGCTCACCTTCGGCCCCTCGCCTATCACACCGCTGCCGCGCCTGTCGGCACACCTGGGCGGCAAGGTGCACCTGTACGCCAAGCGCGAAGACTGCAACTCGGGCCTGGCCTTCGGCGGCAACAAAACCCGCAAGCTCGAATACCTCATCCCCGAAGCGATTGCAGGCGGCTACGACACGCTGGTGTCGATTGGCGGCATCCAGTCCAACCAGACACGCCAGGTGGCTGCGGTGGCCGCACACCTGGGCATGAAGTGCGTGCTGGTGCAGGAGAACTGGGTGAACTACTCCGATGCGGTGTACGACCGCGTGGGCAACATCGAGATGAGCCGCATCATGGGCGCCGACGTGCGCCTGGATGCTGCGGGCTTCGACATCGGCATCCGCCCCAGCTGGGAACAGGCCATGGACGATGTGAAAAAGGCCGGTGGCAAGCCCTTCCCCATCCCGGCCGGTTGCTCCGAGCACCCGTATGGCGGCCTGGGCTTTGTGGGCTTTGCCGAAGAGGTTCGCCAGCAGGAAAAAGAGCTGGGCTTCCAGTTCGACTACATCGTCGTGTGCTCGGTCACGGGCAGCACGCAGGCCGGCATGGTGGTGGGCTTTGCGGCCGATGGCCGGGCGCGCAAGGTGATCGGCATCGATGCCTCGGCCAAACCAGAGAAGACCCATGCGCAGATCCTGCGCATCGCCCAAAACACCGCCAAGCTCGTGGAGCTGGGCCAGGAGCTGACCGCCGAAGACGTGGTGCTGGACACCCGCTACGGCGGCCCTGAGTACGGCCTGCCCAGCGAGGGCACGCTCGAAGCCATCCGCCTGTGCGCACGCCAGGAAGGCATGCTCACCGACCCGGTGTACGAAGGCAAGTCCATGCACGGCATGATCGACATGGTGCGCAAGGGCGAGTTCCCCGAAGGCTCTCGCGTGTTGTACGCGCACCTGGGAGGCGTGCCAGCGCTCAACGCCTACAGCTTTCTTTTTCGCAACGGCTGATGCGTCCAGCGAGCAGCACCGGCTGGCACCGCTGGCCGGGCTGTCGTTGATCTGAGTGGCCCTGGCCTCGATGCTGGAGGCCTACGCTTTTCCCCTCCAAGGAGTGCCCCATGAAGTGCTTGCAGATCGACAGACGGCGTAGCGTGATCCACTTGGCAGCAGCCCTCGCGGGGCTGGGACTCGGCACGCCGTGGCTGGCGCACGCCGAGGGCTATCCGACCAAGCCGATCCAGCTCATCGTTCCCTTCCCGCCAGGGGGCGCCGTGGACATCGTGGGTCGGACGATCAGCAAGAAGCTGGGCGACCGCCTCGGCCAGCCCATCGTGATTGAGAACAAGGCGGGTGCAGGCACTGTGGTCGGAGCGGCCTTCGTGACCAACGCGCCCGCCGATGGCTACACGCTGTTGATCAGTTCGGGCTCCACGTTCACCGTGAATCCGGCGCTCAATGCCAAGCTGCCCTACGACCCCGTCAAGAGCTATGAGCCCATCGGCATGGTGGCCCGCGTGCCGCTGATCCTGCTGGCAAACCGCGAGGTGCCCGTGGGCAATCTCAAGCAGCTGATCGTGGCAGTGCAGCGCGCCCCCGACAAGTTTTCCTACGGCTCCTTTGGCAACGGCACCACCGGCCATTTCGCCGCCGAGCTGACGTGGTCTGCCGCTGGCATCAAGCTGATGCACGTGCCCTACCGAGGCAGCGCGCCCGCCATGAGCGACCTGATGGGCGGGCAGATCCCCTTCACCATCGACACCGTGGCCGCAGCGCTGCCACAGCTCAAGGCGGGCAAGATCAAGGCCATTGCAGTCACTGGCGCCACGCGGGCCACGCAACTGCCCGAGGTACCCACGGTGGCTGAAAGCGGCTTCCCGGGCTTTGCCGCCGATTCGTGGCTGGCCGTCGTGGCGCCGCGTGGCCTGCCCGCCGACGCCAAGGCCAAGCTGCACAAGGCGCTGGCCGAAACACTGGCAGATGCCGAGATCCGCAGCAAGCTCATTGCCGCCGGGCTGGAGCCCGCCTATGCGTCGGGCGATGCTGTGCTTGCGCAGATCGAGGACGAGTTGCCACGCATGCGTGCAATTGCACAGCGCGCACAGATCCGCGCGGATTGAACGCCGCGCGAGGCCCCTTGCCTTTGGCCCTTTTGGGCTCTCAGCCCCGCAGCCAGGCCAGCATGTGCGGATAGGCCGGGGTTCCGCCCGGCAGGACCTGCGCGGGCAGCAGGGTGAGCCCAGCAGCGGCCAGGCCCGAGGCGCCCAGGTACACCCCCAGCTCAAAGGTGGTGCGCAACCCGACGGAGCGCCCGTGGTAACCGCCGTCATGGAACAGCACGTCGGAATCCAGCCCCAGGTGCCGAGTGGCCGCCCAGGCCCAGGCCGTGGCTTCGATCTCACCACCGTGGGCCACCTCGGGCAGGTCCTGCAGCGCATCATCCAGGGTGGACCGCAGCGCCGTGGGTACCACCGCCAGGTGGCCCGCTTCGTGCAGCAGGTCTCCGGGCCAGCGCAGCCGCGCCCGGTCCACACGCAGGCCACCCCGCTCGATGCGGACGCCGGGTAGAAAACTGCCTTCGGGGACCTCGGCCTCACAGACCGCAAGGCCGATGCTGCGCAGGAAGGCCAGGATGCGGTCCGTCAATGCGCCGTGGTCCGCCGCTGCCGCTGCAGCGTTGGTGGATTCATCGCGGCTCATGCTTGCAGCAGGTCCGCCACCTGGGTGCGCAGCAGCGCGGGCTGCACCTGGGTCGATGCCACCGGGCGGCCCACATTGAGCCCCACACGGCTGAAAAATCCCCGCCGGAACGGTCGCACCATGGCGCCGCCCTGCTCGATACGGCTGAAGTACGAGCCCCACAAATTGGTCAGCGCCATGGGGATCACCGGGGCTTCAACACCCTCTGCGCGCGCGCGCTCGATGATCTTCATGATGCCGCCCTTGAACTCCTGCAGCTGCCCATCCTTGGTGATTCCACCTTCAGGGAAGATGGCCAGCAGGTCGCCCTCGCGCAGCACCTGCGCGGCGCGGTCGAAGGCGGCTTCGTAAGTCTTGGGGTCGTCCTTGTAGGGTGCAATCGGAATCGCCTTGGCGAGGCGGAACAGCCAGCCCAGCACCGGCACGCGGAAGATGCGGTGGTCCATCACGAAGTAGATGGGGCGCGGGCTGGCCGCCATGAGCAGCACGGCATCGACAAAACTCACATGGTTGCAGGCCAGGATGGCCGCGCCCGCCGAAGGCAGGTTTTCGTCGCCCTGCACCTTGAAGCGGTAGACAAACCGCGACGACACCCAGGCTACAAACCTCAACAGGTACTCGGGCACCAGCATGAAGATGTAGAACGCCACCACCGCGTTGGCAATGCCGGTGAACAGGAAGATCTGCGGCACCGTGAAGCCCGCGCCCAGCAAGGCGCCTGCGATGAGCGAACTGGCGATCATGAACAGCGCGTTCAGAATGTTATTGGCCGCGATGATGCGTGCGCGGTGTGTGGGCTGGCTGCGCATCTGGATCAGTGCGTACATGGGCACGCTGTACAGGCCCGCAAACAGGCTCAGCAGCAGCAGATCCAGCATCACACGCCAGTGCGCGCCCTGGGCCATGAAGGCGGCCAGGCCCATGATCTCGGCAGGGGGCAGGTTGCGCGAGGCGAAGTACAGGTCGATGGAGAACACGCTCATGCCGATGGCGCCCAGCGGCACGAGGCCGATCTCGACATGGCGGCGCGAGAGCACCTCGCACAGCAGCGAACCGATCCCGATACCGATGGAGAACACCACCAGCAGCAGCGAGGCCACCTGTTCGTTGCCGTGCAACACCTCCTTGGCCAGGCTCGGAAACTGGCTCAGGAACACGGCGCCAAAGAACCACATCCAGCTGATGCCGAGCAGCGAGCGGAACACTGCGACGTTCTCGTGCGCCAGTTTCAGGTTGCGCCAGGTTTCCGTGAAGGGATTCCAGTTGATGGTAAGACCCGGGTCGGTGGCGGGCAGCGAGGGAATGAACTGCGCGACCGCGCGCCCGGCCAAGGCCGCCACCACGCAGGCCACAGCCACCGTGGTGTGGCCAATGCCCGGGATGGCCACCAGCAGGCCACCGGCCACGTTGCCCAGCAGGATGGCCACAAAGGTGCCCATCTCCACCATGCCATTGCCGCCGGTCAGTTCACGTTCGTTGAGCACCTGGGGCATGTAGGCGAACTTGACGGGGCCGAACAGCGTGGAGTGCACCCCCATCAGAAAGGTGCACAGCAGCAGGACGGGCACGTTGTCCGTCATGAACCCAAAGGCCGCCACCAGCATGATGGCGATCTCCATGTTCTTCACGAAGCGGATCATCTTTGTCTTGTCGTACTTGTCGGTCAGCTGCCCCGAGGTGGCCGAGAACAGCAAAAACGGCAAGATGAACAGCGCACCAATCACCAGCCCCGCCATCGCTGGCGGTAGCCACGACACGCTGAGCTGGTAGGTCACCATCACGGTGAACGCGAACTTGAAGAGGTTGTCGTTGGCCGCCCCAGAAAATTGCGTCCAGAAGAACGGCGCAAAGCGCCGCTGGCGCAGCAGGGCGAACTGGTTCGGGTCCTCATGCGTCGGCACTGGCGCCGCGCTGGCTGAGGGGGTCTCGGGGTGCATGCGTTTCTCCTCGTTTCCGATGGGTTGGCTTGTTGGAATTTTCCGTGCCCGCACTTCATGCGTCTTCATGGCTCGTCATGCGCGTGATCTGCGGGCAACACCCACGGCGTGGGCGCCATTCTGCCCCGACAGCGTGACGTGCGGCGCGCTCCGTGCAGCACTGTTGCGCAATGCCGCCAGTGCCATCAGCACGGGCCAGGCGGCGCCAGCAGCAAATACATGTTTGATGCTGTGGCCTGACACCCACTGGTGGGTGGCATCAAACACCGCGTGGTCCGCCGCCTCGAACAACTTTGCCACGGCATACAGGCCAATGACCGCGCCCAAGTGCACCGCCAGCGCGCCATCGCGCCGGGGCAGACAGGCCAGCACCAATACCACCAGCATGCCGCCCAGTTGCACTACGGCCCAGGGCATCAGGTTGCCGGTGTGTGCCCACCACAGCACGGCCAACGGCCCCGCCAGCAGCACCGCCCCCGCCATGGCCCAGCCTGCCCGTTCGCTCACGCGGCTGGCCGCCAGCCCCAGCAGTCCTGCAAACGGCAGCACCATGCCCAGCCGGTCCCACAGCAGGCCCGCATCCTGCGGTTTCCAGTGGTAAACGCTGGAGCCCACGGCCGTACACAGCAGCCCTGCAAAAAACAGGGCGGCCAGCGCGCGCGAGGTGGGATCCAGCGCTCCTGGCGCCAACCGGCGCAGCGCCCACAGGCCCCACACCCCTGCGATGGCAAACGGCAGATTGCTGAGTACATCCACCGCGCAAGGAATGCCCCACAGCGCCCGCTGGTCGGCAAAGGCATGCTGGTGTGCGCTTGCGGGCAGCACCGGGCCGAACAAGGCCAGCGCCAGCAACGCGGCCGCGCCCAGCAAGAGAGCTAGTTCAGCGCGGGTCGCGGGCTTGTGGCGCCGGGTGGGGAGAGAAATCAGAGAGGTCATGGTCGTCACATCCGTGGATGAGTGGGGATTGCCGCGCAGTGTGTTCAGCCGCAGTCACCCGGACACCAGAAAGTCGCTCAGAGGGCTACCAAAGCCACCTCAGGTATTGATAATTGATACCAAGGAGCCAAAACCCATGAGCACGACCGCCGACCTCGTCACCGCCCTGAAGAAGGAACTCAAGACCGCGCAGATGACCTACGCCGACCTGGCGTTGGCATTGGGCATGGCCGAGTCCAGCGTCAAGCGCATGCTGGCCAAGGGCGACATGCCGCTGTCGCGCATCGACGCCATCTGCCGCGCACTGGCGCTGGACTTTGCCGATCTGGCGCGGCGTGTGGCCGACGAACAGCCTCTGTTGAAAGAGCTGACGCAAGAGCAGGAAAAAGCCGTGGTGGGCGACAAGAAACTGCTGCTGATGGCGATTTGCGTGCTCAGCCAATGGACGCTGGAGCAGGTGACCACCGCCTACCGCCTCACCGAGGCCGAGGGCATCAAGTACCTCGCACAGCTCGACCGCATCGGCATCATCGAGCTGCGGCCACTGAACCGCTACCGCCTCAAGCTGGCCAAGACCTTTCGCTGGCGCCCGCATGGCCCGGTGATGAACTACTTTCGCGACCACGCGTTGCTGGACTACTTCGCGGGCGGCTTTGACGGCGCGGGCGAAGGCGTGCTGCTGGTGCACGGCAATATCAGCCGCAGCCTGGCCCCCGCGTTCATGGAGCGCATGCAGCGCGTGGCCCAGGACTTTGCCCAGCAGCACCTGGCCGACCAGAAGCTGCCCGACCGCGGGCGCGAGGGCTACACCTTGCTGCTGGCGATGCGCAGCTGGGAGTTTGAGGCGTTTGCGTCCATGCGGCGCTGATTTACTCTTCTTTTGATAGCTATCAGCGCTTTACCAAAAAGCGCTAGAGGCCAAAAACACCATAAATCTATGGTTGAGCACAGCGCCAGCAGCTGTGCTGTGCCACGCCCCCTTGACGCAACAAACAGAAAATACTATTCTTTAAATAACAAATTTTGTTTATTTAAAGATAGTCAAATGAAAACCACCCGCCAGCAACAAGACGCCACGCGCCGCCAGATCGTGGCCAGCGCGGTGGACCTCATGACCCGCCAGGGCTTTGACGGCACGACGATGAAAGACATCGCGCGTGCAGCAGGCATTGGCGACGCCACGATCTACAAATACTTCCCCACCAAGGACCGCATCGTGCTCGGCTACCTGGACGATGTGGCCCACCAGGCGCTGGCCGACACGTTGCAGACGTCCGGTTTCACCGGCTACAACCTCCAGGAAAAGCTTCAGCGCCTGACCGACGCCGTGCTGGAGCGCCTGCTGGCCGACCGCGAATTTGTAGTCCAGGTGCGCAGTCTGGCGCGGCGCTCGCCGCTGTCGATGCTGGCCGAGCCCCTGGCGGCGCGCCAGAGCCTGCGCGAGGCCGTCGCCAGCTTTCTCGAAGCGGCAGAGGCCAGCGGCGAGATCGAGCCCTGCGACTTCAAAGGCATGGCGGGTGGGCTCTACACCGACTACCTGGCCGGTGTGGTGACCTACTGGTTGGCAGACACCTCGGATGAGTTTGCCGACACCACGCAGCTGGTGGACCTTTCGCTGGGTGTGCTGGTGCAGGCGCTGCGTGGCGGGCTCGTCAACCGCGTGCTGCAACTGGGCGGCTTTGTGCTGCGCAGCCAGATGGCCCGCATGGTGCAGCACAGCAGCGGCCTGATGGGGATGCTGCAGCTGGCCAAGCAGGCCATGGCCAGCGCGCCCTACAGCACTCCCCAGGCACACCAGGCCCACACGGCAAACGCCGGTTCACCCGCAGCGCCAGAGCCTTCCAAGCCGCCCCGCACGCCGCGCAAACCACGCGCAGCCAGCCCGGTCCCGCCCCCCAGCACCACCGCCAAGCCCGCCGCCACGCCACGCAAGAGGAAGTCCGCATGACCACCGCCCCCACCGTGCGCGAAACGCAGGTGCCCGCAGGCACCGCCATCCATGCCAGCTTGCCCGGCGCCCATTTTTTTGACGCCTACGAGGTGGCTGACGGCCAGCCATCCCACACCGCCCTGCAGGCCTGGCTGGACGTGGTGGCCCGCACGCCGCGCTGGACACAAATGCTCATGACCGTGCGCAACAAGCTGGTGCGGCTGGTGGGCCTGAAGGACCTGGGGCAACTGCACGATGGGTACCCGCCCGCCAGCGGCAGATCGCTGCGCGAGGCCAGCAGCTACCGCGTGGGCGACCGCGTGGGCATCTTCCGCATCCGCCACCTGAGCGACACCGAAGTCGTGATGGGCCAGGACGACAGGCACCTCGACGTGCAGGTTGCACTGACCAAGCACAGCGGACGGACCGAGACCTCTGGGCCGCCGACCATGGTGCTCAGCACCGTGGTGCACATCCACAACACGCTCGGGCATGCCTACATGGCGGTGGTGACACCCTTTCACCGCCGCATCGCACGGGCCATGGTGCAACGCCTGGCAGACCATGGCACGCACTGAACCGCCGCGCACCGGCCGCCTGGCGCGCGGCACCATCACGGGCATCGCTGCCGCGCGCATCGGGATGGCCCAGCTGGGGCACCGCGTGCGCACGCCATCTGCCCAAGCGCAGGCCGACCACGAAGCCGCCCTCGGCCGCATCCTCTTTGGCGCGCTGGGCCAGTTGCGGGGCTCGGCGCTCAAGGTGTCGCAGCTGCTCAGCATGCACCCCGGCCTGCTGCCCGACGGTGTGCGGCAAGAGCTGGCGCGCGCCCACCACCAGGCCCCACCACTCAACCGCGCGCTGGTGGGCCGCGTGTTCCGCCAAGCTTTCGGGCAGGAGCCCGAGGCACTGTTTGAACACTTCGAACCCACCGCCTTCGCCGCCGCCAGCCTGGGCCAGGTGCACCGCGCGCAGCTGGCAGGCCACGGCACGGTGGCCGTGAAGGTGCAGTACCCCAGCATCGCCGCCACCATCACCAGCGACATGCAGCTCATGCGCGCCGCGCTGCGCGCCCTGGCCCATACCGACATGCCGCTGCCCGCCAACACCGTGGTGGACAGCGTGATGACCGAGATCGAGGCCACGCTGCTGCGCGAGGTGGATTACCTGCAGGAGGCCGAACAACTGCAGTGGTTCGCAGAGCACGCGGCGCTGCCAGGCGTGGTGCTGGCCCAGCCCATCCTGTCGCACACCCGGGCCCAGGTGCTCACACAGCAGTTTCTGCCGGGCCAGCATCTGCAGGACTGGCTGGCCTCGCAGCCCACGCAGGCGCAGCGCGACCGGGCCGGACAGCACCTGTGGGACTGGTTCATGCACTGCCTCTTTGTGCTGGGCCGAGTGCACGCCGATCCGCACCCGGGCAATTTTCTGTTCGCACCCGATGGCACCGTGGGCGTGCTGGACTTTGGCTGCACGCGCAGCCTGTCGGAGCACTTTCGCACCCAGGTGACAAAAGCATGGTCCGCCCTGCTGAGGCCTGCCACCGACCCACAGCGAAACGCGCTGGTGCTGCAGGCCTACCAGGCACTCGGACTCGTCAACGCCAGCCTCACCGTGCCGGCATACACCGCCGAACTCGCGCCCGCACTGGCTGACATGCAGGCCTGGCAGATGGAGCCCTTCACGCAACCGGTTTTCGATTTTGGCGTCAAGACGCCGCCACCCATCACGGCCGGACGGCACCAGCGCATGCTGGGCGAGCACCTGGTGCAGGTGCCCGGCGAGATGCCCGCGTTCGAGCGCATGTGGATGGGCCTCATGCACCTGCTTACGGGGCTGGGCGCGCGCGTCCACACGCATTGCCCCGCCCTTCTTCCTTCATAGGACCCCACCCACATGACCTCCCTGACCTCCCCCTCCCCTCGCTCTACGGTCATACCGCTTCGCAACCGCTGGAAGGGCCAGTGGATGCTGGCCGTGGCGGTGCTGCACACGCTGTATGCCGCCGTCGTGTTTCCGACCCAGCTGCAAGAGATCGTGCGGCGCGGCGTTTTCAACAGCGTACAAAAAGACCCGGCCGTGGGCGCCGTGGTCTGGTTTGTACTGTTCGGCGTGTTGTTCGCGTTGCTGGGCTGGGCCATCCTGCTGGCAGAACGCAACGCTGCCCCGGCGCCCGTTCCTTTGCGCGGGCTGGGTACCGGGTTGCTGGCACTCACGGTGCTGGGCATTGTGCTCATGCCTTCCTCCGGTTTCTGGCTGGCGCTGCCGCCCGCGCTGGCGCTGTGCTGGCCCCAAAGCGCTGAAGGCGAAAAAGGCGGTTGATGCGCCGCGTCTGCACCTTCCACGGCCATCCTGATTGAACTAGAAACTGTCCATGAATACTGCGCTGGTACTGGCAGCCGGGGGCCTGGCCCTGGTGGGTGTTGCGCACTCGGTGCTGGGTGAATTGCTGGTGTTTCGCACCCTGCGCACAGAGGGCATCGTGCCCACCGGCGGACGGCCCGTGCTGCGGGAGTGGCAGGTGCGCATTCTGTGGGGCACCTGGCACCTGGCCACCGTGCTGGGCTGGGCCCTGAGCGCCTTGATGTGGCGCCTGGGGACCACGCCCCTGGACGCGGACCTGGGAGCCTGGGTGGCCGATGTGGCCGGGGTCGCCACGCTGGCCAGCGGCGTGCTGGTGTTCTATGCCACTGAGGGCCGACACCCGGCCTGGTTTGCGTTGCTGGTGGTGGCGGCGCTGGTGTGGTGGCGCTGACGGGCCGCACCACGGCCAAGGCGTGGGCAGCTTGCCGGAAGTGTGAGAAAAATCACGGAAACCGCTGCTGCTCCTGGTGCAGGAAACACAACTTCACAAGACTTCGCAATTCGCCTACACCGGCTTGACGCAGCATCTGCACCATGAAGTCTCCGGTTCCGCAAGGAATCATTCTGAGGAGATCACCATGGCCCGCAATGCACTCGCCGCTGTTTCCATCGCCTTGCTGTCTCTGGGCGCCGCAACGGTGGCGCAGGCACAGACCAGCGCCACTGTTGTCATCCAGTCGGGGCAGCCCCACCACTACCAGGCGCCAGCGCCCATGGTGGTGCAATACGGCCCACCACCGCCCCCCCGCCATGAAGTGGCGCCCCGCCCTCAGCGCAACATGGTGTGGGTGCCCGGTTATTGGGATTGGCGCGGCCACCGCCATGTCTGGGTCCAGGGCCACTGGGTGAAGGCCCGCCCTGGTTACTACTACCGCGAGCCGCGCTGGGTGGAACACGGCGGCCGGTGGGACCTGCGCCCCGGCCGCTGGGACCGTGATGGCGACGGCATCCCCAACCGCTATGACCGTGACCGCGATGGTGATGGTGTTCCCAACCGCTACGACCGCGATCACCGCGACCGAGACCGCGATGGCGTGTCCAACCGCTATGACCGCGACCGTGACGGAGACGGCGTTCCCAATCGGCACGACCGCCGCCCGGACAACCCCTACCGTAATTGAACGATTGAACGATTGAACAGCTGAAGGAGCGCGGAGGCTCGCAAGCCCCGCGCCCACTCCCCCCTTTGGCCTACGCCCGCCCCCGCTGAGCACCTACGTGGAGCCGCGCACCAGGCCGCCACCATGCATAGACCGATTCCGCCAGGAATCACCCCGGAGACCACCATGACCCGCCAAACACTGACCGCAGCCGCCATCGCCCTGATGGCACTGCTGCCCCTCGCACCGACACACGCGGCCATCCAGGGCACCGTCGTCATTCAGTCCGACCAACCACAGCGTGGGTACCAGCCCACGCAGACCTACCAGGTGATTCCCGCGCCCCCACCCCCACGGTACGAAGCCGTGCCGCGCCCACGCCGTGGCCAGGTGTGGGAACAAGGCCATTGGGAATGGCGCGGCAACCGCCACCGCTGGGTGAAGGGCCACTGGGTGCAAGCGCGCAGCGGCTACCAGTACCGGCAGCCCCAATGGGTGGAACGCGATGGCCGCTGGGAAATGCAGCGGGGCCGCTGGGACAGCGACGGTGACGGCATTGCCGACCGCAATGACCGGGACCGCGATGGCGATGGCATCTCCAACCGCAATGACCGTGATCGCGACGGTGACGGCGTGTCCAACCGCCGCGACAGCCAGCCGGACAACCCGCGCCGCAACTGACCTGCCGCGATCCACGATCCACGATCCTCGTTACGGTTCAGTCGAATTTCACCTCGGCGCGACCGACACCAGGAAAATCGGCAACCACCACCGTGCCCGGCGCCACCATCACGGTGCCGGTGCAGGACCCGGTGGTCACCCACTGCCCTGCGCGCAGCCCTCCCAGGCTGCGCGCGCCTTCGTTGGCCAGCCACACCAGCAGCCGCAGCGGGTCACCTGCCGGGTTACCCCAGGTGGCGTGCTGCACGGCCACCGACCCGTTCACCGACAGGTTGACCCCTTGCACCAAGGGCTGCACCGAAGCCACATCGGTCAAACCCGAACCCACGATCAGCGCCCCATGGCAGGCCTGGTCGGCCAGGCGACTCCACTCCCCTTGTTGTGCCCAGGCGGCAAAGCGCGTGTCGCACACCTCAATGGCGGCACGCACCGACACCATGGTGGCCAGCACCTCGGCCGCGCTGTAGGGCGTGGCGCGTGCGGGCAGGTCTGCGCCCAGTTCGTACACCAGCTCCGCCTCCACCCCCATCACGGAAAAGCCTGTGGCCGACAAGTTGACCTCCTGGCCAGGCTGCTCCACCCACACCGAGTCGCGGGTCAGCGCCGCACGCGCGGGTTGGGCCTGGGGCGACGCGGCGCCCACCTTCCAGCCCACAATTTCGCCCCGCTCACGCACTACGGCGTCCTGCACGGCGTAGGCCTCGGCCGCATCGCGAGGGCGCAATGCAACGGGCAAATCCAGCGGCCGGGGCGTGCGTCCCTGGCGCGCCATGGTGATCACGGCAGCGCTGGCGAAGGGGTCAAAGGCGGTATCGGGCATGGGGAAAGCGTCCTGGGGGCAAGTCAAATCGCCGGATTATGGCGACCCCATGTCGCCGCCAGCATCAGCAACGATTGCCGCCCATTAGCCGCCCCAAACACCCCACCGCCGCCCGCCCCCTCCTAGAATGGCCCCCGCAGGAGAGCACGGCAGGCCACAAGGCCCACCGCTGCACCGAAGGCGCAAACTCCCATACACGCTCAGGTCCCGTACTGCACCATTTATCAAAGCCGTCTGGAGAGCCGCCCCAACCTGTCAGCAGCGTTGTGGCGCACCGAAGGAGCAAACCGCACGCCATGTGGGCAGCGCGGTGAATCTCTCAGGTACCAAGGACAGGGGGAGCGGCAGCTTGGCGGACGCGCGCCAGCTGTTTGCTATTGAATAAATAGCTGCTAGCGCACGTCCATCAAGCGCTGAACCCTTAAAAGGCTTCAAAAAATGCGCGTGATCGTTTTGGGCGCCGGCTTGCTCGGCGTGACTTCGGCTTATTTCCTGCAACAACTCGGCCACGAGGTGACCGTCATCGACCGCCAGGGTGCGCCCGGTGCCGAGACCAGCTTCGCCAACGGCGGCCAGATCTCGGTGAGCCATGCTGAGCCCTGGGCCAACCCCAGCGCGCCGCTCAAGGTGCTGCAGTGGCTGGGCAAAGAAGACGCCCCCCTGCTGTTCCGCCTGCGCGCCGACATGCGGCAGTGGCTGTGGGGTCTGTCCTTTCTGCGCAACTGCACGCCAGCGCGCACGCGCCACAACATCGAGCAGATCGTGCGCCTGGGCACCTACAGCCGCGACACGCTGCAGCAGCTGCGCGCCGCCACCGGCATCCAGTACGACCAGCGCACGCAGGGCATCCTGCACTTCTATACCAACGCCAAGGAGTTCGACGGCGCCCTGGCCCCGGCCGAGCAGATGCGCCAGCTGGGCTGCGAGCGCCAGGTCATCAGCGCCGACGAGGCCATGCGCCTTGAACCCGCGCTGGCCCACATCCGCCCACAACTGGCGGGCGCCACCTACACGGCCGAGGACGAATCGGGCGATGCCAACCAGTTCACGCGCGAGCTGGCCAAGCTATGCGAGGCGGCGGGCGTGCAGTTCCGCATGGGCCACCACATCACCGCATTGCGTGAAGTGGCTGGCCGCATCGACCATGTGGAAGTGACCAATGCCGAAGGCCGCTTCGAGCGCGTGCGCGGCGATGCGTTTGTGCTGGCCATGGGCTCGTTCAGCCCGCTGCTGGCACAGCCGCTGGGCATCCACCTGCCCATCTACCCGGCCAAGGGCTACTCGGTGACCATGCCGGTCAAAGACGCCAGCAAGGCGCACCAGGTGAGCCTGACGGACGACGAATACAAGCTCGTGTTCTCGCGCTACACCAGCGAACGCGGCGGTGATCGTTTGCGCATTGCCGGCACGGCCGAACTCAACGGCTACAACCGCGACCTGAACCAAGTGCGCTGCGACGCCATCGTGCGCCGCGTGGAGCAGCTCTTCCCCGGTGCGGGCGACGCGAGCCAGGCCCAGTTCTGGAGCGGACTGCGCCCCGCCACGCCCAGCAACGTGCCGCTGATCGGCAAGACGAAGGTGAGCAACCTGTTCCTCAACACCGGCCACGGCACGCTGGGCTGGACGCACGCCTGCGGCTCGGGCAAGGCCCTGGCCGACATCGTGAGCGGCCGGGTGCCGGAGGTGGACTTTGCGTTCCAGGGGTTGCAGGGGCACGCAGGAGGAGCGCCACTGGTGCCGTCCCGCACGGCGGCCTGAAGCAGCGCGCGGTTGCAGCGAGGCAACGCTGCTGCAACCGCCGTGAGAGGCTGCGCCTACTTGGCCGCGCCCGTCGCGTGCGCCACAAACTGCGCCACGGCCAGCATGTCCTTTTCGCTCATGCGCTCGGCATAGGACGGCATCACGCCGATGCCAGCCTTGAGGGCACGCAGTACACGGCCGGCGTCGGGTTTCAGCTCATCCAGCACCGGGCCCACCTGGCCTTCGGCACCGGCGGCCTGGAGCGTGTGGCACACGGCGCAGGCGGGCTGGATCTTGGTGAAAAGCTCCTTGCCGCGCGCCAGCTCGGCCGGGTCGGCGGCCCAGCTGACGCCCGCCCACAGTAACGCTAGCCCTACCAGCAAACCGCCTTGCGGCGCCCGATACCGTCCGATAGCGGCGCGCAGCCCCGCCCGTGCCACCGTGGAACTGGCTCTGCCAGGCCACGGGTGGCGTCCCCCCTTCGGGGGGAAGGCGCAAAGCGCCTCAGGGGGGAGCGATGTCATGCCACGGTCACGGTGACGGCGTGGTCGCGCCAGCTGGCGTTGTTGTAGCCGCCCAGATTTTCCTCGCGCTGCTCGGCCTGCACATTGCCTGCTGTGTCGGTGGCTCGGCTGGCCAGCACATGGGTGCCCGCCTCCAGGCGCACGGGCAACGCAAACTGCCGCCAGGCAAAGGGGCCCAGGTCGGGGCCGATGAGCTTGGCCGCCAACCAGGTCTTGCCGCCATCGGCCGACACCTCCACGCCCTTGATGCCGCGCGTGCCGCCAAAGGCCACGCCATGCACCTGCACCTGTCCGGGCTTGAGTGCCCCCTTGTCGGGCAAGGGGCCGTTGATCCAGGACTTCACGCCCATCTCCCACACCGAAGGCTGGTCGGGGCTGGCCTTGCTGCCGGGCGGCGACATGCGGTAGCCGTGCGACATGATGCGCGCCTGCGACTGTGCGCTGGTAAACGCAACGCGCTTGACGTACTTGATGTTGTTCACGCCCTGGTAGCCGGGCACCACCAGCCGCAGCGGGCCGCCGTGCGCGAGCGACAGCGGCTCGCCGTTCATCTCCCAGGCCAGCAGTGCGTCGTCCATCGCCTTCACGGGCACCGAGCGCTCCACCAGCACGGTGAGCGGGTCCACACCTTCGGGCAGTTTCTCGCCGCCCGTGCCGGTCAGGTAGGCAGCACCATCGGCCAGCCCGCCCAGGGCGGCCACCACGTTGCGCAGTGGCACGCCGCTCCAGACCACACAACCGGCAGCGCCCACCGACCAGGGCGTGCCGCTGGGCTTGCTGGGGAAAAAGCCCCGGCCATTGCCCGAGCACTGCAGCACGGTGGCCACGGTTTCCACGCCCAGCGTCTTGAGTTCGGCCAGGGTCAGGCTGCGCGGACTCTTGACCCCTTCGATCGCCACGGTCCAGGCATCGCGGTTGTCCAGGATGGCGGCGTCGGGCGCGGGCAGGTTGTTGCGCACATACAGCTGGTTGGACGGCGTGATGACACTGGTGCCAAACGCGGAGCGACGGGTTTCGAGAGTGCTGCTGCTGTGCACGATCAGCGCATCCGGTGACTTCCATCCTGCATACGCGGGCAGCGGCTTGGCAGCGGCTGCGGCCTGCTGGGCACGCGCACCGCCGGCCCATCCAGCCAGGCCCAGCGCGCTCAGGGCAGCGGCACTTCCGGCCAGCATGTGGCGTCGCGGCAGGGTCATCGAATCTTTCATGGAAACGTCTCCAAATAATGGGATGGACAAAAACTCTTTGTTGCCCCCGCCCACCCGGCAGGCACAGGGGATCGGGTCAGCCCGCATTCTGTGCGGGAGCTCTGCGCGCCGCACGTACGGCTTCGTTAGCAGAAGTAACAAAAACAAAAGATCAGAAACATTCGTACGCATGTGCGGGGGCCCTGGGCATATTCGCGGTTTGTTTTGGGGAGAGGAACCGCGCAATGAACACCACCAGAAAATCGACCCGCGGCCCGCGGGGACTGCTACTTGGCATATGGCTGTGTTGCAGCGCCGCACAGGCCCAGCTGACGGCCATCGTGGCCGTGGAGCCCACGGCCCGCAAGGCGGCGCACTCCATCCTGCGCACCTCCGCCGAATCGGGCCTGTCGAAGGCCGCTGGCCAGCCCGTGGCACTGACCACCAGCGACGACCTGGCCGACGTGATGCGCGCCACGCGCAGCGCGGGATATGACATTTTCATTGGCCCTGCCCAGGTGGCTGCGTCCGCGTTGCAACGCGGCTACGAGTTGGTGGGCGCCACGCACAAATCGGACAGATACCTGCTTGTCGGGCTGCAGCAGATCGCTGCGGTGCCTGCCATGAAAGGCCGAAGGCTTTACCTGCCCCAGCAGGATTCCGTCTACACCTACATGGCGCGCGGCATGCTCAATGAGGCGGGGCTGTCGTTCCAGGACCTGCGCGCGGTGCAATACGAGAAATTTCCCCAGGCCGGCCTGACAGCCCTGACCCTGGGCACGACGGATGCCACTGTGGTGCGCGAGGACGACTGGGCGGAATGGTCAGCAGCGCATACCGGCGTCGCGCGCGTGCTGGCCACGTCGCAGCCAGTGCCAGGCGGGTTCTCCATCGTGGTGAAGAAAGACCTGCCAGCGGATGCGCGCAACAAGCTGGCCCAGTGGTTCAGCGCGTCGTCCTCCGCCAGTGGCCTGCCGCCGGTCTCGGTGCGCCCGGAGGCCGTTGAATACCGCCGTGTGGCCGAACTGGGGCTGTTCACCCCCACGAGCTTGCCTGGGGTGAAGCGCATCACTGCGCGCGAGGCCCAGACTCTGCTGGTGCAAGGCGCCACGCTGGTGGACACCCGTACCGAGAAGGAATTCAAGACCAAGCGCATCCGGGGCGCCGTGTTTGCAGCGTATGTGGAAAAGAGCCTCAAGGACGTGGCCTTCAATGCCGCACAGGATGATTTCCAGGCGCTGGACAAGCTCCAGGGCCTGAACAAGGCCAAGCCGGTAATTTTTGCGTGCAATGGCGCCGAATGCTGGAAGTCCTACAAAGCTGCCAAGGTGGCCACAGCCAAAGGTTTCCAGTCGGTGTACTGGCTGCGGGGGGGACTGCCCGAGTGGGACGAAACGGGCCTGCCTACCGAAGGTGGCTAGGAGCCAGCGCAGGGTCTCTGGCCCCTGTCCTTACAATTGGTCGCTTCTCAACACCCAAGGGCGCGCAAGGCGCCCTTTGTATGGAAATAGCAATACTGTTCGCCCTCATCCTTCTCAACGGCCTGTTTGCCATGTCCGAGATCGCTCTGGTCACGGCACGCAAAGCCCGGTTGCAAAAGCTGATTGATGAGGGCGATAGCGGCGCCGCCGCTGCCGTGAAGCTGGGCGAAGACCCCACGCGTTTTCTCTCCACCATCCAGATCGGCATCACATCGATTGGCGTGCTGAACGGTATCGTGGGTGAGGCCGCCTTGGCTGGGCCCCTGGCGTTGTGGCTTGAAGCACTGGGCGTTCCCATGCCTTTTGGCAGCTACGCGGCCACCGGCCTGGTGGTGGTGCTGATCACGTATTTCTCTATCGTGGTGGGTGAATTGGTGCCCAAGCGCATCGGCCAGTCGTACCCCGAGACCTTTGCCCGCCTGGTGGCGCGGCCCATCAACTTTCTGGCGCTGGCCACCAAGCCGTTTGTGCTGCTGCTGTCCACCTCCACGCGCACGCTGCTGCGCCTGATGGGTGTGAAGGAAACCAGCGGCAGCCCGGTGACCGAAGAAGAGATCCACGCAATGCTGGTGGAAGGCACCACTGCGGGCGTGATCGAATCGCACGAGCACACCATGGTGCGCAATGTGTTCCGCCTGGACGACCGGCAGATAGGCTCGCTGATGGTGCCGCGTGGTGATGTGGTGTGTCTGGACATGGATGCGTCGTTTGAAGACAACCTCAAATGCATCGAAGAATCCGACCACGCACGCTTTCCGGTGGTGCGCGGCGGCATGGACAACATCCTGGGCGTGATCAACGCGCGCCAGTGGCTGTCGCGCACGCTGCGCGACAAGGCGCGCGGCGGCCTGGCCGACCAGCCGCTGCAGACAGCGCTGTATGTGCCCGAAACCATCACGGGCATGGAGCTGCTGGACAACTTCCGCCTGTCGGACGTCCACATGGCGTTTGTCATCGACGAATACGGTGAGGTGCAGGGCATCGTCACGCTGCAGGACCTGATCGAGGCCATCACCGGCGAGTTTCAGCCGCGCGACCCGGAGACCTCCTGGGCGCTGCAGCGCGAGGACGGCAGCTGGCTGCTGGACGGCCACATTCCCGTGCCCGAGCTGAAAGACCGCCTGAACCTGGATGCCGTGCCCGAGGAGGAACGCGGCCGCTACCACACGCTGAGCGGCATGATCATGCTGCTGACTGGCCGCCTGCCCAAGGTGACCGACACCGTGCAGTGGGAGGACTGGAAGCTGGAAGTGGTGGACATGGATGGCAAGACCATCGACAAGATCCTGGCCACGCGCCTGACCCCCGAGGAAAAGGCCGAAGCAGACGACAACGGCGCGGGCTGACCTGGCCCCTCCATGGGGCACCTCTCCGCCGGGGCCCGCCCTGCCGTTCCCTGCGGGCGAAGCGGCTCAGTCGCTCAGCGGGCGTGCGGGTCGTCGTCAACGAAAACGGTGAGCACCCCGGTGTAACCATACAAGTGGTGGTGCGCAATTTCCCCACCGGCAAAGAACCCGGCCAGCGGCACGTCACCCAGCGCGTGGCGCACGATCTGCAGCTCGGCGCTGGGCCCGCCAAAATGCGGGCCGCCCCGGCCCGAGCAGCTCACATAGATAGCCCCACAGATTCGCCGCCCTGTCTGCGGCGCCGCGCTGGCGCCTGAGGCGCTGTTGGCAGCGGCCATCTCGCCGTCCGCGCTGGACGAAGACACCAGCGACGCGGGCTCCAGCTCTTCGGGCGAGAGTTCTTCGCGGATCTCGGCGCAGATGCGCATGAGGTCGGCACGCGCCGCTGCCACGTTGCGCTGGCAGAACGCCAGGTGCATGCCCGGCTCCACATGGTCGGCCAGGGCCACGCCCCGGCGGCTGCCGTCCAGCCCCACGATGTGGCGCACGCGTGTGTCGGTACCAAAGTGGCCCGTGCGGCGCTGGCCCTGCGGCTGTTCGCCCGCGCTGACCAGCCCGGCCAGCGTGGCGCGCACCTTGCGCAGCGCGGGCTGCGGGTCGCCACCATCCAGCGACACCTGCAGCGTATCGAGCAGCACGTCCAGCGCGGGCTCGCCATCGAGCGCGAGCACGACATTGTCCTGCGCGGCGGTGATCGTGCGCAGCGCGCCCACGGGCTGGCAGCCCTGCGTAACGCGCGACACCAGCGCCACCCCGGCACCAAACGCCACGCCCGACAGGCCACCGTCAAACACCCCGCTGGCACCGCCCTGCCCGGCCATGTTGCCGTCGCCGCCCACCGCAAACTGCACACTGCTGGTGCGGCTGGCAGAGAGGCCACCAAACAGGTAGCCCGTGTCGGTGCGTGCAGCCATCTCGGTCAGCAGCTCGGCCAGTTCGGGCGTGCGGCCATCGGCATGCACCAGGGCGGTATGGGCCACAAACCCACTGCCCGGGTGTGGCGCATGCGTGGGCAGCGGCGCCACGCCCGAGAACACGCGGTACTGGTCTGCGGGCACATCCAGCAGCATGACCGACAGCGCGGGCTCGTCAAAGTATTCGGCGTTGTTGGCCGAAACGCCCACGCCCACGGTGCCACTCCAGTCGGTCACCTCGGGCAGCTCGCCGCTCAGGTAGTCGAGCAGCGCCTGGGCGTCATTGCCATAGTGGTCGGTGATATAGAGCAGGCCCAGGGTGGGCGCAGCAGCGTAGTCGGGCAACGCCATCTGGGCGCGCAGCTGCGCCAGCACCAGCGCGGCGGCCATGCGCCATTGGGGGTGGGTCGCATGGCCAGTGGGAAATAGTTTCATGGTGGTGATCTCCATGCCAGGGCGGTGGCGGGCAGATATTGCACCACCTGCGGGTTGTCACACCCGCCCACGTTGGCGTCAGCCCGCTCGCTTGCGGGCGCCTGGGCTGCGGGTGCTGCTGCTGGCCTTCTTGGCGGCGGGTTTTGCTGGGGTTTTGCGGGCTGCAGGCTTCTTGGCAGCGGTGCTCTTCTTGGCGGTGCCCGATGCAGCGGCGCGCTTGGCACCGCCCTGCATGGTCTGCATGCCCTTGGCGGCAAACTGGCTGGCCATGCCGGTCGCCGTCTTCAGGGCTTCTTTGGCAAGGCCCGTGGCCATGTTCTTGGTGGTGTCGATGGCGGTCTGCTTGGCCGCATCCTTCATGGCGTTGGCGGCGATCTGCTGGAACTGACCGGTGAGTGCGCCCCACCACTGCATGGGGTCCACCACGGTGGGCGCGGCAGCGGCCGATGCCTTGCTGCCTTTTGTTTTGGCCTTGGCAGGCGGGGCGGCGGGTTCGGCGTCATCACCCTCGTCTTCGGCTTCTTCTTCGGCAGCACTCACACGGCCCGTAGCGCGGGCCGCGGCACCAGCCACAGCCTCGGCGGCACCCGTCACGGTGTCGGCGGCTTTCTGTACGCCGCTCATCACGGTGTCAGCCGTCTTGAGCTTGAAGGCGTTGGCCACGTCCCCCATGCTGAAGTTCATGCCCTTCAGGGTGGCCAGGGTCATCTTCTGCACTTCCAGCGCCTGGATGGTGGCGGCCAGCGCGCGCGAGTTCTGCTCCAGCCAGAACTGCACGGCCTTGAGTTCGTCGATACGCTTTTCAAGCTCTTCGACGCTGATGGTGGGCGCCACCCAGTTGCTGAGGTTGGGCAACTGCGGAATGCTGCTGGACGCCCCCTTGGCCAGGCTCTGCAGAAAGTCAAAACCGGGGACAAGTTTGCCGAAACCGAAATTCGATGTATCGCTCATGGCCGCTCCGCAAGAGGTGGACGAGGGTAGTCTGTGGTGGAGTCACAGCTTACTCCAATGCGTTGCCCAGGCGAAGCGGCCGCCGACGTGGGAACCTCAGTGTTTATGCCCATTCATCATGGTGCCTGCGGTGGCACCACCAGGGGCTGCCGTGCCCACGGGCACGGTGAGGTCGAGCTTGCTTTCCACGCCCTTGGCGTCCTGAAACACCAGGGTGATGGGTACCGAGCTGTCTTTGGCCAGCGGCGCCTTCAGGTCCAGCAGCATGACGTGGTAGCCACCGGGCTTGAGCTCCACGGTCTTGCCCGCGGGCAGATCCAGGGCGGGGATGGCGCGCATCTTCATGATGTCGCCTTCCATCTTCATCTCGTGCACTTCGGTCACGCCTGCAGCGGGCGACTCGGCGCGCACCAGGCGGGCGCCGTCCTGGGCGGTGAGGCGCATGAACGCACCCGTGGCCTTCTGGCCCTGCACGCTGGCGCGCGCCCAGGCGCCTTCGACTTTGACGGCTGCGGTCTGAGCCCATGCGGGGGTGCTGGCGAGTACAGCGGCCAGTGTGGAAACCAGGGCGGCGGTGTGAAGCAGTTTTTTCATGATGGATGCCTTTCGGTGAGTGAGAGAACGAGAAGAAGCGAAGAAGGGAAGAGGGACGGGAAAGGGAGAACAGGCCGTGGGCCGGACTGTCAATGATGGTGGGCAGCGGCGCCGCCCGTGGGCAGAATCTCCAGCGCTGCAGCGGGGGACTTCAGGTCCGAGAGTTTTTGCCCCGCCTTGGGCACATCGACCCAATCGTTGCGGCCTTCGGCACAGACCTGGCGCACGGGCCAGTACACGGTGCCAGCCTGCTCGGGCGCCTGGGCCACGAGCACAAATTCGTCGTAGTGGGCATTGGGCAGCATGTCCTCTGGCGTCTTGGCCGTCCAGGTGATGCGCACCACATCTTCGGAAATGCTGCGGCCGTGGCTGGTGTAGGGCTGGGCGAGCTTTTCGCGCTGCACATCCAGCGTCCAGCCCGGCTTGGGCATGGGGCGCGCGCCGCGCATGCCAGCCGGGATATCCACCGCAATCTGCCGCGTGGGCGATGCGCCGCAGCCGTGGCCGACCTTGAATGTGGCCTTGTAGCCTGCGCCCGCCGGGGCGACCTGGTATTCGAGCACCACATGAGCGGATGCAGAGCCAAAAAGGCCTCCTGCGCCTGACAGCAAAGCGATTACAGCTATCTTTTTCATAGTATTCAGAGACATGGGATGTATTCCTTTCAGAGACTGACCTTGAGCTCAGCGAGGTAAGTACGCTGCGGGTAAGGGTGGAAGTTCCAGAACTGATAGTTGTTCAGGTTGTCGATGCCCACGGCCGCGCTGACCTGCTTGGTGATCTGGTAGCGCACGCGCACGTCAGTGGTGAAGTAGCGGCTGGCGCCCTGGTAGGCAAAACCGTTCACATCGGTGTTGTCCAGCGTGCTGTACTGCCTGCCGCTGTAGCGCGCGCCCAGGGTGTACGACCAGGTGTCGTCGGGCCGGTACGTGGCCACGGCGCTGGCACGCCACTCGGGGATGCGCGGCTGCCATTTGCCCACGCTGGCAGGGAACTTGTCGTTGCGGGTGATCTTGGAGTCGGTCCAGGTCAGGCTGCTGCCCAGCTCCAGCCCGCGCACGAAGACGTTGGTTGCCTGGTACGACAGTTCCAGGCCACGGGTAGCGATGGCGTCCACGTTCTGCACGTTGGTCACATTGGGCGTGACCAGCACATTGGTCTGCGAGTACAGCGCGTCTTTCGTGCGCTCGAAGAAGGCCGTGAGGCGCAGCAGGCCATTGCCCATGTCCCGCTCGGCGGTCAGCTCGGTGGTCCAGCTCTTTTCGGGTTTCAGGTTCGGGTCGTTGTTGATCAGCGTGCCGCCGCCACTGATGCCACCCTGGTACAGCTCGGCCACCGTGGGCATGCGCACGGCACGGCCGGTGGAGGCCTTGAGCACCCACAGGTCATTGGCCTGGTAGGCCACCGCAGCCTTGGGCGAAAAATAAGTTTCGTTGCGCTCGGGGTGGCTCAGCGTGGTGGTGGCGTTGCCTGTCTGGCCATTGCTGGCGCTCCAGCGCTCGGCGCGGGCGCCCAGCACGGCCTTCCACCGTGGCGCGATCTTCCAGGTGTCTTGCGCCCACAGGCCGATGAGCTGCGTGTCGCCGTTGAAGGCCTGGTTGCGCGCGCCCGCAGCGCCGTTGATCCAGTTGCTGGTGGCGTTCTCCACCGTGCGCAGCTGGTAGCTGTCGCGCTGCAGGCCAAAGTCCACAATGTGCGCGCCCTGCACCCCATCGGGCCGCCAGGTGCCTTTGGCGGCCAGCGTGTTCCAGCCCGTGCCCTTGCTGTTGACGATGCGGCCCGCGCCGCCGTTCAGCGCGGCAGGCAGCGCGACGGTGGCAGCACGCAGGGTGTCGGTCTGGTAGTCGTACAGGCTGGCGGCTACTTCCCAGTCGAACACGCCTTTGGTGTTGCTCTTAACCGAGAGCCCGTGCATGAAATGCGTGAGGTCTTCATTGGACACATTGAAGTCTGTGGGTGCCAGCGTGTACGAGCGGCCATTGATGTTGACCGTGCCGCCGTACACCGCATTGCCATTGGCGTCGCGCAGGTAGCTGGTGGGGCGGCCTTCGGATTCGTTGTGCCACCAGCCCAGGGTATAGGCCGCCCGCACAGTCGGCGAAAAGTCGTAGGCGATCTTGGCCTTGATGTGGTCTTGCTGCGTGTGGTACTGCGTGGCCGTGCCCAGCAGGTACCAGGGCTGGTTGCTGCGGCTGAGCCCAGGCACCGCGCCCGTCACCGGCGTGCCCGCATTGCCCACGGTACCAGCGGACACGAGGCGCGTGGGGAAGGTGAGCGGCTGGCCTTCGCTGTCCGTCTTGTTGAAGTTGAGGAACCAGGACCAGTCACCGTTCTTGTTTCCCACGGATGCGCTGACCTGCTTGCCCGCATAGGTGGCACTGGTGCCGTACAGGTCAAACGGCTGGTGCTGGACGCTGACCTGGCCGTGGGCCTCGAACTTCGTGGGCATGCGCGTGACGTAGTCCACCACCGCGCCCACCGAGTTGCCTGCATACGCGGCGGAGAAGGGGCCGTAGAGCACGTCCACGCGCTCGATCTCCTCGGGCGTGACCAGCATCCAGCGCGGCGCGTTGGTGGGGCCGTTGCCCAGGTAGTTGCTCAGCAAAATGCCGTCGGCGAACACCATGGACCGCGCCGGGTTGCCCGTGCCCGAGGCGCGGGTGGACAGCACGGCGTGGTTGTAGTCGCCGATGTAGCGCTTGCGCACCAGCAGGCTGGGCAGGTACTTGAGGGCGTCTTCGCTGTCGGTGGCGTTGATCGAATGCTCGATCTGCTCGCGCGTCACGCCCTCGATGGTGGTGGGAATCTGCGTGGGCAGCGAGGTGGGTTGGCCACCGCTGATGGTGACCACGCCCAGCTCCTTGACGGGGGCATTGCTGTTGCCGGTGCTGTCGGCGGTCTGGGCCAACGCGGAAACACCCACGCAGAGTGCGAGGGGAAAGGCACTGGCCACGGCCAGCGCCATGCGGCTTTTGCGCATGGGAACTCCTGAATTTCAAGCCAAATAGGCCGCCAGCGCTTATCCATCAAGCGCAAACAGCTATTAAAAATATAGCAATTTCAGGAGAAGACCGGGGGCCCACGCGGCGGCAGCGGCGCGGCGGTGCGCGCAGCAATGTGCGCGGCAGGGATGGGGCGCAGGGCATGCGCCAGGGGGTGGACCACAGGCAGCTGGGCCTGCGACACGGGAGGCGGAGCGCTGACATGCGCGCACAGGGGGCAGTCCAGCGTGTGGCTGGACATCTCCTTGGCGCCGTCGTCGGTCTTGACCAGCAGCTTGATGGCGCCCGAGCCCGAACAGATCAGTTCCATCGCCTGCGGATTGACCAGCGGCGACGCCACCGCCACCCCGATGGACAACACAAACCACGCCAGCACAAGGTGGGCGAGCCAGCGAAGGCTGCGAATGGTTTGCAGGGAGGGCATGGGTGCGAATTGTAGGGGGCCTGGGTGCGCACCCCTTGACCGGGGTCATCTGCGCGACGGACTGCGCCCCCGCCCCCACCTAGGATGCGTGCTGCATTCACCACCACAACGGAGACGCCACCATGCTCACACTCTGCGGCTTTTCGGCCAGCAACTACTACAACAAGATCAAACTCGCCTTGCTCGAAAAGGGCCTGCCCTTCACCGAAGAACTGGCCTGGGTGGGCGAGACCGACCGCAGCGCCAGCCCGCTGGGCAAGGTGCCCTACCTGCGCACGCCCGAGGGGCCGCTGTGCGAATCGGCAGTTATGGCCGACTACATCGAGGCAGCCCACCCACAGCCAGCGCTGATCCCCGCCAACCCCTACCAGGCCGCCAAGGTGCGCGAGCTGATCACCTTTCTGGAGTTGCATCTGGAGCTGGTGGCACGCAACCTGTATCCCCAGGCGTTTTTTGGAGGAACCGTGAGCGACACCGCCAAGGAAAAGGTGGGAGTGCAGCTTGAGAAAAACATTGCCGCCTTCGGTCAGCTTGCGAAGTTCAGCCCCTACGTGGGCGGCGACGCCTTCACCCTGGCCGACTGCGCAGCCATCGTGCACCTGCCGCTGGTCAGCTCGGCCACCAAGATCATCTATGGCCGCGACTACCTGGCCGATCTGCCTGTGCGCGAGTACCTCACGCGCATGGCAGAGCGCCCCCACGTGCAGCGCGTGAACGCCGATCGCAAGACCAACACCGCTGAAATGCTGGCGCGGCCGCCCAAGCGCTAAGACCCTGTTCTAAACCCGCCCCCAGGCGCTGGGTCTTCATCCCTTGACCTTGGTCAACCGAGGTCATCGCGCACAAGCGCACCATGCAGGTATCCGATCACCCTTGAGGAGACACCGCATGGACAAGACCCAGGCCGCCCCATTCCGCCAACAATTGCTGGCCCAGCAATCCGAGCTGCTGGCCCAGTTGGCCGCGCAGCGCGGGGGCGTCATCGGCCGCGCCGAGGCCGCTGCCGACCACTTTGGTCAGCCCGAGGACCCGCGTGCCCAACTCGCCACCGAGCGTGAACTGGAGTTTGCGCTGGACGAGCGCGAAACCACCCACCTTGCCGCCGTGGAAGCCGCTTTGGCCCGCATTGAAGCGGGTACGTACGGCGAATGCACAGACTGTGGCACCCACATCACCGCCGCACGCCTGCACGCCACCCCCGAGGCCGCACGCTGCGTGCATTGCCAGGAAAAGGCCGAACAACACCGCCGTGCTGCGTAAGTTCGCTGACGCATTCAAACCCCTTTTCCCCTCTTTCCCCGTTTTTTTTCGTCACTTCAAGAAAGCCGATTCATGAGCACTTTTCACGCCGTTGTCTGGATGGACCAGTCCGAAGCCCACGTGGTGATGTTCGACCGCGAGCATGCCGAGGCCCAGCGCATCAAGTCCCGCAGCCACCACAAGCACCAGGGCAAAGCCGACGACCTCACCGCTTTCTTTGCCGACGTCGCCCAGGCCTTGGCCGACACGCGTGAAGTGCTGCTGGCTGGCCCGGGCCTGGTGCGCAACCAGTTCCGTGACTGGGCGGCCAAGCACCATGCGGCGGTGGCCGATGTGGTGGTGGACTCGGTGGCAGCAGACCACCCGACCGACGCCCAGCTGGTGGCCATGGCGCGCCAGTATTTCAAGAAGTTTGACAACATGGCCGCAGACCCGTCGGTCGCCTGACAGGCCTCCAGGCCGCGCCCGCAGCGCAGCCCTGGCTGCTATCCTTTGCGGGATGCGCAGCCTCTTTCACCTCGCCTTTCACGTCACCGACCTGGATGCCGCGCGCCACTTTTATGGCGGCGTGCTCGGCTGCCAGGAAGGCCGAAGCACCGATACTTGGGTGGACTTCGATTTTTTTGGCCACCAGATCTCGTTGCACTTGGGCACCCCGTTTGCCAGCGCCCGCACCGGCCATGTGGGCGACCACCTGGTACCCATGCCGCACTTTGGCGCCATCATGGAATTGCCCGACTGGCATGCGCTGGCCGCACGGCTGAAGACCGCCGGCACCACTTTTGTGCTGGAGCCTCAGGTGCGCTTTGAGGGCCAGCCCGGCGAACAGCGGACAATGTTCTTCCACGACCCCAGTGGCAATCCGATCGAGATCAAGGGCTTTCGCTCATTGGACGCGGTGTACGCATCGTGAGCTATACCTTCGCGTCCGCCACCATCCTGCTCCTGCTGATCACCGATCCGCTGGGCAACATCCCCATCTTTGCCAACGCCCTGCGCGGCGTGGCGCCCGAGCGCCGGGCGCGGGTGATCCTGCGGGAGGTGCTGATTGCGTTTGCGCTGCTGCTGGTGTTTCTATTTTTCGGGGCGCAGTTTCTGCAGGTGATGAACCTGAGCGATTTGTCGCTGCAGATTGCGGGTGCGGTGGTGCTGTTTCTGATCGCGCTGCGCATGATTTTTCCGTCGGCTGACGGGCCACAGGCGGAGCTGCCGGGCGAACCCCTGATCGTGCCGCTGGCCATCCCTGCCTTGGCGGGCCCCTCAGCGCTGGCCACCGTCATGCTGCTGGTAGCCCAGGCGCCGGAACGCCGCTGGGAATGGGTGGGCGCGCTGTGCGTCACCATGGCCGTGTGCGCCGTGGTGTTGCTTATGGCAGAACGCATCCAGCGCCTGGTGGGCGAACGCGTGGTGATGGCGTTTGAACGCCTGATGGGCCTGATCCTGGTCGCCATCTCGGTAGAGATGCTGATCCGGGGAATCAAGCAGCTCGCGCAGCAGCTGTAGCCGCCCCGCGCACGCAAAACTGATGGAGGGCGGGCCAAGGCCGCCCCCGGAGCACTGGCATGCGCTCGCAACTGCAGAGCGCAACCGGTGTGCGGTCTCAACGGCGTTGCAGCAGGGGGATCGAACCCAGTGCGAACACCGAGTTGGGCACGCCCACCCGCGCCATCAAGGGGCGCGGCTTGGCGCTCAGCTTGGGGCGGGGGGCAGCAGGGGCCATCTCTTCGGCCACCACACCCTTGGCATGCTGCTGCGCCACAAGGTCTTGCAACGTCACCGACTGCAAGTACTCCATCACCCGTGCGTTGAAGGTGGACCAGAGTTCGCCCGTCATTGACTTCACTTGCGCAGCCTGGCCGACACCCAGGCTCTGCAGATCGTCGGCCTTGAGGTTCTCGACCGCCAGGATGATTTCGGCTACAGATATCTGGTCTGTGTTTCGGGCAAGGGTGTAACCGCCACCCGGGCCGCGTGTGCTGTCCACGAGCCCGGCACGGCGCAAGGCGCTGAACAGCTGCTCCAGGTACGACAGCGAGGTACCCTGCCGGGCGCTGATCGTCGAAAGCGCTACCGGCCGCATCTTCTGGCGCAGCGCCAGGTCGGTCATTGCCGATACCGCAAGTTGTCCTCGGGTGGTAATCCGCATCGTTGCTACTCCTTGTGAACGTTGACAGTTCCAGACCGCAGCACCAATGGCTGGGGAAAGGGGCCAAGCGTTCAATGTAGGTGGTTTAATACTTCGCGTATATTCGTTTTATCAACGTAGATTGATCGTTTTTTACGAAGTATTTATCACCATGAACTTCAAGCATCTGCGGTATTTCTGGACGGTTGCAAAGGCCGGAGGGGTGATGCGGGCAGGCGAGCAGCTGCACACCACGCCCCAGACGCTTTCTGGGCAGATCAAACAGCTGGAGGAATGGCTGGGCCACGACCTCTTTCGCAAGCGGGGGCGTGGGCTGGAACTCACCAGCGAGGGTCGTGTCGCCCTGGGTTACGCGGAGCAGATTTTTACGCTGGGGGACGAGCTGGAAAAATCGATCCGCCTCTCCCGCGGCCACGCCAAACCGCTGGAATTTCGCGTAGGGGTTGCAGACTCGATCGCGAAGTCCGTGGCCTATCACCTTCTTGAACCCGCCTTGGGCATGCCTGAACAGGTGCACATGACCTGCCAGGAAGGAAAATTTCCAGAACTCATCGCCCAACTGAGCCTGCACAAACTCGATCTGGTGCTGGCCGATGAACCCGTTTCCAAAAAAATCGGCGTCAAGGCGTTCAACCACCCGCTAGGAACCAGTGGTATGAGTTTTTTCTGCGCTCCTGGCCTGAAGGCGCAGCTACAGGGTTCCTTTCCCCAATGCCTCCAGGGCGCCCCCATGCTCATCCAAGGCCCTATGTCTTCCGTGCGCCAACAGCTCGATCACTGGTTTAACAAATACCAGTTGCAGCCACGGCTCGTGGGTGAGTTCGACGACAGTGCGTTGATGAATGCTTTCGGCCGCGAAGGCCGTGGCGTTTTCACGTCCCCGACCGTTCTGGATGAGGAAACCACCGCACAGTTTGGTGTCGAAGTGATCGGCCGCACGACGGAACTGGTCGAGGAGTTTTTTGCGATTTCTGTGGAGCGACGCATCACGCACCCCTGCGTGGCAGCAATCACCAAGGCGGCCAAGGCAGATCTGTTCGGGAAATGAGTTTGCCGGGTGCCACCCGCGCAGGGCTCCACGACCGAAGGCCTCCAGACACGCTCAGGAACGCCGAGGGGTCAGGTTAAGGCAGCTTTTGCAGCCTCTCAACAAAACTCGGCCTCAGTCAGCCTGCTCATGGAGCTGCTGTGATGAGCCCTGCAGCAAACACCAAGGCTCCCCCGATATGCCCAGTGCCAAGCCCTCGTTTGTGAAAACATGCCATGCCGGATGACGGCGACATGAAAGGCCATTTGCCGGGTTGGAAGAAATCACCTGGCAAGCCAGAGTGCCAATTCCGCACGGTCCGAGAGGCAGAAACAAAAACGCCCACTACGTAGTGGGCGTTTTGTTCAGCAGAGGCCTGCTATGTTGGTTGCGCGAGAAGGATTTGAACCTCCGACCTTTGGGTTATGAGCCCAACGAGCTACCAGACTGCTCCATCGCGCGGTAAGAAATAAATTATACCCTATTATTCAGCTGCTGCCGAATTATTTTCGGTTTCAGCAGCACGGTCGACCAATTCGACCAGCGCCATGGGAGCGTTATCGCCCACACGGAAGCCCATCTTCAGAATACGGGTGTAGCCACCGGGACGCACCTTGAAACGAGGACCCAGGTCATTGAAGAGCTTGGTCACGCTATCACGGTCGCGCAGGCGGTTGAATGCCAGACGGCGGTTCGCTACGGAATCTTCCTTGGCCAGGGTGATCATGGGCTCGATCACGCGGCGCAGTTCCTTGGCCTTGGGAACGGTGGTCTTGATGACTTCGTGCTCGATGAGCGAATTCATCATGTTCTGCAGCATCGCGAGGCGGTGCGAGCTGGTACGGTTGAGTTTGCGGAGGCCGTGTCCGTGGCGCATGGTGCTTTCCTTTGAGTAATTAAATCAGGCAGCCGTATCAGGTACTGCCCGAGGCACTGTTCCCGGCGGGGAACTAAAAATTATAACTTAACGCTTGTCCAAGCCAGCTGGTGGCCAGTTTTCCAGTTTCATGCCCAGCGTGAGACCACGCGATGCGAGCACTTCCTTGATCTCGTTGAGCGACTTGCGGCCCAGGTTAGGGGTCTTGAGCAACTCATTCTCGGTGCGCTGGATCAGGTCACCGATGTAGTAGATGTTCTCGGCCTTCAGGCAGTTGGCAGAGCGCACCGTCAGTTCCAGCTCGTCCACAGGGCGCAGCAGGATCGGATCGAACGTGGCATTGCCGCGTGGACCTGCAGGTGCGTCGAACGCAGCCAGCTCGCCACCTTCCAACTGTGCAAACACAGCCAGCTGTTCCACCAGGATCTTGGCCGATGCACGCACTGCGTCTTCGGCAGTGATGGCACCATTGGTTTCGATCTCGACCACCAGCTTGTCCAAGTCGGTACGCTGTTCGACGCGAGCGCTTTCCACGGTGTAGCTCACGCGCTTGACGGGCGAGAACGAAGCATCCAGCACGATGCGGCCGATCGACTTGGTCGATTCGTCAGCATAACGACGCAGGCTGCCAGGCACGTAACCACGGCCCTTTTCCACCTTGATCTGCATGTCCAGCTTGCCGCCTGCCGACAGGTTGGCAATCACATGATCGGGGTTGACGATCTCGACGTCATGGGGCGTCTGGATGTCGCGCGCGGTGACCACGCCTTCGCCATCCTTGCGCAGGCTCAGCGTGACTTCATCGCGGTTATGCAGCTTGAACACTACGCCCTTGAGGTTCAAGAGGATGTTGACCACATCTTCCTGAACGCCATCGATGGACGAGTACTCGTGCAGAACGCCTGCAATGGTGACTTCCGTCGCTGCGTAACCCACCATGGACGAGAGCAGGACGCGCCGGATGGCGTTGCCCAGCGTGTGACCGTAGCCACGCTCGAACGGCTCCAGCGCGACCTTGGCACGATTGTGGCCAAGCTGCTCGACATTGATCGCCTTGGGTTTCAGCAAATTGGTTTGCATTCAGACTTCCTCTCAATACCCCCAGCTCGTTACACCGGTAAGGCTGGTGAAGCGCCTAAACCGCGATGCCTCGCGGTTCAGGGACGGTTTTCTCGAAATATGTACCGAGCGATTAGCGCGAATACAACTCAACGATCAGGGATTCGTTGATGTCGGCGCCAAACTCATCACGGTCAGGCACCTTCTTGAAGATGCCTTCAGCCTTGTCGGCATTCACTTCCACCCAGGCAGGCATACCCACTTGTGCGGCCAGTTGCAGGGCTTCCACAACGCGGTTTTGCTTCTTCGACTTTTCGCGCACAGCCACAACGTCACCCGTCTTCACGAGGTAGGAAGCAATGTTCACGGACTTGCCGTTCACGGTAATCGCCTTGTGCGACACCAGCTGACGGGCTTCAGCGCGGGTCGAACCGAAACCCATGCGGTACACGACGTTGTCGAGGCGGGATTCCAGCAGGAACAGCAGGTTGGCGCCGGTATTGCCCTTCTTGCCTTCAGCAGCTTCGAAGTAACGGCGGAATTGCTTTTCCAGCACGCCGTACATGCGCTTGACCTTCTGCTTTTCGCGCAGTTGCAGACCGTAGTCAGAGGTACGGGCACCCGAGGTGCGGCCGTGTTGACCAGGCTTGGAGTCGAACTTGGACTTGTCGGCGATCGAGCGACGGGCGCTCTTCAGGAACAGGTCCGTGCCTTCACGGCGGGAGAGTTTGGCCTTGGGGCCGAGGTAACGTGCCACTTGAGCTTCCTTTGTGTCATCTGCCGCAAACCATTGCGGGAGCCGCCTGAGGCGCTTGCGCGTTCACAGGCGGCGGTGGGCTTAGAGAGATTAGATACGACGACGCTTCTGAGGGCGGCAGCCGTTGTGCGGCACTGGCGTCACGTCAGAAATCGACGTGATACGGATGCCCAGGGCACCCAGTGCGCGGACCGAAGATTCACGGCCAGGACCGGGACCCTTGATTTCAACGTCAAGGTTCTTGATACCTTGATCGATGGCAGCGCGGCCGGCCACTTCCGAAGCCACTTGGGCTGCGAATGGGGTGGACTTGCGCGAGCCCTTGAAACCTTGTCCACCGGACGATGCCCACGACAAAGCATTGCCTTGGCGATCAGTGATCGTGATGATGGTGTTGTTGAACGACGCGTGCACGTGTGCAATACCGTCCGAAACGTTCTTCCGGACCTTCTTGCGAACGCGCTGAGCTGCGTTATTGGCAGGAGACTTAGCCATGATGATCTTTCAATCTTTATTTCTTCAGTGCAGCTGCACCCTTGCGCGGACCCTTGCGAGTGCGAGCATTGGTACGGGTGCGCTGACCACGCATTGGCAGACCGCGGCGATGGCGGAAGCCACGATAGCAGCCGATGTCCATCAAACGCTTGATGTTCATCGTGGTTTCGCGGCGCAGGTCACCCTCAATGGTGAACTGCTCGATTTGCTCGCGAATTTTTTCCAGATCGCCGTCCGTCAGATCTTTGATCTTCTTGGAGTAAGCGATACCAGTTGCTTCGCAAATCTTGCGAGCGCGGGTGCGACCAATGCCAAAAATGGCGGTCAAACCGATTTCCGCGTGCTTGTGCGGCGGAATGTTAATGCCAGCGATACGTGCCATATGCGTCCTCTAATACTTTCCAATCAACCTTGGCGCTGCTTGTGACGCAGATCCGTGCAGATCACGCGCACCACACCCTTGCGGCGGATGATCTTGCAGTTGCGGCAGATTTTTTTGACCGAAGCCGAAACTCTCATTGCATTCTCCTAAAACTTTTCCATCCGTCCCGGCTGCTTCGCACGGAACACAATTTGTGCCCGCGAAAAATCGTGGGGCGCCAACTCAACCGATATTCAGTTCCTTGCAGGCAGTGTCGCAAGTGCTGCACTGCCTTCCTCATCATCAACCGCCTGCGTTGCCCTTGAAATTGGCTTTCTTGAGCAGCGACTCATACTGTTGCGACATCATGTAGTTCTGAACCTGGGCCATGAAGTCCATGGTCACCACCACAATGATCAACAGCGAGGTTCCACCAAAGTAGAACGGAACGTTGTACTTCAAGATCAGGAACTCTGGCAGCAAGCACACGAAGGTGATGTACACAGCGCCTGCCAATGTCAGGCGCACCAGGATCTTGTCGATATAACGGGCCGTCTGTTCACCTGGGCGAATGCCTGGAATGAACGCACCGCTCTTCTTCAGGTTGTCTGCAGTTTCACGGCTGTTGAATACCAGAGCCGTGTAGAAAAAGCAGAAGAAGATGATGGCTGCTGCATAGAACATCACATAGATGGGCTGACCAGGAGTCAGCGCACCCGAGATATCCTTCAACCAGCGCATCGATTCACCAGCACTGAACCAGTTCACCACCGTTGCCGGCAGCAAAATGATCGACGAGGCAAAGATCGGAGGAATCACGCCTGCCATGTTCAGCTTCAGGGGCAGGTGCGACGATTGGCCACCATAAACCTTGTTGCCTACTTGCCGGCGAGCGTAGTTCACCAGTATCTTGCGCTGACCCCGCTCGACAAACACCACGAAGTAAGTCACTAGACCAACGACGAGGACGATGAAGATAGCGGCCAGAATGCTCATGGCACCCGTACGAACCAGCTCCAGAAGGCCACCAATCGAACTAGGCAACCCAGCGGCAATGCCCGCAAAGATCAGGATCGAGATCCCGTTCCCCAAGCCACGCTCAGTGATCTGCTCACCAAGCCACATCAGGAACATCGTGCCAGCCGTCAAGCTGACCACAGCGGTCATGCGAAACCCGAAACCCGGGCTCAGGACCAAACCAGCAGAGCTTTCCAGCGCCACGGCAATTCCCAGCGACTGGAACAGGGCCAAGCCCAACGTGCCATAGCGGGTGTACTGAGTGATCTTCCTGCGACCGGCTTCGCCTTCCTTTTTCAACTGCTCGAATGTGGGAACCACATAGGTCATCAGCTGCATGATGATCGACGCCGAAATGTACGGCATGATCCCCAGAGCGAAAACCGTGAAGCGCGACAGCGCACCACCGGAGAACATGTTGAACAGGTTCAGGATGCCGCCTTGCTGGCCACTGAAGAGCTGCTGGAGTTGGGCTGGATCGATGCCTGGCACAGGGATATGAGCCCCAATGCGGTACACGACCAGCGCAAGCAACAGAAAAACCAGACGACGACGGAGGTCGCCGAATTTACCGGTCTTTGCAATTTGAGCCGCGCTAGTAGCCACAGATGCCTTCCTTCAGAGCCACACTCAGGCGACGCTGCCGCCAGCAGCTTCAATCGCTGCTTTGGCACCAGCCGTAGCACCCACGCCATTGAGCTTGACAGCCTTGGTCAGGGAACCGCTCTTGATGACCTTCACCACCTTGGCCAATTCGCCAACCAGGCCTGCTTGCTTCAGAGCGAGGACATCCACTTCGGCCAGGCCGAGTTGATCTAATGCCGTCAGCGTCACTTCTGCGTTGAACTTGAGCAAGTGCGACTTGAAGCCACGCTTTGGCAAGCGGCGCTGCAAAGGCATTTGACCGCCTTCGAAACCAACCTTGTGGTAGCCGCCGGCACGAGACTTCTGACCCTTGTGACCACGGCCAGCGGTCTTGCCCAGGCCGGAGCCGATACCACGGCCTACGCGGCGCTTGGCATGCTTGGCGCCGTCTGCGGGCTTGATGCTATTGAGTTCCATGATCTATCTCTCAGAGGACTTTGACCAGATAGCTGATCTTGTTAATCATGCCGCGCACTTCGGGCGAGTCCTGCAGTTCGCTCACGCTGTTGAGCTTGCGCAGACCCAGGCCACGAACGGTGGCGCGGTGCGATTCCTTGGTGCCAATCGGGCTGCGCACCAGTTGAATCTTGACGGTTTGTTGCGTTGTCATTTTCAAGCTCCGGTTCAGGCGAAGATGTCTTCGACTGTCTTGCCGCGCTTGGCCGCCACATTCGACGGGGTGGTCGAATTGACGAGCGCGTCAAACGTTGCACGGACCATGTTGTACGGATTGGACGAACCATGGCTCTTGGCCACGATGTCAGTCACACCCAACACTTCAAAAACTGCACGCATAGGGCCGCCAGCGATGATGCCGGTACCCTTTGGAGCAGGTGCCATCATCACAACAGCAGCGCCATGGTGGCCGGTCACATTGTGGTGGATGGTGCCGTTCTTCAACGAGACCTTGACCATGTTGCGACGAGCTTCTTCCATAGCCTTTTGCACGGCAGCTGGCACTTCTTTCGACTTGCCCTTGCCCATGCCCACGCGGCCGTCACCGTCGCCAACCACCGTCAGTGCGGCGAAACCGAGAATACGGCCACCCTTCACGACTTTGGTCACGCGGTTGACCGCGATCATTTTTTCGCGCAGACCGTCGTCTTGACCTTCGTTCTGCACTTTGGGTTGAAATTTAGCCATTTTGTATTCCGCTCCGCTTAGAACTGCAAGCCAGCTTCACGGGCTGCGTCGGCCAAAGCCTTGACGCGACCGTGGTAAGCAAAGCCTGCGCGATCAAATGCAACCTTCTCGACACCTGCAGCCTTCGCCTTTTCAGCGATACGCTTGCCGATGATTTGGGCTGCTGCGGCATTGCCACCCTTGCCCGAACCACCGAGCGACTTGCGCACGTCGGCTTCCGCCGTGGATGCACTTGCCAGCACCTTGCTGCCGTCGCCGGAGATCACACTGGCGTAGATATGGAGGTTCGTACGGTTCACCGTGAGACGTGCCACGCCTTGCTGTGCAATGCGGATGCGGGTCTGGCGCGAACGACGAAGACGCTGCTCTTTCTTGGTCAACATGTTGCAGCTCCTTATTTCTTCTTGGTCTCTTTGATCGTGATCTTTTCGTCCGCGTAGCGGATACCCTTGCCCTTGTAGGGCTCAGGTGGACGAACAGCACGAATCTCAGCAGCGATCTGACCGACACGCTGACGATCAGCACCCTTGATCACCACTTCCGTGGGCGTCGGGGTGGCAACCGTGATGCCTGCGGGCATTTCGATATTGACCGGATGCGAATAGCCAACAGCCAGATTCAGCTTAGAGCCTGAGGCAGCAGCTTTGTAGCCCACGCCTACCAGGCTCAGCTTCTTTTCAAAGCCCTTGCTAACACCGACCACCATGTTGTTGACCAACTGGCGAATCGTGCCGCTCATGGCATTGGCTTCGCGGGATTCGTTAGCAGGCTCAAAGCTGAGCTTACCGTCATTGCTGGACACTTTCACCAGCGCGTTTTGCGCCAGCGACAGAGCGCCACCAGTACCCTTGACAGAGATCTGGTCATCTTTCACGGACACATCCACGCCTGCGGGGATGGTCACGGGCATTTTTCCTACTCGGGACATTTCAGTTTCTCCTCAATGCCGCGGGTTAGGCCACGTAGCAGAGCACTTCGCCACCGACACCGGTAGCACGCGCCTTGCGATCAGTCATCACGCCCTTGGGCGTCGTGACAATTGCCACACCCAGACCGTTCATGACTTGTGGAATGGAATCACGGCCTTTGTAGACACGCAGGCCAGGGCGGCTGACGCGCTCAATGCGCTCAATCACGGGGCGACCTGCGTAGTACTTCAGGGCAATTTCGAGTTCCGACTTGCCGGCTTCGGTTTTCACCTGGAAGCCGTCGATATAACCTTCGTCCTTCAGCACCTGGGCGATGGCAATCTTCACTTTGGAAGAAGGCACCAGAACCGTGGCCTTGGCGACCATCTGTGCATTACGGATGCGGGTCAGCAAGTCAGCGATGGGATCACTCATGCTCATGTTTAATCTCTCCTGCCTGCTTACCAGCTGGCTTTGGTGACACCGGGGATGTCGCCTGCAAAAGCCAGTTCGCGGATCTTGGCGCGAGCCAGACCGAATTGACGGAAGGTGCCACGTGGACGACCGGTGATTTCGCAACGGTTGCGCTGACGCGTCGGGTTGGCGTTGCGAGGGAGCTTTTGCAGGCCCAAGCGGGCTGCATCGCGCTCTTCATCGCTGCGCTTGGCATCGCCAGCGATTGCCTTCAGTTCCGCATACTTGGTTGCGTACTTGGCTGCCAGTTTTTCGCGCTTCAGTTCGCGCTGGATCAAAGCTACTTTAGCCATGCTTCGCCTCAGTTCTTGAACGGGAAACGGAAACCAGCGAGAAGCGCCTTGGCTTCTTCGTCGGACTTGGCCGTCGTGGTGATGCTGATATTGAGACCGCGCAAGGCGTCGACCTTGTCGTACTCAATTTCAGGGAAGATGATCTGTTCTTTGACGCCGATGTTGTAGTTGCCACGACCATCGAACGCGCGACCAGAGATACCACGGAAGTCACGAACGCGAGGCAGAGCCACGGTCACGAAACGGTCCAGGAACTCATACATCTGCACGCCACGCAGCGTGACCATGCAACCAATGGCCTGGCCTTCGCGGATCTTGAAACCAGCGATAGCCTTCTTGGCCTTGGTCACCACAGGCTTTTGACCAGCAATCTTGGTCAGGTCAGCCACAGCGTTGTCCATCACCTTCTTGTCCGAGACTGCCTCGCTCACGCCCATGTTCAGCGTGATCTTGGTCAGACGGGGAACCTGCATCGGCGAGGTGTAGCCGAACTGTTTAGCCAGTTCGGGAGCGATCTTGTCGCGGTAAATTTCTTGGAGTCGTGCCATGTTTACCCCTTAGGCCGCCTTGATTTCAGCACCGCTGGACTTGAACACGCGAATGCGCGAACCGTCAGCCTGCACCTTGATGCCCACGCGATCAGCCTTGCCCGTAGCAGCATTGAAGATGGCCACGTTGGACTGATGAATTGGCATGGACTTTTCAACGATGCCGCCCGTCGTACCCTTCATGGGGTTTGGCTTGGCGTGCTTCTTGACCAGGTTGATGCCATCGATGACCACGTAGGAGTCATCCTTGCGCAGCGACACCGTGCCGCGCTTGCCCTTGTCACGGCCGGTCAGCACGATGACTTCGTCGCCCTTGCGAATCTTGTTCATGGCGCGTCCTTAGAGAACTTCAGGAGCCAGAGACACGATCTTCATGAACTTCTCGGTACGCAGTTCACGCGTCACGGGTCCAAAGATACGGGTGCCGATAGGCTCCAACTTTGCATTCAGCAACACTGCGGCGTTGCCATCGAATTTGACGAGCGAACCATCGCCGCGACGAATACCCTTCGCCGTGCGAACCACCACTGCACTGTAAACCTCGCCTTTTTTGACGCGGCCACGTGGAGCGGCTTCTTTGATGCTCACCTTGATGATGTCGCCAACGCTTGCATAGCGACGCTTCGAGCCACCCAGCACCTTGATGCAAAGGACGGACTTGGCGCCGGTATTGTCGGCAACCTCTAACCGAGATTCTGTCTGGATCATTTCAATATTCCCAACTTGCACCAGAAGACAACAGCCCCAGAGAACTTCTCAAGGGCTGCAAATCAGCCAGTCAGTCTTGGGCCCGTCGTCCGCACCGCAAACCATTTGCAGCACTTCCCGCTGGGCAGAAACTTCACGTAGGAAACGCGAAGCCCTCGATTATTGCAAAAGACTTTTACGAAGTCAAGCGCCCCATCAGGCCGGAACCTGCAAATACTGTTGCGCCAGCTCCAAAAAGGCATCCAGATGGGGGTCGGCACCCAGCTCCGCACGCAGGATGTCAGCGACCGCTGGGGCTAGCTCGATGGCCTTGCGGGCATCGAGGAACAATAACCGGGAGCGGCGGGCCAACACATCCTCTACCGTGCAGGCGTATTCGTAGCGGGCGGCAAAGCGCACCATGGCTTCTGTCAGCCCCCCACCAAGATCGGTCTGCGCACCGGCAATGTCCCGGACAACCGCCGCCTCGCTCCCGTAGGAGTGCAGTCCCTGAGCATCACTGATGCGATGTTGAACAGCCCCTTCAGGGGTTCCCACCAAGGGCAAATGATTGGTCACTCCCGACGGTTTTTCCGGCAGCAGGCCCGTGGTGAAGCATTTTTGCAACACATCTTCAGCCATGGCGCGGTAGGTGGTCCATTTGCCTCCCGTCACGGTGATCAGGCCACTGCGACTGGCGAGCACGGTGTGCTCGCGGCTGATTTTCTTGGTGTTGTCACCATCGTCGTCCTGCGGCTTCACCAGCGGGCGCAGGCCCACCCAGATACTCCGGATGTCTTCCACCTTGGGCGCACGGGTGAGGTAGCGCGCCGATTCGTCCAGGATGAACCGGACCTCTTCGCGGAAAGGCTGCGGCTCACGCACGATGTCCTGGCGCGGACTGTCAGTGGTCCCGAGAATGAGCTTTCCCAGCCACGGCACGGCGAAAAGAACCCGGCCATCGGCCGTCTTGGGAACCATCAGGGCATGGTCGGACGGGAGAAACTCCCGATCCACCACGATATGCACCCCCTGGCTGGGCGCCACAATGGGCTTGACGGGGCGGCCTATGGCCTCTCCGTCCATCTGGCGCAGGGCATCCACCCATACGCCGGTGGCATTCACAACCGTACGCGCGCGCACGGTGAACTGCTGGCCACTGTCTGCGTCTTCACACACAAAGCCTGCAACCTTGCCAGCTTCGTGAATCAACGACCGCGCAGGGCAGTAGTTGACCACCAGGGCGCCCAGGCTGGCGGCCGTTCGCGCCAAGGCCAAGGCCAGGCGGGCGTCATCAAACTGTCCGTCCCAGTACTTGACGCCACCCTTGAGGCCTTCCGGGCGGGCCGTGGGCAGGCACTCCAACGTGCGTGCGCGCCCCATGAATTCGGTGGCGCCCAAGCCCGCTTTCCCTGCCAAAGCGTCGTACATCTTGAGGCCGATACCGTAAAACGGCGCCTCCCAAAAGTGGTATGACGGCATCACAAACGGCAGGGGTTGCGCCAAGTGGGGCGCGTTGTGAAGCAAGGTGGTGCGCTCATGCAACGCCTCGCGCACCAGTGCGATGTTGCCTTGCGCCAGGTAACGAACACCGCCGTGTACCAATTTGGTCGCCCGGGACGAGGTTCCCTTGGCGAAGTCATGCGAGTCCACCAAGACCACGCTGAACCCTCGGGCCGCCGCATCCAGCGCCACCCCCAGGCCTGTAGCCCCACCGCCAATCACAGCCAGGTCATAGTGGTGGGGCTGGGCCAAACGCGCCAAAAGGTCGGCACGCCGTGTGGGAAGGGGAGCAGAGGCAGTAGTCATGGGGTGATTGTCCATGGGCGAAGCAAAAAATAAGGGTTTACCCTTGAATTTTTGTCACTTCGGGGGGAGATCCGGCCCCAGGCCTCCAAAGGCACTGGGGACGGTCTTGAATGAAAAGGCAGCCAGAGACCTTGTGAGCCACGGCTGCCTGAAGCATCGTCACAGTAAGCAGGACGGTGGGTTAAACAGGCTTACCGCGCCTTGCCATCCTTCCAGGCCTGCAACAGGGTGCCGTACGCAATCGTCTGACCCTTTGGCTTCTCATTGGCCAACTTGGCCCATGGCGCTTGCTTGTCGCTCAGCCACTTGGCGGTGTCGCTCTTGGGGTTGAGCTTGGGAGCGCAATGGGCCATCCCAGCGCGTTCCAGACGGGCCATCACCTGGTCCATTTCGTCGGCCAGCGTGTCCATGGCGCCTTGGGGCGTCTTTTCACCCGTCACGGCCTGGGCTACGTTCTTCCACCAGAGCTGGGCCAGCTTGGGGTAGTCAGGCACATTGGTGCCAGTGGGCGACCACGCCACACGGGCAGGGCTGCGGTAGAACTCCACCAGACCACCCAGCTTGGGCGCCATGTCGGTCATGGCCTTGGACTGGATGTCGGATTCGCGGATCGGGGTCAGGCCCACCATGGTCTTCTTCAGCGACGTGGTCTTGGCCGTCACGAACTGTGCGTAGAGCCAGGCGGCTGCCGTCTTGTTGGCATCGTGGTCCTTGAAGAAGGTCCAGCTGCCCACGTCCTGGTAGCCGTTTTGCATGCCTTGCTTCCAGTAGGGGCCGTTGGGGCCAGGGGCCATGCGCCACTTGGGCGTGCCGTCGGCATTCACCACGGGCAGGCCGGGCTTGGTCATGTCGGCCGTGAAGGCGGTGTACCAGAAGATCTGCTGCGCGATCTGGCCCTGGGCGGGCACGGGGCCGGCCTCGCCAAAGGTCATGCCCGTGGCTTCCTTGGGCGCGTATTTCTTCATCCAGTCCACGTACTTGGTGAGGGCGTAGACGGCTGCGGGCGAGTTGGTCGCACCGCCACGGGCCACGCTGGCGCCCACGGGCGTGCACTTGTCGTCGGCCACGCGGATGCCCCATTCGTCGATCGGCAGGCCATTGGGCGCGCCGATATCGGCCGTGCCAGCCATGGACAGCCAGGCATCGGTGAAGCGCCAGCCCAGGGATGGGTCCTTCTTGCCGTAGTCCATGTGGCCGTAGATCGGCTTGCCGTCGATGTTCTTCACGTCGTTGGTGAAGAACTCAGCGATGTCTTCGTAGGCGCTCCAGTTGAGCGGCACGCCCAGGTCGTAGCCGTATTTGGCCTTGAACTTGTCCTTGATGTCCTTGCGGTCGAACAAATCGGCACGGAACCAGTACAGGTTGGCAAACTGCTGGTCAGGCAGCTGGTACATCTTTCCATCGGGGCCAGTCGTGAACTTGGTACCGATGTAGTCCTTAAGGTCGATGCCGGGGTTGGTCCATTCCTTGCCAGCAGCGCCCATGTAGTCGGTCAGGTTCAGGATCTTGCCGTAGCGGTAGTGCGTGCCGATCAGGTCAGAGTCCGAGATCCAGCCGTCATAGATGGACTTGCCCGACTGCATGGAGGTCTGCAGCTTCTCGACCACGTCGCCTTCCTGGATCAGGTCGTGCTTGACCTTGATGCCGGTGATTTCCTCGAACGCCTTGGCCAGCGTCTTGGATTCGTATTCGTGCGTGGTGATGGTTTCGGACACCACCGAAATTTCCTTCACGCCCTTGGCCTGGAGTTTTTTGGCTGCGTCGATGAACCACTTCATCTCGGCCATCTGCTGGTCTTTATTCAGCGTGGATGGCTGGAATTCGCTGTCGATCCACTTCTTGGCCTCGGCCTCGCCGGCCCAGGCAGCCTGCCCCATCGCCAGAGCCGCGGCGGCGAAAGCGATCGCCTTGAACTGCATCTTCATTGCTGTCTCCTCTCAGATTGAGACCCCCATTGGTAGACCGGCACCAACCCGGGGGGGAACCAGGCCAGGCCTTCGACACTACAAAAACAATAGCTACAAATGCTTACCCATCAGGCGCAAACGGCCATTTTTTCCTTAACCCTTGCGCATGATCAGCGCCAGCAGCGCCATCGACACCACAAAGCTGATCCAGATCGACGGGTCGCCCTGCAGGCTGAACCACTGGGCCAGCTTGCCGCTGATGCCCACAAAGATCAGGTTCACGTAGGCGGCCGACAGCAGCCCGATAAAAAGCCGGTCGCCGCGCGTGGTCTCCAGGGGCAGGAAACCCTTGCGCATGGTCGTGGGCGACTTGATCTCCCACACCGTCATGCCCACCAGCATCAGCACGATGCACGTAAAGAACACTGCCACCGGCAGCGTCCAGGCCATCCAGTCAAACATGTCGCTGCCTCCTCAAACCCGCCCCATCGCAAAGCCTTTTGCGATGTAGTGGCGAACAAACCAGATCACGATGGCACCCGGCACGATGGTCAGCACCCCCGCCGCCGCCAGCGTCGCCCAGTCCATGCCCGACGCACTCACGGTGCGTGTCATGGTGGCCACGATGGGCTTGGCGTTCACGCTGGTCAGCGTGCGGGCCAGCAGCAGCTCCACCCAGCTGAACATGAAGCAGAAGAACGCCGCCACGCCCACACCAGCCTTGATCAGCGGCAGGAAGATGGTCATGAAAAAGCGCGGGAAGCTGTAGCCATCGATGTAGGCCGTCTCGTCGATCTCGCGCGGGATGCCGCTCATGAAGCCTTCCAGAATCCACACCGCCAGCGGCACGCTGAACAGCAGATGCGCAAGCGCCACGGCGATGTGCGTGTCCATCAGACCCACCGTGGTGTAGAGCTGGAAGAAAGGCAGCAGGAACACGGCCGGCGGCGTCATGCGGTTGGTCAACAGCCAGAAGAACACATGCTTGTCGCCCAAGAAGCTGTATCGCGAAAACGCATAGGCCGCTGGCAAAGCCACGGTGAGCGTGATCACCATGTTGATGGTGACGTAGATCAGGCTGTTGATATAGCCCGAGTACCACGACGCATCGGTAAAGATGGTCTTGTAGTTGGCCCAGGTGAAGTTCTGCGGGAAGAACGAGAAGCTCGACAGGATCTCCTCGTTCGTCTTGAAGCTCATGTTGACCATCCAGTAGATGGGCAACAGCGCGAACAGCAGGTACGCAATCAGGAACAGCGTGCGCTTCTGGAAACGTTTTTCATTCATGGCCGGCTCCTTCGTCGCTGACGGTGCCCACGCGCTGCATCCAGTTGTAGAGGATGAAACACAGCAGCAGGATGATGAAGAAATAGATCAGCGAGAACGCTGCGGCAGGGCCCAGATCGAACTGACCGACCGCCTTGGTCGTGAGGTACTGCGAGAGGAAGGTGGTGGCATTGCCCGGCCCGCCCCCCGTGAGCACGAAGGGCTCGGTGTAGATCATGAAACTGTCCATGAAGCGCAGCAGCACGGCAATCATCAGCACGCCGCGCATCTTGGGCAGCTGGATGTAGCGGAACACCGCAAACTTGCTCGCGCCGTCGATGCGGGCCGCCTGGTAGTACGCGTCGGGGATGGAGCGCAGCCCGGCAAACGCCAGCAGCGCGACCAGCGGCGTCCAGTGCCACACATCCATCAGCAGCACCGTGAGCCAGGCCTGCGTGGCGTTGCCGGTGTAGCTGTATTCAATGCCCATCTCCTGCAGCATCCGGCCCATCAGACCAATATCGGCACGGCCATAGATCTGCCAGATGGTGCCCACCACGTTCCAGGGGATCAACAGCGACAGCGCCACCACCACCAGCACGGCGGACGACTTCCAGCCCTGCGCGGGCATGGACAGCGCCAGCAGGATGCCCAGCGGAATCTCCACCGCCAACACAGCCAGCGAGAAGGTGATCTGCCGCCACAAGGCCGCGTGCAGCTCCTCATCGCGCATCACGGCGGCAAACCATTCGGTGCCGACAAACACGCGGCGCTCGGGGGAGATGATGTCCTGCACCGAGTAGTTCACCACTGTCATCAATGGAAGAATGGCCGAGAAGGCCACGCAGATGATGACCGGCAGGATCAGGAACCAGGCCTTCTGGTTCACGGGCTTGGTCGTCGTGCTCATGCCAAAAGCTCCTCATTCTGGTAGTAGCAGGTGTGCTCACCCAGCACCTGCAGCCACACCGTGTCGCCCGCCGAGGGCAGTCGCGTCTCGGGGCTGAAGCGGGCCTTGAGCGTGTGCTCGCCCACCTTCGCGGTCAGCATCAGGTAGGTGCCGATGTCCTGCACTTGCGCCACCATGCAGGCAATGGCGCCGGGTTGCTCTGCCGATGCCAGCGCCAAATATTCGGGCCGAATACCCACCTGCACCGGGCCCGTCGGCAAAGTACGTCCCACAGGGGCGTGCAGGCGGTGGCCGACGATGCTGAGCTGGCCTGCATCCACCTGCGCGGGCAAAAAGTTCATGCCTGGGGAGCCAATGAAATGCCCCACAAACACATGCTGGGGCCGCTCGAACAGCGCATCGGCCGAGCCCACCTGCACAGCGCGGCCACGCGTCATGACCACCACCTGGTCCGCAAAGGTCAATGCCTCGACCTGGTCGTGCGTCACGTAGATCAGTGTGAGCTTGAGCTCGTGGTGGATCTGCTTGAGCTTGCGCCGCAGTTGCCACTTGAGGTGCGGGTCGATCACCGTGAGCGGCTCGTCGAACAGCACCGCCGCCACATCGGCGCGCACCAGGCCACGGCCCAGTGAAATCTTCTGTTTCTGGTCTGCCGACAGCCCTGCGGCCCGCAGGTTCAGCTGATGACTCATCTCCAGCATCTCGGCAATCACGCCCACGCGCTGCTTGATCTGCACCTCGGGCACCTTGCGGTTGCGCAGCGGAAACGCCAGGTTCTCGGCCACCGTCATGGTGTCGTAGATCACCGGGAACTGGAACACCTGCGCAATGTTGCGCTCCTGCGGGCTGGCACGGGTCACGTCGCGGCCATCGAACAGTACCTTGCCGTGCGAAGGCACAAGCAGACCCGACATGATGTTGAGCATGGTCGTCTTGCCGCAGCCCGAAGGACCCAGCAGCGCATAGGCACCGCCATCCTCGAACTCCATCTTCAGGGGCAGCAGCGCGTAGTCGCTGTCCTGCTGCGGGTTCGGCTTGTACGAATGCGCCAAGTCCAGACTGATGCGGGCCATCTCAACGCCCTCCTTGTACAGCGTTCGGGCGCGCGGGCGCCCATGCCAGCCGGCCGTCAGCACCAAACACATAGGCCTGGGCCGGGTCCAGGTGCAGCGTGATGGGCGTGCCCAGTTCAAAGTAATGCACCCCGGTCAACTGCGCCACCAGGTCGCCCCAGGGCGTGGCCGCGTGCACGAAGGTGTCCGAGCCCGAAATTTCGGCCAGCTCGACCACTCCGCCCACGCTGATGTCGCCCGGGCGAGCCACCACGCGCAGCGCACTGGCGCGCACACCCACCGTGAGCCCTGCCGCCGTGGCCACACCTTGCGGCAGGTGCACGGCCAGCTCCACCCCGCCCTGCAGGCGCACACCGGCAGTGGCGGCCGAGGCAGCAATGAGGTTCATCGGCGGGTCGCTGAAGGCACGCGCCACACGCAGCGAGTTGGGCGCATGGAACACCTCGGCCGTGGGGCCGTACTGCAGCAACTGACCTTCGTCGAGCACAGCGGTGTAGCCGCCGAGCAGCAGGGCCTCGCCCGGCTCGGTGGTGGCATACACCACAGTGGACTGGCCTGCAGCAAACAGCTGTGTCAGTTCTTCGCGCAATTCTTCGCGGAGCTTGTAGTCCAGGTTCACCAGCGGTTCGTCCAGCAGCATCAGCGGCGCACCCTTGGCCAAGGCGCGGGCCAGTGCCACGCGCTGCTGCTGCCCACCCGACAGCTCGGCCGGGTAGCGGTCGAGGAACATGTCGATGTGCAGGCGGCTCGCAATTTCGCGCACACGGGCGTCGATGTTCTTTTCGCCGCGCAGCTTCAGGGGCGACGCAATGTTGGCCGCCACCTTCATGGAGGGATAGTTGATGAACTGCTGGTACACCATGGCCACGTTGCGGTCGCGCACGGGCATGCCGGTCACGTCCACGCCATCCACCATCACGCGCCCGGCCGTGGGCGTATCGAGCCCCGCCATGATGCGCATCAGGCTGGTCTTGCCCGCCTGCGTGGCGCCCAGCAGCACCGTGACGGCGCCGCTGTGCAGCGCCAGGCTCATGTCGTGGAGCCAGGTCTGCGGCCCTACCTTCTTGCTGATGCTGTCCAGTGCCAGCTGCATCACGCAACCTTTCTAATGGCCCCTGGGGGCTGTGTGGATCTGGCTTTCTGCTGCGCACGCAGCAAAGTGCCTCGTTTTCGATTGCGTTCATTTTTGTTCTTTTTTGATCGTATCGAATCAAGGTTTACCCTTAATAGGTTCCTTTTTGTTCGATTTAAAGTATCTACACCCCATAAGCCGATTGATTCGCGTGAATACGAACCCCCGACAACTGCTGCTTCTCGAAGAAGTCCGAGCGCGCAAGTCCGCCACGGTGGAACAACTGGCAGACACCCTGGGCGTGACCCTGCAGACCGTGCGACGTGACGTGCAGCGCCTGGCCGAGTCCGGCCTGCTCACGCGCTTTCATGGTGGCGTGCGCGTGCCCAGCTCCACGGTGGAAAACCTGGCCCACACCCAGCGCGAGACACTGCACGCCGAAGGCAAGGCCCGCATCGCGCGCGCCGTGGCCGAACAAGTGCCCAACGACTGCTCGCTGATCCTGAACATCGGCACCACCACCGAGGCCATCGCCAAAGCCCTGCTGCACCACCGCGGCCTGCGCGTGATCACCAACAACCTGAACGTGGCCGCCATCCTGAGCGGTAACCCCGAGTGCGAGGTCATCGTGGCCGGAGGCGTGGTGCGCGCCCGCGACCGGGGCATCGTCGGCGAAGCGGCGGTGGACTTCATCCGCCAGTTCAAGGTGGACATTGCGCTCATCGGCATCTCGGGCATCGAGCCCGATGGCTCGCTGCGCGACTTCGACTACCGCGAAGTGAAGGTGGCGCAAACCATCATCGAACACGCACGCGAGGTCTGGCTGGCGGCCGACTTCAGCAAGTTCAACCGCCCAGCCATGGTGCAACTGGCCACACTGGCGCAAATCGACCGCCTGTTCACCGACGCGCCGCCGCCTGAGCCGTTTCCGGCGTTGCTGCAAGACGCCGAAGTCGTTTGCACTGTGGCCGCTTGATCACCTGACATTCACCATGACCTACCTGCTCGCACTCGACCAAGGCACCTCCAGCTCCCGCAGTATCGTTTTCGACGAAGGCGGCCACATCGTGGCGCAGGCCCAGCTGGAGCTGCCGCAGATCTACCCCCAGCCCGGCTGGGTGGAGCACGACCCGCTGGAGATCTGGCGCACGCAGCTGGCCACCGCGCGCGATGCGCTGGCCAAGGCGGGCATTGCCGCGAGCGCCGTGCGCGCCGTGGGCATCACCAACCAGCGCGAAACCACGGTGCTGTGGAACCGCAAGACGGGCCAGCCCGTGCACCACGCCATCGTCTGGCAAGACCGGCGCGCCGAGCCCGCCTGCGCCCAGCTGCGCGAGCAGGGCCATGCAGCCACCATCCAGGCCAAGACGGGCCTGCTGGTGGATGCCTACTTCTCGGGCACCAAGCTGCAGTGGCTGCTGGACCATGTGCCCGGCGCCCGCGACGCGGCAGAGCGCGGCGAGCTGGCCTTTGGCACGGTGGACAGCTGGCTGATGTGGAAACTCACCCACGGCAAAGTGCACGTGACGGACATGAGCAACGCCTCGCGCACCATGCTATTTAATGTGCACACCAACCAGTGGGACGACGAACTGCTGGCGCTGCTGCGCATTCCCAAGGCGCTGATGCCCGACGTGCTGCCGTCCAGCGCCCACTTTGGCGACATCGCGGCCGACCTGCTGGGCCACAGCATCCGCATCGGCGGCGTGGCGGGCGACCAGCAAAGCGCACTGTTCGGCCAGGCCTGCTTTACGGCGGGCATGGCCAAGAACACCTATGGCACGGGCTGCTTCATGCTCATGCACACAGGCGGCACGTTCCAGACATCGCAAAACGGCCTTCTCACCACCAGCGCAGCGCAGGCGACGGCGCAACCTGAATTTGCGATGGAAGGCAGTGTGTTTGTCGGTGGCGCCGTGGTGCAGTGGCTGCGCGACGGCCTGCGTGCCATCTCTACCAGTAACGAGGTGGAATCGCTGGCGCAGAGCGTGCCCGATTCGGGCGGCGTGATGATGGTGCCCGCCTTCACCGGCCTGGGCGCCCCGTACTGGAAACCCGACTCGCGCGGCACCATCACCGGCCTCACACGCGGCACCACGCTGGGCCACATCGCCCGCGCGGCGCTGGAAAGCATCGCCTACCAGAGCGCCGCCCTGCTGCTGGCCATGAGCCGCGACGCCGTGGCTGCCGGCGGCGCGCCCGTGAGCGAACTGCGCGTGGACGGCGGCGCCTGCATCAACGACCTGCTGATGCAGTTCCAGGCCGACCTGCTGGGCATTCCGGTGGTACGGCCTGCCGTCATCGAGACCACGGCGCTCGGGGCCGCGTACCTGGCCGGGCTGTCGAGCGGCGTGTACCGCAGCACGGATGAACTCTCGCAGCTCTGGCGCGCCGACCGGCGCTTTGTGCCCACCCTCAGCAGCGCGCGTGCGCAGGAGCTGATGGCGAACTGGGAACACGCAGTTCGCCAAACGACAGCCGATTGAACCCGCCGCGCGCCGGGTGGCAGCGCGGCGGCGCTACCATCGTGGCCCCTGTTGTTGCCACCTTGCACCTCCCATGAGCCAAACCGCCGCACCCCCCTCGCTTCCCACCATCGCTTTCATTGGCGGCGGCAACATGGCCAGCGCCATCATTGGCGGGCTGATCCACCAGGGCCACCCGGCCAGCCAGATCGAGGTGGTCGAGCCCTGGGCCGACGCGCGGGAGGCTCTGCGCAAGAACTACGGGATCGAGGCCCAGGCCGAAGCGGGCCCGGCCCTGAAGCGCGCGCGCATCGTGGTCTGGGCCATCAAGCCCCAGACCTTCAAGGACGCCGCCGCCCAGGCCAAGGCGCACACCCAGGACGCCCTGCACCTGAGTGTGGCCGCCGGCATCCGCTCGGACAGCATCGCCCAGTGGCTTTCCACCGAGCGCATCGTGCGCACCATGCCCAATACACCGGCGCTGGTGGGCAAGGGCATGAGCGCGCTATACGCTCGCCCCGCCGTGGACGCAGCCGAACGCGCACAGGTTGAGGCCATCATGGCGTCTACCGGCGAGTACCTGTGGGTCCAGACCGAAAAGCAGCTCGACGCCGTGACCGCCCTCTCGGGCTCGGGCCCGGCGTATGTGTTCTATTTCCTCGAAGCCATGACCCGTGCGGGCACCGGCATGGGCCTTACCGAGCAGCAGGCGCACCAGCTGGCCGTGGGCACCTTTGTAGGCGCCTCCGAACTGGCACGCCGCTCCGACGAGCCCCCGGCTGTGCTGCGCCAGCGCGTCACGTCCAAGGGCGGCACCACCTACGCGGCGCTGCAGTCCATGGAAAACGATGGTGTGGGCGCAGCCTTTGAACGCGCCATGGAAGCCGCACGCCAGCGCGCCGATGAACTGGGCAATGAGTTCGGGGGCTAGGGATGCTCTGCATGAATCGAGCGATGTGTGCGCTGCGGATCGGGTTGAACTGCAAGGCGCAAAACGCAGCGATAGCCGTAGCTATCGCGAGGCGTTTGCAACGCGACAGGCCGCCCGAGCCCGCAGAGGCACACGCCGCGATGGTTCGTGAAGAGCATCACTAGGTATGCCCCAGCTCCTGCAGCCCTGGGAAGCCTGGCACCACACTTCGTGCGCAGCCGACAGCACCGTGGTGGTTCCGGACGGATGCCGTGACCTGATCCTGCACGCCCTCCCCCACCAGCCACCCACCTGGTTTGTGACCGATCTGGCAGACAGCACCTACACCGTGTCCGGCACGGTGGGCGAGCGCTACTGGGGGTTTCGCATGCAGCCGGGCACACAGATAGATTCGCAACGCCTGCTGGCCCTGCTGCAGAACCAGCCCATGAACGACGCCCACGATGCCCTGCCCCTGCTGCACGACTGCGTGGTGCTGGATACGCGGGTGGCCGACGCCCTGCAAAGCCTGGCGCGCCACAGCGAGGTGGCCCAGGCAGCACGGCAACTGGGCGTGTCGGAGCGCACCCTGCAGCGCCTGATACAGGCCGCCACCGGGCGCCCCCCGGCCTATTGGAAGTGCCTGGCCCGCGTCCGCCGTGCTGCGCAGGCGCTGCCAGCCGCCGCCTCGCTCGCAGAATGCGCGGCGGACCATGGCTACACCGACCAGGCTCACATGACCCGCGAATTTGGGCGCTGGTTGGACCGCGCACCCGCAGCAGTGGTGGCTTCGCCCCAGTGGCTGGCGGCTATTGGCGCTTCGGGCTATTGCTGAGGGAGCACGCCAATCCAAGGTAGTGGGACACCTGCTTGGCAGTCAGGTCTCCTGGCGTGTGCAATTTGATATGCCTGCGCTGTTTGCCAGCGCCCTCCAGCACCTTGAATGCGTCCGGCAGCTGGGCGCCATCGCCAAACTCCAGCGACACATGCCGGGTGTACGCGAACAGACCACAAAAAGGCTGGGGAGCCGAAAAGAGGATGCCGCCGTATTTGACCTCCTCGCGCACATCGGGCCCCAGAGCGAGAACAAGGGCACGGGCGCCCTGCAGCACGCTGTGTTGCTCGGGATGGCGCTGCTGGATGTCCTGCAGCAGTTGGTTGACGCGGTCTTCGGTCATGGATAAAGGGGTGCAAAAAGGGATCTGAATGAAAGCTGCAGGAGGGCTCGCGGCTCCCAGTCAATGTAGCGAATGGCGTGGAAACCGGCTTGTAAAAACCCGCCACAACCGTCACAGACCAGCCCGGCCGCGCGCCGCAGTCAGCCCGTCAGCCCCAACCACCGCAGCAGATAGCTGCCCGCAATGCCCGCAAACACCGTGGCGCCCAGCCAGTGGTTGATGCGAAAGGCCTTGAAGCAACCCTCGCGGGTGCGGGTGCGGATCAGCGTGAAATGCCACACGGCCTGGGCCAGCGCCGCCGCAATCGCTATATAAAAGATAGCTCCTAGTGCATAAGGGGAAAGCGCTACCGCCCAAATACCGACAAAGAGCAGGTAGAACAGCACAATGCCCGCCACATCAAAGCGCCCCAGCGTGATGGCCGAGGTCTTGATGCCGATCTTGAGGTCGTCGTCGCGGTCCACCATGGCGTATTCGGTGTCGTAGGCCAGCACCCAGAACATGTTGCCCAGCCACATCCACCACGCCACCGCAGGCACGCTGCCCTGCACGGCGGCAAAGGCGATGACGATGCCGAAGTTGAACGCAATGCCCAGCACTGCCTGAGGCATGGAAATGATGCGTTTGGTGAAAGGGTAGGCAATGGCCACCAGCACGGCGGGCACGGACCAGAGGATGGCGGCAGTGTTGGTGGTGAGCACCAGGCCAAACGACACCAGCGCCAGCACGGCGCCCAGGCCCAGCGCCTCCTTCACCGACACCGCACCGGTGGTGACTGGGCGCTGTGCCGTGCGCTTGACGTGCTTGTCAAAGTCGCGGTCGGCCACATCATTCACACAGCAGCCCGCGCTGCGCATAAAGAAAGTGCCCAGCACAAATACGGCCAGCAAGTGCCAGCCTGGAAATCCATCGGCTGCGACCCACAGCGCTGACAGCGTGGGCCACAGGCACACCAGCCAGCCTGCAGGGCGGTCCCAGCGGATCAGGTCGAGGTAGAGCGAAGAACGACTCCGAGCAGTGACAGGGTGCGGCGACATGGTGGGGTGATCGAAAGCAAAAAAAGAGGCTCGGCAGCAGGGCGCTGCTACGGGTGGAGGACCACGGGCGCACCGAATGTAGCAGCAGCGCCACCGACCATCGCGCACCACGCCCAGACAAAGCAACAGCGCCCTACTTGCGCGTAAAACCCGTTACAGTCTTCGGTCCTCCCCCAACGCACCCGCCCTTTTGGGGCCTCAACGCATGCCCCATACCTCGACCTCTCAGGCCGCCACGCGTTTTGCTATTCCCCGCGGAATGCTGGTGGGATTTGTGATTGCCGCCCTCGCCACGGTGCTGATCGCGCTGGTGAACTTCCGCACCTCACAGGTACGAACCCATGCAGTGCAGGCCATGGACGAAACCACGGTGACCATGCGCCACCTCAACCTGTTCGTGTCCTCGTTGAAAGATGCTGAGACCGGGCAACGCGGGTACCTGCTGACGGGAGACGACACCTACCTGCAGCCCTACAACCTGTCCCTGGGCGCCATGGAGCGCAACATGGCGCGCCTCAAGGAGCTGACGGACGACAGCGCCGTGCAGCGCCGCCTGGTGCTGCAGATTGACGACCTGCGCCACGAAAAACTGCGCGAGCTGGGCGAGACCATTGAACTGCGCCGCTCAAAGGGCCAGGAGGCCGCCGTGGCCGTGACCCGCAGCGATACCGGCCGGGTGCTGATGGACCGCATCCGCGACCTGGCGTCGGACCTGTCCACGCTGCTGAACCAACAGCTGGAAAGCGACCGCAAGCAGTGGGTAGAGGCGGCCTCGATGTCCACCTACTACTCCTGGGGCGGCTCGTTCGTGCTGCTGGTGCTCATCTGCCTGTCGGCCGCAGCCAACGCGCGGGACTACCGCCTCAAGGCCCAGCAGTCATGGGTGTCGGCGGGCCTCAACGGGCTGAGCCAGCGCATCCAGGGCGACCACCGGCTGGAAGACCTCGGCCAGCTCACGCTCGAATACCTGGCGCAGTACCTGCGCGCCGCCGTGGGGGCAGGCTATGTGGCCGACTGCAACGGCGCGCTCACCCTGTTTGGTGGCTACGCACTGCCGCGCGAAAGGCTGGAGCAGCGCCTGCTGCCCGGCGAGGGCCTGGTGGGCCAGGTAGCACGCTCGCGCCAGATGCTGCATGTGCGCGATGTGCCCGCCGACCACCTGATGGTGTCGTCCAGCACGGGCCAGTCGGCGCCGACTGAACTGCTGCTGGCCCCCGCCATCGAGAACGGAGAAGTCTTTGCCGTGATCGAACTGGGCTTTCAACGCCCGTTGACGGAGCCCGAGCGCACCCTGATGGAACGCGCCTCGGGCATCCTGGCAGTGGCGATCCGCGCGGGGATTGACCGCAACCGCCTGGAAGCCTTGCTGGAAGAAACCCAGCGCCAGTCCGAAGAGCTGCAGACCCAGCAAGAAGAACTGCGTGTGAGCAATGAAGAGCTGGAGCAGCAAAGCCGCATCCTGCAAGAGTCGCAAGCCCAGATGGAGGTGCAGCAGACCGAGCTGGAACAAACCAACGCCCATCTGGAGACCCAGACCCAGCAGCTGGAATACCAGCGCGAGCAACTGCTGCGCGCGCAAAGCGCCATGACCGACAAGGCCCGCGAGCTGGAGCTGTCCAGCCAGTACAAGAGCGAGTTTCTGGCCAACATGAGCCACGAGCTGCGCACGCCGCTCAACTCCACCCTGATCCTGGCCAAGCTGCTGGCAGACAACAAGCCCGGCAACCTGAGCGCCGACCAGGTGAAATACGCGCAGACCATCTACGCGGCGGGCAACGACCTGCTGGCTCTGATCAACGACATCCTCGACCTGTCCAAGATCGAGGCCGGGCAGGCCACTGTGTCGGTGGAAACGGTGACGCTTTCCAAGGCCCTGCAAACGCTGATCGACCCACTGCGCCCGCTGGCGCAAGAAAAAGGTCTGACGCTCACGGCCACCGTCGCGCCCGACGCACCCGCCACGCTGGACACCGACCCGCAGCGCCTGGGACAGGTGCTCAAGAACCTGCTGTCCAACGCGCTCAAGTTCACCGAAAAGGGCTCGGTGGCGCTGCACGTGTCGCTCAACCCCGACGACACCCTGTCGTTTGCCGTGAAGGACACCGGCATCGGCATCCCGGCGCACCAGCAGGAACTGATCTTCGAGGCCTTCCGGCAGGCCGACGGCAGCACCCACCGCAAGTACGGCGGCACGGGCCTGGGCCTGTCGATTTCGCGCGACCTGGCGCAGCTGCTGGGCGGGTCGATCCACGTTCACAGCACGCCGGGCGAGGGCAGCGTCTTCACCCTGGTGCTGCCCCAGAAGCTGGTGCCTTCATCGCCGGAAGCAGAACCTACGGCGCCGCTGGCTGCCGCAGTACCTGCTCGCGCGCCTGCACCGGTCGTCGCCCCTGCTCCTTTTACCCCTGCGTTGCCACCCTCAGCGGCGCCTCTCGCGTCGCCAGTCCCGCGCCGCGCGAGCGCCCGCAGCATTCTGGTGATCGAGGACGACGAGCGCTTTGCGCAGATCCTGAGCGACCTGGCGCGGGAGATGGACTTCGACTGCCACCTGGCCCACAACGCCGCCGACGGCCTGGCGTATGCGGTGCACAGCTTGCCCAGCGCCATCGTGCTGGATGTGAACCTGCCCGACTTCTCGGGCCTGGGCGTGCTCGACCAGCTCAAGCGCAACCCGGCCACGCGCCACATCCCGGTGCATGTGGTCTCGGTGGCCGACTACTCACAAGAAGCCTTGGGCCGGGGAGCCGTGGGCTACGCCCTCAAGCCCGTCAAGCGCGACGAACTGGTGCACGCGCTGCAACGGCTCGAAGCCAAGTTCACCCAGAACCTGCGGCGTGTGCTGGTGGTGGAGGACGACGAGCGCCAGCGCGAGAGCGTGCGCCACCTGCTCACCAACGACGACGTGGAGATCGTGGGCGCCGGCACGGCAGCCGAGACGCTGGCACACCTGCGCGGCTCGACCTTTGACTGCATGGTGATGGACCTGAACCTGCCCGACCTGAGCGGCTACGAACTGCTGCAGCAGATGACCGAGCAGGACGGCGTCTCCTTCCCGCCCGTCATCGTGTACACAGGCCGCGCCCTGTCGCGCGACGAGGAGCAGCAGCTGCGCCGGTTCTCCAAGTCCATCATCATCAAGGACGCCCGCTCGCCCGAGCGGCTGCTCGACGAGGTCACGCTGTTCCTGCACCAGGTGGAGTCGGAGCTGTCGGCAGAGCACCGCCAGATGCTGCAGGTGGCCCGCAACCGCGAGACCGCACTGGAAGGCCGCAACGTGCTGGTGGTGGAAGACGATGTGCGCAACGTGTTTGCGCTCTCCAGCATCCTGGAGCCCACCGGCATCCGCGTGGAGATTGCGCGCAACGGCCTGGAGGCCCTGCGCGCGCTGGAGCGCGCCGGCAGTGGCGGCCTGCCCGCCATCGACCTGGTGCTGATGGACATCATGATGCCGGAGATGGACGGCTACACCGCCATGCGCGAGATCCGCAACCGCCCCGAGTGGCGCCGCCTGCCCATCATCGCCCTGACCGCCAAGGCCATGAAGGACGACCAGGAAAAATGCCTGGCCGCCGGGGCCAATGACTACATCGCCAAGCCGCTGGACGTGGAGAAACTGCTGTCCCTCGTGCGGGTGTGGATGCCCAAGTAGGCCCCGCCATGCCCCACCGCAAGGCCCGCACCGCCGACATCGAGCAGCGCCTGCTGATCGATGCCATCTACCACCGCTACCACTATGACTTCCGGGGCTACGCGCAGGCGTCGCTCAAGCGGCGGCTGGCCTCGGCGCTGGTGCAGTTCGACTGCAAGACGCTGTCGCAGCTGCAAGACCGCGTGCTGCATGAGCCCGCCGTGTTCCCTGCGCTGCTCGAATACCTCACCGTGCAGGTGAGCGACATGTTCCGCGACCCCACTTACTTCCAGGCGCTGCGCCAGGAGGTGGTGCCGCTGCTGCGCACCTACCCGTCGCTCAAGGTCTGGGTGGCCGGGTGCAGCACGGGGGAAGAGGTGTATTCGCTGGCCATCCTGCTGCAGGAAGAAGGCTTGCTCGACCGCACCCTGATCTACGCCACCGACATCAACCCGCACGCGTTGCGCGCTGCGGAGTCTGGCGTGTTCGACGTGTCCCGGGTGGCGGCTTTCACCGAGAACCATGCGCGCTCTGGCGCCCGCAGCTCGTTGTCGGACTACTACGCGGCCGCCTATGGCCGCGTGGTGTTCGACAAAGGCCTGCGCGAGCACATGGTGTTCTCCGACCACAGCCTGGCCACCGACAGCGTGTTTGCTGAAATGCATCTGGTGTCCTGCCGCAATGTGCTCATCTACTTCGAACGTGACCTGCAGGACCGCGCCCTGGGGCTGTTCCGCGAGTCGCTGTGCCACCGGGGGTTTCTGGGCCTGGGGTCCAAGGAGTCGCTGCGGTTTTCGGCGCACACCGATGCCTTCGAGGACTTTGTGAAGGAAGACCGCATTTACCGCAAAAAGGCCGGACTGTGAGCACCACCGATCTCGCGCCCAGGCCAGCACGTTCCGGGGGCTACGCCGCCATCGTGGTGGGCGGTTCCTCGGGCGGTATCGACGCCTTGCTGGAGCTGCTGCCCAGGCTGCCCGCCACGCTGCAGGCGGCTGTGCTGGTGGTGCTACATCTGCCCCGGGACCGGCGCAGCCTGCTGGTAGATATTTTTCAGCCCCGCTGCTCACTGCCGTTGCGCGAGGCGCAGGACAAGGACGCCATCACACCAGGCTCGGTGAGCTTTGCGCCACCGGACTACCACCTGCTGGTCGATGCAGGGCCCCAGGGCCCGCATGTGGGGCTGTCGGTAGACCCTCCCCTGCACTTTTCCCGCCCCTCAATCGACGTGCTGTTCGAGTCAGCGGCAGACCACTACGGCCCCCGACTGGTGGGCATCCTGCTGTCGGGCGCCAACGAAGACGGTGTGCACGGCCTGCAGGCCATTCAGGCAGCAGGCGGCCTCACCATCGTGCAAGACCCCGCCAGCGCCGGCATGCCCACCATGCCGCAGGCAGCAATCGCGGCATGGGCGGCCGACCACATCCTACCCCCTGAAGGCATTGCGAGGCTGCTGGCAGACCTGCACCGACGCCAACAGCTTTGATGCAGGCGCATGCGTCCTTCTTTGAGAACCCTCCCCACCCTCCCCACCGCCCATGCCCCAGACCGACCGCACCAAATGCCTGCTCGTTGACGATGTCGAGGAAAACCTCATCGCCCTGGAGGCCCTGCTGCAACGCGACGGGCTGGATATCCTCAAGGCCCAGTCTGGCCCCGAGGCCCTGGAGCTGCTGCTGGCCCACGACGACGTGGCCCTGGCCTTGCTGGACGTGCAAATGCCCGAGATGAACGGCTTTGAGCTGGCGGAGCTGATTCGCGGCAGCGAACGGACCAGGCATATCCCGCTCATCTTCATGACGGCGGGTTCGCGGGAGCAGAACTGGCAGTTCCGGGGGTACGAGAGCGGTGCGGTGGACTTTCTGTACAAACCCATCGACCCGCACATGCTCACCAACAAGGCAAGCGTGTTCTTTGAACTGCACCGGCGCAAGCAGGCGCTGGCGCACGAGCTGCGCGCGCGCACCGAAGCGTTGCGCATCAACGAAATGTTCATGGCGGTGCTGAGCCACGACCTGCGCACGCCCCTGCAGTCCATCGTCGCAGCAGCCACGGTGCTCAAGCGCCAGCCGCCACCCGACAAGGCCGCGCTGATGGCCGACCGGGTTCTAAGCGCCAGCCAGCGCATGGGCCACATGATCGAAGACCTGCTGGACGTGACCCGCATTCGCCAGGCGGGCGGGCTGGCGCTGCAGCTGGGCTCCACCCACATGCAGGCGCTGGTGCAGCGCACGCTGGATGAGGTGGCCACCAGCCACCCGGAACGCCACATCGGGTCCACCCTGCAAGGCGACCTGGCCGGCACCTGGGATGCCGAACGCCTGTGTCAGGTAATCACCAACCTGGTTGGCAACGCCCTGCACCACGGCAGAGTCGACCACCCTGTGGAGATTGCAGTGGACGGTACCAGCCCTGAGGAGGTGTGCATCACAGTGTCCAACGGCGGCACCATTCCCGCTGAGCTGCTGCCGCATCTGTTCGACCCGTTCCGGGGTGGAGAGCGTGAGCCCGGCCGCCACCAGGGGCTGGGGCTGGGGCTCTTCATTGCGCACCAGATCGTGCGGGCCCACCGTGGAACCATCGAGGCCCAGTCACGGGACGATGTCACGACCTTTCGTGTGACACTGCCGCGCCACTCGCCAGTACGCAGCCCCCGCAATTGACTGCGCGCAGCCCAGCACAACAGCGCAGATCGCCACGACCTGGCGGGTGGCGTGATGAATAAAGGATGAACAGCGAGCGATCGGCGCTCGCAAGCCTCAGCCGGCGGCTGAAGCCAGCGCTGTATGGATGGACTCGAGCAATTGCTCCAGCTCTTCCAGCTCAAAAGGTTTGAGCAAGGCGCGCACGTTGGGCCCCCAACTGCGCGCGTGGCTACCGAGCTCGTAGCCGGAGCACAGCACCACCCACCGCTGCGGATCATCCGCCAGCAGCTGGCGGGCCAGTTCCGTGCCCGAGAGGCCTGGCAGGCTGACATCGGTCACCACCACATCAAAGACGTCCCGAGCATCCAGAGCCAGCGCCTCCTCGGCAGTGGCGCAGGGCGTGACCGTCCGGCCTTCACCTTCCATGAGCATACCGATGGTCTCGCGCAGCTCCGGGTTGTCTTCAACGTACAGGATTCGCATACATCAGAGGGGATTGATACGCCATGCCGCCCTGCGAAGAAGGGGCATGACCAAAACCCGCATCATGCGCAGGCGATGGACATGCGCCATGTAGGACAAGGCGCTCTTCTTCGCTGTGCTGCACTGTTCTGCGCCCCTTGGGTCATGCGCTTGGAAGCTGCGAACCCTTTTACTCTTCGAGCAATGAGCGCAGCATCCACGCCGTCTGCTCGTGCACCGTCAGGCGCTGGGTCAGCAGGTCGGCGGTGGGCTCGTCGCTGGCCTTGTCGGCCAGGGGGAACAGGCTGCGCGCGGTGCGAGCGACGGCCTCATGGCCTTCGACCAGCACGCGCACCATATCCAGCGCCTTGGGGGGCTTGGCGGGAGCATCGGGCACCGTGGCCAGCTTGCCGAATTCGGCATAGGAGCCCGGCGCCACATGGCCCAGCGAGCGGATGCGCTCGGCAATCGGGTCCACGGCATTCCACAGCTCGGTGTACTGCGCCATGAACATGGTGTGCAGCGTGTTGAACATGGGGCCCGTCACGTTCCAGTGGAAGTTGTGGGTGGTGAGGTACAGCGTGTAGGTGTCGGCAAGCAGGCGCGACAGGCCCTGGGCGATGGCAGCGCGGTCCTTGTCGCTGATGCCGATGTTGATGGTGGGGGCGGTGGTCTTGGAGGCCTTGGCCATGTCATTGCTCCTGAAGTGAAGATGGATTCGACAGCAGATGCCTGCCGACTCGTCGGACCTGGAGGCATCGCACCAAAACCACTGTAGCGCAAGGCCATGACCAGCGTGCCTGACCTGTGTCAGAGCCACACCACGGCAGCAGGACATCGCCCGCCAGCGCGGCACAGGCCAGGCCGGCCTTACGACAGCCGCTTGACCCCCGGCAGCTCGCAGGCATACACCGCGTTGCGCAAAGACGCAATGGCTTCATACCGGGTAAAGCTGCGACGCCATGCCAGCACCACGCGGCGCATGGGTGGCGGGCCGCCGTCTTCTTCGCGGATGGGCAGGTAGCGGATATAGCTTTCGTCGCTCTTGCGGCGGCGTGACACGGTGAGCAGCGCATCGCGCGGCACCGAAAGGCGCGGCACCAGCGTCACGCCCATGCCTGCGGCCACCATGTGCTTGATGGTTTCGAGCGAAGAGCCTTCAAACGACTTGCGAATGCCCTCGGCATTGCTCGCAAAGCGCGCAAATTCGGGGCAGACCTCCAGCACATGGTCGCGAAAACAATGGCCCGCACCCAGCAGCAGCATGGTCTCGCTCTTGAGTTCGGCCGCCGTCACAGACTTCTTCGCCGCCAGCGGGTGCGTGCTGGGCACGGCCGCCATGAAGGGCTCGTCATACAGCGGCGCCATGGCCAGGCCCGTGTCGGGGAAAGGTTCGGCCAGGATGGCGCAGTCGATCTCGCCGGTGCGCAGCATCTCCAGCAGCTTGACGGTGAAGTTCTCCTGCAGCATCAGCGGCATCTGCGGTGTGCGCGTGATGGACTGGCGCACCAGCTCGGGCAGCAGGTAGGGCCCGATGGTGTAGATGACCCCCAGGGTGAGCGGCCCCGCCAGCGGGTCCTTGCCGCGCTTGGCAATCTCCTTGATGGCCGCCGCCTGCTCCAGCACGCTCTGCGCCTGGCGCACGATCTCTTCGCCCAGCGGCGTCACCGAAACCTCACCCGCGCTGCGCTCGAAGAGCTTCACATCCAGCTCCTCTTCCAGCTTCTTGATGGCCACCGACAGTGTGGGCTGCGACACGTAGCAGGCATCGGCCGCATGACCGAAGTGCTTCTCCCGCGCTACGGCAACGATGTACTTGAGTTCGGTGAGGGTCATGGTGAACTGCCTGCAGTGCTACTCATCCAGGAGGTGCTTTTGACCACCGTTGAACCAAGCGGCATCAAAGCCTTCCGCCAGGACAATGGCCTGCGCCGATGCTTGGCCTTGGTCGCGGAGTCTTCCCAAGTACTTCACCAGGGTGTTTGAATCTTCGGTGAGTATGTGCGTAATGGACTCACACACCATTTGCGCAAGCAATTTGACGTCGTCTTTCACAGCTACACGGTCGTCGCCGGCATCACGCGACAGCACACGCATGAAATTGCCGGAGGTCATGGCGTGATCGATGTTGAAGGGCAATACGTGAAAGTTGCGCAAAGGGAGATCGCTCACTGGTTGCCCGACTTGAAACTCTGATGCGACCACGGCAGACAAATACAAGGGACAGCCCTGAGCTAGGGCCTCGCGCAGATAGCGCTTGGCTGTCTCGTGGTGCGCTCGCCCTGGATCTGCCAGGGTGATCAAGTAGCTCGTATCCAGAAGCATCGAGATCAAGCCACACCTCCCCGCAGGGAATCCACCCAACCGCTCGCACTAGGCACATCCCGCCATGCCTTAGCTCCGCGCTCGGTCAAACGGCGCAACTGCGCTTCGTCCAAGGTCTGCTGATGCTCTTCGAAGCCCAGCAAACGCGCATTGCGGTACTTTCGCGTCACCACGTTGTACTCTGCGCTGATGCGGGCCATGGCGACCTTGTAGAGGCGATTTACGGTATCGCTGCGGAAGAACTCACGATCCGATTCCACCGGTATCAAAGTGCCGTCGGGCAAGCGGATATGCGCATTGACTTTTTTGAGCCCGCCCATTTCGACAATCTCACCCTGCAAGTAGCGCTCTACCTGAACCCATTGATCTGCGTCGTCCGCATGGAAGTCGGTGGCAGCGCTGATACTGATGCCTCTTTGGGGAATGCCTGGAGCGGCAATTCGAAACACGCAACGGCGCGCCCCTCGCGCGAGTTTTTGCCATCGTTCCACCACGTCCCTACGCTTTTTGTCGAGGCCATCCAAACGTTCGGATGCCGCAAGCTGCAGCAGATCCCGTAGGAGACCTGGCGACGACACAGGGGCAGTCTGGATAGCCAGGGAGCCTTTGACCACACCTACATCCAGAGCCTGCAAATCCACTTCAGCGCCATCTCCTCGAAGGAACTCTTCTACGTCTTTGACGAAAGTTCGCAAGACTGCCAGAGGCACTCGATCTGGGGATATCTCGTATCCAGCAGACTCGTCGTGAAGGCTAATGAAAAGGGGCTGTGCGTCCATCCAGCAATTCTAGGCACTTACCGTGCTGTCCGCACCCTCCATCGAGATCATCCGGCTCATAACAGTTGCGAGCTTGTCAGGCCTTGAGATAGTCAGATTTTCCACCCAACCAGCGCGCGACATGCTTTGCGGCCAATTCCGGATAGCGGTCCAGCATCTGCGGCGCCAGTTCGCGCGCCCATTCCAGCAGGTGCGTGTCGGTGGCCAGGTCGGCAAAACGCAGCAGCGCGTCGCCCGACTGGCGCGCGCCCAGAAACTCGCCGGGGCCACGGATTTCCAGGTCGCGCCGGGCGATCTCGAAGCCGTCGTTGGTCTCGGCCATGGCGCGCAGGCGCTCCTTGGCGGTTTCGCCCACGCGGCCGCTGTCGTTGGTGGCGTACAGCAGCACGCAGGCCGACGCCGCCGCGCCCCGCCCCACCCGGCCGCGCAGCTGGTGCAGCTGGCTCAGGCCAAAACGCTCGGCATGTTCGATGACCATGAGGGACGCGTTGGGCACGTCCACGCCCACTTCGATCACGGTGGTGCTGACCAGCACGCCCATCTGGCCGCTGGTGAAAAGCGCCATCACGGCCTTCTTCTCGGCCGTGGGCATGCGCGAGTGCAGCAGGCCGACCATCACGCCGGGCAGGGCCTCGCTCAGATCGGCATGCGTGGCGGTGGCGTTGCTCAGGTCCAGCGCCTCGCTCTCTTCGATCAGCGGGCACACCCAGTACACCTGCCGCCCGGCCTCGACCTGCGCGCCGATGCGTGCGATCACCTCGTCCTTGCGGCTGTCGGCAATGAGTTTGGTGACGATGGGCGTGCGGCCCGGGGGCAGCTCGTCGATGACCGAGACATCGAGGTCGGCGTAGTAGCTCATGGCCAGCGTGCGCGGGATAGGGGTGGCACTCATCATGAGCATGTGGGGCTCCATGCCATGGGCTGCGAGTTTCTGCCGCAAGGCAAGCCGCTGCGCCACGCCAAAACGGTGCTGCTCGTCGATGATGGCCAGCGCCAGGTTCTTGAACTGCACCTGCTCCTGGATCACGGCGTGGGTGCCCACCACCAGCGCGGCCTCGCCGCTGGCCACCAGCGCCAGCATGGCGGCGCGGTCCTTTTTCTTTTGCCCGCCCACCAGCCAGGCCACCTTGCGGCCGCGCTCGGCCAGCAGGGGTTCGAGCCAGCCGATCATCTTGGCGAAATGCTGCTCGGCCAGGATTTCGGTGGGGGCCATCAGCGCGCACTGCCAGCCCGCATCAATCGCCAGACAGGCGGCCAGGGCCGAGACCACGGTTTTGCCCGAGCCCACATCACCCTGCAGCAGCCGGTGCATGGGCACCTGGCGGGCCAGGTCGGCGGCAATTTCTTCGCCCACGCGGCGCTGGGCGGCCGTGAGGCTGAAGGGCAGTACGGCCAGCAACTGCTCATGCAGCGGCAAGGCACCGTCGGCGGCTTTTTGGGCGCGCAACACGGGCGCACGCAGCATGTCGCGTGCGCGGCGCGACTGCTGCTGCGACAGCTGCTGGGCCAGTAGTTCCTCGGCCTTCAGGCGCTGCCACGCGGGGTGGCTGTGGTCCTCCAGCGTGGACAGCGCCACATCGGGCGTGGGGTGATGCAAAAAAGTGAGCGCCTCGCGCAGGCTGAATAAGCGCTGGAGGCCATTTTGGCCATAAACCCGAGTCACCGGCGGCTCGGCACCGGGTGGCAGGGTGTCTGACAAGTCCACCCGCGTCAGCGCGCCCACCACCGCACGGCGCAGGTAGGGCTGGGGCAAACCGGCCGTGGTGGGGTAGACGGGCGTCAACGCCGCAGGCAGCTCGCCGCCGGCCACGCGGAACGCAGGGTGCATCATCTGCCGCCCCCAGAAGCCGCCCTTGATCTCACCCCGGATGCGCAGGCGCGCACCCACGGCCAGGGTTTTCTGGTGCGAGGGGTAGAAGCTGAAGAAGCGCAGCTCGCACGAGCCGGTGTCGTCCTCCACCTGCACCAGCAGCTGGCGGCGCGGGCGCAGCTGGATCTCGCTGGCGGTCACCGTGGCTTCGATCTGCACCATCTGCCCGTCGCGCGCATTGGCCAGCGGGGTGATGCGGGTTTCATCCTCGTAGCGCAGGGGCAGGTGCAGGGCCAGGTCGATGTCACGTTGGAGCCCCAGCTTTTGCAGCGCCTTTTGTGCCAACGACGCGCCGCCTTTGGCCGCAGCAGGGGCTGCCGAAGCCTTGGCGCTAAGGGAAACTCTGGGGGCTGCGGCGGGCATGTAGCGGGTTCTGCGAACGACAAGGGCGGGGCAAAAAGGCTACCATGGTTACCGTTGATTACGCCTAAAGACGGGCGTTTATTCCGAGTCCGGGCTCCTACCATGCTCAAACGCATTCACATTCAGCATCTCACCCTGGGCATGTATCTGCACGAGTTCTGCGGGTCGTGGATGGACCACCCGTTCTGGCGGGCCAAGTTCTTGCTCAAGGACCCCGGGGACCTGGCCCGGATACAAGCCACTGCCATCCAGGAAATCTGGATTGACACCGACAAGGGGCTGGACGTGGCGGTGGGCACCGCGTCGGTGTCGCGCGAGGAGGCCGACGCGCAGATTGACACCGACTTCAGTCGCCTGGAGGACCTGCCCCCCATCAAAGTCACGCTGCCATCCCCACCGCCACCGCCCAAGCGCAACCGCAATCCTGCGGACATGCACAGCGAACTGAAGATGGCCGCTGCCATCTGCGTGAAATCCAAAGAGGCCGTGGTCTCGATGTTCAACGAGGCCCGCATGGGCCGCGCGGTGGACTCGGCGGGCGCCCAAAGCCTGGTGGAGGAAATTTCGGATTCCGTCACCCGCAACCCCGGCGCGCTCATCAGCCTGGCGCGCCTGAAAACGGCCGACGACTACACCTACATGCACTCGGTAGCCGTGTGCGCGCTGATGGTGGCCCTGGCCAAGCAGCTCAAGCTCAAGGACGACCAGCAGCGGCTCGCTGGCATGGCAGGCCTGCTGCACGACCTGGGCAAGGCGGCCATCCCGCTGGCCGTGCTCAACAAACCCGGCAAGCTCACCGACCAGGAATTCACCGTGGTGCGCAGCCACCCGGTGGAGGGCTACCACATGCTCAAGGAAGGCGGCAACGTGCCCGACGCGGTGCTGGACGCCTGTCTGCACCACCATGAAAAGGTGGACGGCTCCGGCTACCCCGACAAGCTGCAGGGCGAAGGCATCAGCGTGATCGCGCGCATGACGGCCATTTGCGACGTGTACGACGCCATCACCTCCGACCGCCCCTACAAGCGCGGATGGGACCCCGCCGAGTCACTGCGCCGCATGGCCGAGTGGACCAAGGACCATTTCGACGCCCGCATCTTCCAGGCCTTTGTCAAAAGCATCGGCATCTACCCCGTGGGCTCGCTCGTGCGCCTGACCTCGGGCCGCATCGGCGTGGTCACCGAACAATCGGCAGCCGCACTCACTACCCCCATGGTCAAGGTGTTCTTCTCGACCAAGTCCGACCTGCGCATCCCGCCCGAAATGGTGGACCTGTCTGCCCCGGGCTGCACCGAGAAGATCGTGGCGCGCGAAGACCCCGACAAGTGGCGCTTTCCCGACCTGAACGAGCTGTGGTCGGGCTTTGCCGAAAAGGTCTGGTAGCCCGATGCCCGCACTGATCACCCTCACGCTGAACCCCGCCCTCGACCTGGCCACCACCACCGACCACGTTGCGCCCACCCACAAGCTGCGCTGCGGCCCGGTGCAGCGTTTCGCCGGCGGCGGAGGCATCAACGTGGCGCGGGTGCTGCACCGCCTGGGCGCAGACGTGTGCGCCTGGGCGCTGGCGGGCGGTGCGGCGGGCACCCAGGTGCGGCAGCTGCTGGCCGCAGAGGGCGTGCCCACGCTGCTGCAACCAATTTCGGGCGATACGCGCGAGAACTTCTCGGTGGTCGAGACCACCACAAGCCAGGAGTTTCGTTTTGTGCTGCCCGGCCCCACGCTGCAGGCCAGCGAGTGGCAGGCCTGCCTGGATGCGCTGGCTACCCACACACCGCCACCCCGCTGGCTGATTGCCAGCGGCAGCCTGCCGCCTGGCACGCCGGACGACTTCTACGCCCAGCTGGCGCGCGCCGCATCCGGCCGGGGCGTGCGGGTAGCCGTCGACACCTCGGGGCCGCCGCTGGCGGCGGCCTTGCAGGCCGGGGTGGCGCTGGTCAAGCCCAGCCTGCGAGAGCTGCGCGACGTGATGCAACAGCCGCTGGAACATGCGGCCGACTGGTGCACCGCCGCCCAGTCGCTGGTGCACAGCGGCGCCGCCGACATCGTGGCGTTGTCAGTGGGCGAACAAGGCGCCGTGCTGGCCACGCGCGAGGGCGTGTGGCAAGCGCCCGCCCTCAACGTACCCGCCACCACCGGCACCACGGGCGCGGGCGACTGTTTTCTGGCGACCCTGGTCTGGGCGCTGGACCGGGGCGATGCGCCGGCCGAGGCCCTGCGCTGGGGTGTGGCGGCCGGGGCGGCCGCGCTGCTGCACCCAGGCACCACACTGGCCCAGGCGGATGACGTGCGGCGGCTGGTGCGCAGTGTGCCCGCACCGGTGGTGTTCACCCCCCAGCCATAGCACGGCGCCGGCAGGGCCTGCAGCCCCGTGGGACAATCGCGCCTTCCGCAATTTTTACCTTGGCACGGGCCCGTTCGGCCCTCAAGCACGATGACTGATCTCTCCAGCGGCGCAGCCAGCGCCCCCAGAGCACCCCGCGTGTTCACCCTCAGCGACTTCGACTTCTCGCTGCCCCCCGAACTCATTGCCCAGCATCCCGCGCCCGAGCGCAGCGCCTCGCGCCTGCTCGACGGCCGCGCCATGCAGCCGGTGGACCGCATCTTTCGCGAGCTGCCCGGCCTGCTGCGCGAAGGCGACCTGCTCGTCTTCAACGACACGCGCGTGGTCAAGGCGCGCATCTTTGGCGAGAAGACCAGCGGCGGCAAGCTGGAGCTGCTGATCGAGCGCGTGCTGCCCGTCGAGGCTGGCAACCCGGGTAATGAAGTCGTGGCCCACATGAAGGTCAGCAAGAAGCCCCTGCCCGGCAGCGTGGTGCACATGGCTGGTGGCCGCAAGGCGGGCGGCTTTGACGCGCAGCTGCTGGGCCGCTGGCCCACCGAGGACGGCCCGCTGTTCCGCTTTGCCTTGCACGGCCCGGCGGGCGAATCGCCCTGGGAACTGATGGACCGCCACGGCCACCTGCCGCTACCGCCCTACATCGAGCGCCACCAGAACAGCGACCACGACCCCGACGAGGCCGAGGACAGCCAGCGCTACCAGACCGTGTTTGCCCGCAACCCCGGCGCCGTGGCCGCGCCCACGGCCGCGCTGCATTTTGACGAGGGCGTGCTGGCCGACCTGGCTGCACGCGGCATCGAACGTGCCAGCGTCACGCTGCACGTGGGCGCAGGCACCTTCCAGCCCTGCAAGACCGAAAACCTGGCCGAGCACCAGATGCACACCGAGTGGTACGAGGTGCCCCTGGCCACGCTGGCCGCGCTGGAGCGCTGCCGCCAGCGCGGCGGCCGTGTGGTGGCCGTGGGTACCACCACCGTGCGCACACTCGAATCCTGGGCGAAGACGGGCCAGGCCTCTGGCGACACCAACATCTTCATCACACCGGGCTTTGCATTCCAGGTAGTGGATGTGCTGATCACCAACTTCCACCTGCCCAAAAGCACGCTGATGATGCTGGTGAGCGCCTTTGCGGGCTACGCCCACATCATGGGCCTGTACCGGCACGCGATTGCCCAGCAGTACCGCTTCTTCAGCTATGGCGACGCCATGCTGCTGGAGCGTGCACGCAGCACGCCGTGAGTTCCTCAGGCCCTGCGACGTCGACCAGCCCCGCAGCCCGCCGGCGTGCGGCGCTGGCGGGCATCGCGCTTGCCGTCACGGCCTGCGCGTTCTTTGCGCTGCTGGACACCGCGAGCAAGCTGGTCAGCGTGGGCGTACCCATCGTCATGGCGCTGTGGATGCGCTATGTGTTCCAGTCGCTGCTGACCACGGCCTTCGTGCTGCAACGGGCGGGGCGCCCTGCCCTGCGCACCACACAGCCCCGCTTCCAGGCCTTGCGCGGCGCGCTGTTCGCCATGACCAGCCTGTTCGGCTTCATCAGCCTCACGGCCTTGCCGCTGGCGGAGTTCACGGCCATCGTGGCCACGGTGCCGCTGTGTGTGACGGTGGTGGCGGCCCTTTGGCTGCACCAGCCGGTGAGCCCTTTGCGCTGGCTGCTGGTGGTGGCGGGCCTGGCGGGCACGCTGGCCATCATCCGGCCCGGTGGCGAGGCCTTCACCTGGGCGCTGCTGTGGCCGCTGTGCATGCTGGCCTCGGGCACGGGCTACCAGGTGCTGAGCAGCAAGATGGCAGGCCAGGAGAGCCCCGCCACCACGCAGCTCTACACCAGCTGGATCGCCACCGCGCTGGTGTCGCTGGGCGTGCCGTTCTTCTGGCAGCCGGTGAGCGACCCGTGGCTGTGGGCAGGCATGTTCACCATGGGCCTGTCGAGCGCGGTGGGTCACATGCTGCTGCTCCATGCCTATGCGCGCACCACGCCGGTGACGATTGCGCCGTTCCTGTATTCGCAGATCGGGTTTGCCATGCTGGCGGGCTGGCTGGTGTACCGCCATGTGCCCGATGGCTGGTCGATGGCCGGGATCGCCGCGATCGTGCTCAGCGGCGCGGCCAGCACCTGGCTGACCGTGCGGGAAACGCGCTGACGGCACTGCCCATCGCCGCCCCAGCATTCAGCGGCAGGTGCTGGTTGGCGCAACGCGGGGCGCAGCCCCCATGGACGGAGGCTGGTTGGCCGAAGGCAACTCCACACAGTAGGTGCCCCAAGGGCCCGCAGCCTGAACCGTGCGTCGGCCCTCTGCGCCGCGCAGGTCGCGCTCGGCAATGCCAGATCCCAAGGCACCCGCTGGAGCGACTTCCCAGCGCTGATGCGGCGGCTGTGGTTGCTGTGCCCCTTGCCGGCGCTGCCAGGCCCGCTCGCGCTGTAGCGCCCGTGCCACATCGTCCATGTTGGGAGCAGCCAGTGGGGCATCACCCGGCCCGGATGCCGGCGCCCGCGGCGCGGGCGCAACTGGCAGTGCGGCGGTCAAGCCCTCCACGCTGCCATCAGGCGCAGCAGGCTCCACAGCGATCGGCCGCCCGCTGCGAATAACGGCCTGCGTGCGGCCCTGCGCGCTGGTAACGGGTGTAGTGCTCCGGGCTGGGGCGGCAGGCCGGGGCATGGCAGCTGGCAACGGCTTGCTGGGTGCCGTGGACGCGGGCTGCGGCGCCAGCGTCACCCATACCATGGCAGGTGCATCGCTGCGCTCGGGCGAAGTCCGCAGAGCACCATCGCTTCTACTCAGCATCGCTAGAACCAATCCATGCAGCAACAGCGCCCCAGCTACTGCCCAGGCCAGTCGCGGGCCGGAGCCACGCGTGCCTCGCACTGCCCTAGTCGCCCTGGGCCAAGCCACCAGCCCCGCCACGCGAAGGCGCCTCGCCCTCCTCCGACTCCGCATCGGGCACCCAGGCCAGCAGGTCTGCCGGCTGGCACTGCAGATAACTGCAAATGGCGGACAGGGTCTCGAAACGCACGCCCTTGACCTTGCCGCTCTTGAGCAGGGACAGGTTGGCCTCGGTGATGCCCACATGGGCCGCCAGATCGCGCGACTTGACCTTGCGGCGTGCGAGCATTTCATCCAGGGTCACGACAATCGCCATGGGAATTCCTTCGCTGGCGAGTTGCTAAACAAACGCATCCGCTTCGGCTTGCAGGCGGTGGCCCTCGGCCAGCACGTGCCCCAGAAGCAACATCATCAGCCCCACGACCAATACGCTCATTTCAAACGGTCCCACGCCCAGCGCCACCAGGCCGTTCTGCTGGCCGGAAGCCAGCCAGGACAGCAGCGCCGTCACCCCCGCCTGGTAGACGAGTGAAGTCACGAACATCGCCAAAAAGCCCCAGCCCACGCCACGGAACCCGTGCACCACCGCCGGCCCGAACACGGCCCCGGCCAGAAAGGACCGGCAGATGCGATGCACGCACAGCACCGCATACAGCATGGCCGCAGCGGGAATGCACTCCAGCGCCACGCCCACCCAGCGCCAATGGGTCTCCATGGAGGGCGGCGGTGTGAGGCCGACCAACAAGGCCTGCGAGGGCACCACCGAAAGCGGCATCCAGCCACCCCAACCCGTTTCATGCCCGATGGCCGCCCAGCGCGCCATCGACAACACCAGCGATACCAGGGCACACGCCCAGCTGGCCGCCAGAAGGCCCCAGGCCAGGCGGCGAAACGAGGGGCTGTGAACAGAAGATACCGATGGGGGTGAATGTTGCGTCATGGTTGGTAATTTTTCTGTGAAACAATAATAATATACCGTCAAACAGAAATTTATCACCATGCTTTTTTTCTTCACACCCCTGCGCCCTTTGGCTTTTCTCCGTGCTTCATCGTGTCTTTTGGCCCTGGTGCTGCTGTCCGCCTGCGGCAGTGTGCCGGTGTCATCGCTGTGGAAGCTGCGGCAGCTCCAGCTGGAGACGCTGGACCCCGCCGCGCTGCGCGCCGCCGTGGTACACAGCCCGGGCCTGCAGCTTCATGGCAACGCACTGGAGCTCACGGTGAGCGTTTCGCGCACGCTGCGCAAGCCCGGGGGAGCCATCGCCACCGAGCGCCTGGAAGAAAAATTGCCCCTGCAGGAGCTGCGCAGCACGGCCGATCGCAGCGTGCTCGCGGAATATGAAACGTCCCGGACCCATGTGCAGGTCTGGCGGATCGACCCCGCCGCCCTGCCGCGCCTGCAGGCCCTGCGAGAGCGGGCCATGGGCTGGAAAGGCACGGACGATGGTTCCCGCCAGCTGGGCCTGGGGCTGGAACTGTCGGGCTGCCAACAAGGCGGCTCCGGCAGCCGCGTCGTGACCACCCTCTTGCGATTCACCGAAACGGGGGAATACATCCCGCTGGTGCGCAACCTCGATCTCGCGGAGACGATGCCGGCGCACGAGCTCGCCAAGCGGTTTCCGACCTGCGCAGCGCGCTGAGCCGCCCCAGGGCGCCGCGCGCAAGGCGCGTCAGAACGCTACCGCGTGCCCGTCCTTGCGTGGGTCGGAGCCTGCGATGTAGCTGTTGCCGTTCTTCAGCACCAGCTGCGCGCCGCCAAAGGCAAACACGCCATTCCCCTCTTCCACCGTCACCTCGTGCCCGCGCGCGCGCAGTGCGGCGACCACGACGGGGTCGAACCCTGGCTCCACCGCCACGCCCTTGCCGCCCGTCACGCGCCAGCGGGGTGCATCGGCCGCCGCCTGCGGGTTCTGGCCGTAGCGCAGCACGCGCAGCGCCATCTGCGTGTGGCCCTGGCTTTGCATGGGGCCGCCCATCACGCCAAACGCCATCTGCGGCGTGCCGTCGGCATGCATGGCGAAGGCCGGGATGATGGTGTGCGACGGGCGCTTGCGCGGCGCCACCTGGTTGGCGTGGCCCGGGATCAGGTTGAAGCCGTGGCCCCGGTTCTGCAGGCTGATGCCCGTGCCCGGCACCACCACGCCCGAGCCAAAGCCCATGTAGTTGGACTGGATGAACGAGACCATCATGCCGGACGCGTCGGCCGCCGCCAGGTACACCGTGCCGCCGGGGCGCGGGGCGCCGTAGCCAGGATCGCCAGCGCTCGTGGTGTCGATCAGCGCGGCGCGGCTGCGCAGGTAGTCGGGGTTCAGCAAAGCATCGGGTTTGACGTGCATGGCGTCGATGTCGGCGTTGTACTGGTGCAGGTCGGCAAACGCGAGCTTCATGGCCTCGATGCTGGCGTGCACGGTCTCCACGCTGTCCAGCGGGTGCGTGCCCACACCGTGGGCATCGAGCATGCCCAGCGCCATCAGCGCGGCAATGCCTTGGCCATTGGGCGGGATTTCATGAACCACGGAATCACCAAAGCGCTGCTGAATGGTGCCCACCCAGTCGGCCTGGTGCGCGGCCAGGTCGGCCAGCGTCATGGCACCGCCATTCGCCTGCGCATGCGCCGCGATGCGCTCAGCGATCACGCCGCGGTAGAAAGCCTCGCCCTCGGTCTCGGCAATCAGCTCCAGCGTGCGCGCATGGGCTTCGCTGCGAAAGATTTCGCCCGCCTGGGGCACGCGACCATTCGGCATGAAGCACTCGGCAAACCCGGGCTGCGTGCCCAGCTTGGCCGCGCCCAGCGCCCACAGGCGGGCGATGGTGGGCGAAACCGGGAAGCCATTGCGCGCATATTCGATGGCGGGCTGGGCCAGTTGTGCAAACGGCAGCTTGCCCAGGCGCTTGGAGAGCGCCACCCAGGCCGACACGGCACCCGGCACGGTGACGGCGTTCCAGCCCGTCTCGGGGATGCCGCCCAGCTTCTCGAAGTATTCAGGCGTCCATGCCGCAGGCGAGCGGCCCGAAGCATTGAGGCCGTGCAGCTCCTTGCCATCCCACACGATGGCAAACCCGTCGCTGCCCAGGCCGCAGCCCGTGGGCTCCACCACCGTGAGCGCCATGGCAGCGGCAATGGCGGCGTCCACCGCGTTGCCACCCGCCAGCAGCATGCGCAGGCCCGCCTGCGCGGCCAGCGGCTGCGAGGTGGAAACCACATTGCGGCCCATGACCGCACTGCGGTGGGAGGCGTAGGGAAGGGACCAGTCGAGGGCTTGGGGGTTCATGTGATGGGACTCCATGGCGGGCCAGGACCCGCTCGGATGAAAACTGGCGTGTCCGAGGAAAAGGACACCGAGGAAGGGCCGCCCCGCACCGAGGGTGTCGTCCCCTCGCCCGCATCGCGCAGCGGTGCGAGAGCGGGGGGAAGGCGCGCAGCGCCTCAGGGGGGTTATTCAATGCTTATTTTGTGTTGGCGAATCACCGTCGCCCAGCGGTTGCTGTCCGCCTGCACCATGGCACCAAACTGCGCGGGCGTGCGCGGCGCAGCGGGCTCCACGCCCAGCTTGGCCAGGCTCTCGGCCACCTCGGGCGCCTGCACGGCCTTGGCAAAAGCCTTGTGCACGCGGTCCACCAAGGCGGGGGGAGCCCCGGCGGGCAGGTACACGCCAAACCAGGTCACCGACGAATAGCCGGGCAGGCCAGATTCGGCCAGCGTGGGCAGCTCGGGCGCCAGGGTGCTGCGCTTTTCGCTGGTCACGGCCAGTGCGCGTAGGCGGCCGGCCTTGGCGTGCGGCATGCCGGTGGGCAGGGAATCGAACAGCACATGCGTCTGCCCGGCAATCAGGTCAGGGATGGCCAGGGCCGTGCCCTTGTAGGGGATGTGCGTCATCTCCACACCCGCCTGGGCGCTGAAGGCGGCCGTGTTCAGGTGCACGATGGTGCCGTTGCCGCTGGTGGCGTAGTTGAGCTTGCCGGGGTGGGCCTTGGCGTAGGCAATCAGTTCGCCCACGGTCTTGACCGGCAGGCTGTTGGTGACCAGCAGCACGCTGGGTGCGTCGGCCACATGGGCCACCGGCGTGAAGTCCTTGCGCGGGTCATAAGCCAGCTTGGGCATGAGGTGGGGCGAGATGGCATGTGTGCTGCTGGTGGTCAGCAGCAGGGTGTAGCCGTCGGGTGCGGCCTTGGCCGCCTCGGCCGTGCCCAGGGTGCCGCCCGCGCCGGGCTTGTTGTCCACCACCAGTTGCTGGCCCAGGTCGGCCGCCACGCGCTGGGTGACCACGCGGGCCACCAGGTCGGTCGCGCCGCTGGCCGGAAAGGGCACGATCACCCGCACGGGGCGGTCCGGCCAATTGGCTTGTGCCTGCGCAGCAGATGCCAGCACCAGCAGGCCGGCCAGGCCCCAGACACCACGGCCCCAGGAAAGTAGACGCATACAGAGCACTCCCGCAAAGAAATCGGACACAACAGAGGATGGAACCATCTTAGGAAGCTGCGCCTTGCTTGACCAACAGCATTTCAGCAAGATGCTTTGCCACCACGGCAAACCGGCGCATACTGAACACCTCCTTCTCCGCCCCTTCCTCCATGCGTCCCCACCTGCTGCAAGACACCACCCTGCGCTACTTTCTGGCCGTGGCGCAGAGTGGATCGCTCACTGAGGCTTCGGCCCGGCTGCATGTGGCCGCCTCGGCGCTGAGCCGCCAGATCGCGGGGCTGGAGGCGCAGCTGGGCACGCCCCTGTTCGAGCGTCACCCGCGCGGCATGGTGCTCACGGCGGCGGGCGAGATCCTGGCGGTGCACGCACGCCGCACCGTGCTGGACGCCGAGCGCGCACTGGGCGAGATCGGTGCGCTGCAAGGCCTGCGCGCGGGGCAGGTGCGCCTGGCCACGTCCGACGCATTTGCCAACGAGCTCGTGCCGCGCCTGTGCGTGGAGTTCCAGCGCACGTACGCCGGGGTGCAGTTCAGCGTGATCGCCTTGCCCACGGCCCAGGTGCCCGACGCCGTGCGCAGCGGCGCGGCCGACATCGGCCTGTGCTTCAGCCGCGCGCCGCACAAGGACATCGACGTGGCCTACCGCCAGAGCGCCCCGGTGCTGGCCCTGCTGCCGCCCGGCCACCCGTTGGCCAGCGCAGGCAGCGTGACCCTGGCGCAGATGGCCGAATACCCTCTGGCGCTGCCCCCGCCCGAGACCACGGTGCGCCAGATGATCGACATCGTCTGCAGCCGCCAGGGCCTGCAGCTCGACGCCGTGCTCATCAGCAACCACGCCAAGACGGTGGTCAACTTTGTGCAACTGGGCGGCGGCCTGTCCGTGGCCAGCGAGATCGCCGTGCGCCACCTGGTGGCCGAAGGCGCCATCGTGGCCCTGCCCATCAGCGACCCCGGCATGGACCTGCGCGACATCGAAATCCAGACCCTGGCCGGGCGCAGCCTGCCGGTGGCGGCGCAGGCGTTTCTGGAGCTGCTCAAGGAACGGCTACCGCAGCAGTGGTAGCCCTTGGCGTCGGTTATCCGGCGTGCTGGTCATCACCCGGCAGCCCCAGGCGAATCGGCCCCCCGGGCACCGTGGCATCCACCGGCACCCCGCCGCGCCAGCAAGGCGAACATTTGTGCCTCCACGTCTGCGTCGGTCATGGCATGCCGGCAATGCTGCAAACCCTGCTCAGTAACCGTGCTGCGCGCGAAAATCCCGCGCCTTGCCAAAGTGCCCGTTGCCAATAAAAGGGACAGGCGGGCGCAGTGCCGACAGCGGCGAGGGGTGGTTGGATGTGAGCACCAGGTGCCCGCGGTCTGCGGGAATCCACGCGCGCTTGGACTGGGCGTGCGAGCCCCAGAGCATGAACACCACAGGGCGCGGGCCCTCGGCCACGTGGCGGATGACGGTGTCGGTCAGTTCCTCCCAGCCCTTGCCTGCATGGCTGGCGGCCTGGCCCTCTTCCACCGTGAGGCAGGTGTTGAGCAGCAGCACGCCGTTCTTCGCCCACTTGACCAGGCTGCCGCCGGGGTTCGGGAACGGGGGGAAGGCCACCCCCAGGTCGCGCTGCATTTCCTTGAAGATATTCTGCAGCGAGGGCGGCAGGCGCACGCCCGGCGCCACCGAAAACGCCAACCCCTCGGCCTGGCCCCGGCCGTGGTACGGATCCTGCCCCAGGATGACCACGCGCACGTCCTCAGGTGGCGTCAGCTCCAGCGCCCGCAGCGGCTGGGGCGGAAAGATCGCCGCACCCGCCTGCAGCCGCGCCTGCAAGAACGCGAGCAACGCCTGCCCGCGTGCGCCAGCAAAAAAGGCGTCCGCCAACGGCTGCCAGTCGGGCGCCACGGGCCAGTCGGCGGGGTTGGCGCTTTGGAGTTGGGCCGGGGTCTGGGGAGTTGAATTCATGGTCAAAATAGGCTCTAGCGCTTTACCATCAAGCGCAAGCAGCTATTAAAACAGGAGTTTTCACCCTCTCTCACTCAAAGAGCTTGGCCAGGGCCAGGCCCGGATCGTCCGCCCGCATGAAGGCTTCGCCCACCAAGAAGGCGTGCACACCTGCGTCGCGCATGGCCTTCACATCGGCAGGCTTCAAGATGCCCGACTCGGTGACGAGAAGCCGGTCCGCAGGCACGTCCTTGAGCATGGAGAGCGTGGTGTCCAGCGTGACCTCGAACGTGCGCAAGTTGCGGTTGTTGATGCCGACCAGCGGAGTCTTGAGCTTCAGAGCCCGCTCCAGCTCCGGCCGGTCATGCACCTCCACCAGCACCGCCATGTCCAGGCTGCGTGCAATGGCCTCGAAGTCGGCCATCTGGGCGTCGTCCAGGCTGGCCGCAATCAGCAGGATGGCGTCGGCGCCCATGGCGCGCGATTCGTAGATCTGGTACGCATCCACCATGAAATCCTTGCGCAGCACAGGAAGCAACGTGCTGGCGCGGGCTTGTTTCAGGTAGTCGGGCTGGCCCTGAAAGAACTGCCGGTCGGTCAGTACCGACAGGCAGGCCGCGCTCACCTTGCCATCGCCTTCCATATAGCTCTGGGCAATGTCAGCAGGCTCGAAGTCAGCACGCAGCACGCCCTTGCTGGGGCTGGCCTTCTTGATCTCGGCAATCACCGCCGCCTGGCCCTTGGCGATCTTGGCGCGCAGCGCGCCTTCAAAGTCGCGGGTGAGCACACGGCTCTCGGCGTCGGCGCGCATGGCTTCAAAGGACAGGCGCTTTTTGGCTGCCGCTACTTCTTCGTGCTTGACGGCGACGATTTTGTTGAGGATGTCACTGCTCATGGTGCGCGGCCTTTGGGTTGTCGGTTTCGGTGTCGTCGGACTCAGGGGAGCCCTGTTTCAGAATTTTGGTGAACACGCGGTGCATCACAAACCCGGCCACGATGAAAAGGGCAGAGATGCCCAGTGCAATCCAGGTGCCAGGGTCGCGCCACATGGCCGTGTCAGGCCGCCGTGGCCAGCGCGTGCGTGCGCGTGACCACCTGCTCCAGCTTGGCCAGCGCGGCGCCCGACGCAATCACGGCCCGGGCCTTGGCCAAGCCTGCGGGCACCGAATCGACCACATTGGCGGCATACAGTGCCACGCCCGCGTTCAGGCACACGATGTCTTGCGCGGGGCCAGGCTCGCCCTTGAGCACGCCGATCAGCATCTCCCGCGACTGCTCGGGCGTCTCAACCTTGAGCGCGCGATTGCTCGCCATCGGCAGGCCAAAGTCCTCAGGGTGGATTTCGTACTCGGTGATCTGGCCGTTTTTCAACTCACCCACCAAAGTGGCAGCGCCCAAGCTGACTTCGTCCATGCCATCACGGCCGTACACCACCAGCGCGTGCTCGGCGCCCAGGCGCTGCAGCGCGCGCACCTGGATACCGACGAGGTCGGGGTGGAACACGCCCATCAGGATGTTGGGCGCACCGGCCGGGTTGGTCAGCGGGCCCAGGATGTTGAAGATGGTGCGCACGCCCAGTTCCTTGCGCACCGGGGCCACGTTCTTCATGGCGGGGTGGTGGTTGGGCGCGAACATGAAGCCGATGCCGACTTCAGCGATGCACTGGGCGATCTGCTCGGGCTTGAGGTTGATGTGGATGCCCAGGGCCTCCATCACATCGGCGCTGCCGCTTTTGCTCGACACACCGCGCCCGCCATGTTTGCTGACCTTGGCGCCCGCTGCGGCGGCCACGAACATCGAGCAGGTGGAGATGTTGAAGGTGTTGGCGCCGTCGCCGCCCGTGCCCACGATGTCCACCATGTGGGTCGCGTCCTTGACGTGCACCTTGGTACTGAACTCGCGCATCACCTGCGCAGCGGCGGTGATCTCGCCGATGGTTTCCTTCTTCACGCGCAAGCCGGTGATGATGGCTGCGGTCATGACGGGCGACAGCTCGCCATTCATGATGAGGCGCATCAGATGCAGCATTTCGTCATGGAAGATTTCGCGGTGCTCGATGGTGCGCTGCAGCGCTTCCTGGGGAGTGATGGGCATGACGGTGTCTCCTGGGGTGGCGGTCAAGCCGCCGGTTGATCAGTAAAGGCCAGCTTGAGTCCGAAGCCGATGAACATGGCGCCCGCCACGCGGTCCAGCCAGTGCATGCCGCGCTGGATCACCGTGGCGCGTCGCGCCATCCATGATGCCGCCAGCGCCCAGCCCACATTGACGGGGATGGCGTTCACGTTGAACAGCACGCCCAGCAGCACAAAGGCCAGCGCCTTGTTGTCGGTGCCCGGCGCGATGAACTGCGGCACAAAGGCCAGGAAGAAGATGGCGACCTTGGGGTTGAGCACATTGGTCCAGAAGCCCCCCAGGAACACCTTGCGAAGTGACGTTTGCTGCACAGGGGCGGCCTGCGCCGCCGCCAGCGCGGCCGTGTTGCCATTGTCGGCACCAGGCTTGGACAGCAGCATGCGCACGCCCATCCACATCAGGTAGGCCGCGCCGATCCACTTGAGCACCGTGAACGCCGTGGCCGAGGTGGCCAGCAGCGCGCCCACGCCTACGGCGGCCGCAAAGATGTGCACAAAACAACCGGCCGTGATACCCAGCCCCGCCACGATGCCCGCGCGTGTGCCGGAGCGCAGCGCGTTGGTCACGATGTAGAGCACATCGGGCCCGGGCGTGAGGTTGAGCAGCCAGCCGGCCGCGATGAACATGAGCAGTTGATGAAGTTCGGGCATGGGTGTGTCTACCAGCGTCGGTCAGGTTCCAGGCGGTGCAGGAAGGTTGTCAGCGAATCGCGCGGGGGCTGCACCGCATGCGCGGCCAGGATGCGCCCCGCCGCCCCCCGGTGGTAGGTGCCATGCACGACGAGGTGGTTCAGGATCTCGCTGCGCGACATGCGCCCGGTGTCGCCGTCGGTGAAGCGGAAAGCCACGGACTCAGCCAGCTGCGCATCATCCAGCCCGCCCACGTACTGCACATACCAGTCGTCCGACACGCGCACGGCCTCGCTCAAGGTGGCCAGCTCCGGCGTCTCCTCGGTGTTGGTGGCCTGGTAGGTGGTCTGGGGCAGACCCTGCAGGTGGCTGGCAAAGATGCGGTCCACCACGTAGGTGTGGTTCAGGATGCGCAAAAACAGCCGGTAGTCGTCGGCAGGCAGCGCACCTTGCGATGCCGCGCCCAGTGCCAGCAGTTCCTGGTTGGCCCAACGCTTGTACTGGAAAAGCTGGGCCAGGCCCTGGGGGGCTGTCATGCGCGCTGCTCCAGAAAGTTCTTGAGCATGGCGTGGCCGTGTTCGGTGAGGATGCTTTCGGGATGGAACTGCACGCCTTCGATCGGCAGCGTCTTGTGGCGCACGCCCATGATTTCGCCGTCGTCGGTCCAGGCGGTCACTTCGAGCACATCCGGGCACGTGGCGCGCTCGATGGCGAGGGAGTGGTAGCGGTTGACGGTGAACTGCTCGGGCAGCCCGGCAAACACGCCCTTTTGCGTGGTGGTGATGACGCTGGTCTTACCGTGCATCAGCTCCTGCGCGCGGATGATGTTGCCGCCGAAGGCCGCGCCGATGCTCTGGTGGCCCAGGCACACCCCAGGATGGGCAGCTTGCCGGCAAAGTGCTTGATCGCTGCCACCGAGATACCGGCCTCTGCAGGTGAGCAAGGCCCGGGCGAGATGACCAGGCGGTCAAGCTGGCCCGCGTTCAGGCGCGCCTCGATCTCGGCCACGGTGATCTCGTCGTTGCGGAACACCTCGACCTCGGCGCCCAGTTCACCAAAGTACTGGACGATGTTGTAGGTAAAGCTGTCGTAGTTATCGACCATCAAGAGTTTCATGCGGCGCTCCCGGCAGTGGCGGGCTCGCGCAGGCGGGCGAACTCGCGGTGTTCATAGGCAATGCAGACTTCCATGAGGCTGCGGTAGATGGCTTCGATCACGTCGGCATCGCCGCCTTCGGCCTGGGCACGTTCGCGCACGCGGTCCACGATGGCCTGGATGCGGGCTTCGTCGCGCACCTGTTCCACACCTTGCTTGATGCGGGCGGCCTGGGTCATGTAGCCCACGCGCTCGACCAGCAGGGGCACCAGCACATCGTCCAGCGCGTTCACTTCGCGGCGCACGTCCTGCATGGTGGTGCAGGCCTTCACTTTGGCGATGGCCTTGGGGTCACGGATCGTCATTCCAGGCCCTCCTCAACCAGTTCGGCGGCGCGCAGCAGCGCGCGGGCCTTGTGCTCGGTCTCTTTCCATTCCAGCTCGGGCACCGAATCCGCCACCACACCGGCAGCCGCCTGCACGTAGAGCGTGCCGTTTTTGATGATGCCAGTGCGGATCGCAATGGCCACGTCCATGTCGCCCGCGTAGCTGAGGTAGCCGCAGGCGCCGCCATACAGGCCGCGCTTGGTGGGTTCGAGCTGGTCGATGAGTTCCATGGCGTGCACCTTGGGCGCGCCGGTGAGCGTGCCTGCTGGGAAGGTGGCCTTGAGCACATCCATGCTGGTCATGCCGTCGTGCAGGATGCCTTCCACGTTGCTCACGATGTGCATCACGTGGCTGTAGCGCTCCACTGCAAAGGCCTCGGTCACCTTCACGGTGCCGGTTTTGGCGATGCGGCCGATGTCGTTGCGCGCCAGGTCGATGAGCATCACGTGCTCAGCACGTTCCTTGGGGTCGTTGATGAGTTCGACCTCGGTGGCCTTGTCCTTCTCGGGCGTGGCGCCACGCGGGCGGGTGCCGGCCAGGGGGCGGATGGTGACCTTGGTGCCTTCGTCGGTCTTCTCTTGCCTCACCAGGATCTCGGGGCTGGCGCCCACCACATGGAAGTCGCCAAAGTCGTAGAAATACATGTAAGGCGACGGGTTCAGCGAACGCAGCGCGCGGTACAGGCTCAGGGGGCTTTCGGTGTAGCGCTTGTGGATGCGCTGGCCCACCTGCACCTGCATGAAGTCACCGGCAGCAATCAGGTCCTTGGCGCGGTTCACGGCGGCCAGGTAATCGGCCTTGGCGAAGTCGCGCTGGGCGGGGTGGCTTTCGGTGGCCTTCACTACCGGAGCGCTCACCGAATATTTCAGTTGCTCCTTCAGATCGCGCAGGCGCTTCTTGGCCTTGGCATAGGCCTCGGGCTGGGCAGGGTCGGCGTAGACGATGAGGTAGAGCTTGCCCGAGAGGTTGTCGATGACGGCCAGTTCCTCGCATTGCAGCAGCAGGATGTCGGGGCAGCCCAGGGTGTCGGGTGGGCAGGTGGTCTCCAGCTTCTTTTCGATGTAGCGCACCGCGTCGTAGCCAAAATAACCGGCCAGGCCGCCGCAGAAGCGCGGCAGGCCGGGGCGCAAAGCCACTTTGAAACGCTTTTGGTAGGCCTCGATGAAATCGAGCGGGTTGCCTTGTGCGGTCTCGACCACCTGACCGTCGGTCACCACCTCGGTCTTGGCCTGGTCGCCAAAGCCGCTGGCGCGCAGCAGGGTGCGGGCGGGCAGGCCAATGAAGCTATAGCGCCCGAAGCGCTCGCCGCCCACCACGGATTCCAGCAGGAAGCTGTGCTTGCCGCCGTCTTTGGTGTGCGCCAGCTTCAGGTAGAGCGAGAGGGGGGTTTCCAGGTCCGCAAAGGCCTCGACCATGAGCGGAATGCGGTTGTAGCCTTCGCTGGCCAGGCTTTTGAATTCAAGTTCTGTGATCACGGGGAGGGCTCCCAGCTGTCGCAGCGCGTGTCCCTGTCAATGAAAAAGGGGCGCTGCGGTCCATTCAATCGGCCTCACCGCATCGGGGTGGAGGCCACGGGTGCACGCTGGGGCTGCTGCCCAGGTGCCATCAGGCGTTCAAAGCGACAGGCTGACGCCAGGGCCAGGCTCCCCGGTCGCTGCAACCTGTGATGAACACGTGGTGAATGAACATGGGCCAAAGTGTAGCAAAGCTTTTTTCATGGCCTGAGTTGACGACTCTCAAGGCGAGATCGCACAACCACTCGAAAACCCTGTTGCGGCCCGACAGGAGCGCTGCAACAATTTGAAACGAACGACCGTTCTTTTTTAGGAGTTGCGCATGAAGTTTCTCCAGCGATGTGCCGCAGCAGCCGTGGCCTGCCTGTTGGCGGCCGGTGCTATTGCCCAGCCCATCACCGTGGCAGACGTCAAGTATGAAGAGACGAGCAGCCTGAGTGGCAGCAGCCTTCAGCTCAATGGCGCAGGGGTTCGCTACAAGGCCGTCTTCAAGGTGTACACCGCAGGCCTGTACCTTGAGAAAAAGGCCTCGACCCCCGCTGAAATCATGGCCCTGAAGGGCCCCAAGCGCATGAGCATCACCATGCTGCGCGAGATCGACTCCACCGAGCTGGGCAAGCTGTTCTCGCGTGGCATGGAGGACAACATGGACCGCGCAGCGTTCTCCAAGCTCATCCCGGGCGTGCTGCGCATGAGCCAGATCTTCTCGGACCACAAGAAGCTGCAGGCGGGCGACCAGTTCATGATCGACTGGATACCAGGTACCGGCACGGTGATCACGGTCAAGGGCAAGCCCCAGGGCGAGCCTTTCAAGGAGCCGGAGTTCTTCAACGCGCTGCTGGGCATCTGGCTGGGCAATGTGCCCGCCGACTGGAAGCTCAAGGACGCCCTTCTGGGCAAGCCTGCGTAACCCCCTGGGACAAACCCCGAGGCACTTCCGCCCGGGGCTGTCCCGCGCCCGACAGACGCGCTCCCTACTCGGGAGTAGCCTTTGGACCAGCGAGCACATCCGCCCCTCACTGACGAAACAACGGCCTCTTGCTGCGCGCACCCCGCAGTCACTGATGCCACGGCCTGAACCGAGTTTTTCGCGCTACCCGCGCCCCGCAACGAGCCGTCTGTAACGCCCCCAATTTTCTGCCCCCAGATACCTTTTTGCGCCAGACCCCACCATGAAACTCAGCAACCTTTCCGTCGGCCTGCGCCTGGGCGCGTCGTTCGGTGCCATCCTGCTCATCACCGCGTTGATTGCCGCCACCGGCATGTGGCGCATCGCGAGCCTGCAAGGCGCCAGCGAACGCGTGGCCACCCAGGAGATCGAGCAGCAGACCCTGGTGGAGAACTGGGCATCCGACATCCGCCTGAACTGGGTGCGCACCGAGGCCTTCCTCAAGGCCATTGACCGCGACTACATGGAAAAGCTCACGGCCGACACGCAGGCCACAGCCAAAGGCATCGAGGGCAAGGTCCAGCGCATCGAAGGCCTGGTACAGGGAGACAAGAACCGTGCGCAACTGGCCACCATTGCCGCCGCCAGCAAGGCCTACAACGACAAGCTCGCCGAGATCCGCGAACTGCACCGTGGTGGCGAGCCCAATGTGCCCACGCTGGTGGACAAGGACTTGCGCCCTCTGGCAGACAAATACCTCCAATCCCTTGACGACCTGCACGCTGCCATGGCCACGCAACTGGCCGACAGCCAGAGCGACACCAGCACGCTGGCCAAGGCCAGCCAGGTGTTGCTGGGCGTGGGCACACTGATAGCCGTGGCACTGGGCGCGCTATTGGCCTTCACCGTCACACGCTCCATCGTGCAACCTGTGCAGCGGGGCAAGCAGGCGGCAGAGAACATTGCCGACGGCGACCTGACCCACCCCATCGAAGCCAGCGGCAACGACGAAACCGGCCAACTGCTGCAGGCGCTGGCCACCATGCAATCGCGCCTGGCCACCATCGTCGGCAATGTGCGCCACAACGCAGAAGGCGTGGCCACCGCCAGCGTCGAAATTGCATCTGGCAACAACGACCTCTCGGCACGCACGGAACAGCAAGCCTCAGCCTTGCAGCAGACCGCCGCATCCATGGAAGAACTTGGCTCCACGGTGCGCCAGAACGCCGACAACGCGCGCACGGCCAATCAGCTCGCCATGAGCGCATCCACCGTGGCCCAACAGGGAGGCGATGTGGTGGCCGAAGTGGTCGAGACCATGAAGGGCATCAACGACAGCAGCCGCAAGATCGCCGACATCATCAGCGTCATCGACGGCATCGCCTTCCAGACCAACATCCTGGCCCTGAATGCTGCCGTGGAGGCTGCGCGCGCGGGCGAACAGGGGCGCGGCTTTGCCGTGGTGGCCGGGGAAGTGCGCAGCCTCGCTGGGCGCAGCGCTGAAGCCGCCAAGGAGATCAAGGGCCTGATCGGCACCAGCGTGGAGCGCGTGGAGCGCGGCACAGCCCTGGTGGACAAGGCCGGCGCCACCATGAGCGAAGTGGTTGCATCGATCCGCCGCGTGACGGAGATCATGGGCGAGATCAGCGCAGCCAGCAGCGAACAGAGCCAGGGTGTCTCGCAGGTGGGCGAAGCCATCACGCAGATGGACCAGGCCACGCAGCAGAACGCGGCCCTGGTGGAGCAAAGCGCAGCAGCGGCCGACAGCCTCAAGACACAGGCGGGGCAACTGGTAGATGCGGTGGCGGTCTTCCGCCTCTCAGCCAACGCCACCCGCCACGGCGATGCAACGCCCGCCCCCGTGCGCGGCAGCAGCATCAGCGCATCGCGGCTGGACTACCGCGCCGTGGCGCCGCGCCAGTTACCCGCCTGAGATCGGCTCAGATCAGCTGCGCCAGCGAATCCACAAAACCATCGGCATCCACGGCCCGAACGGGCGCGCCGTGGTTGTAGCCGTAGGTGACCAGCACCACGGGGCACCCGGCCGCGCGGGCAGCCTGCGCGTCGTTGCTGGAATCGCCCAGCATCAGCGTGCGCGCGGGGGCAGTGCCCAGCGCTTCGCAGGTCTTGAGGAGGGGCAGAGGATCGGGCTTCTTGCGCTCGAGGGCGTCACCGCCAAACACTTTCTCGAAATACCCATCGAGGCCCTTGGACTTCAGAAGCGGCAGCGCAAAGTCCGTGGGTTTGTTGGTCAGGCAGGCCAGGCGCAGCCCCCGGGCACGCAGCGCCTTCAGGCCGTCCTCTACACCCCGGTAAACCCCTGCAAACTGGCCGTTGATCGCCAGGTAGTGGCGCTGGTAGCTGGCCCAGGCTGCAGGATAGTATGCTTCGCTTTTTATAGCATCTTGCGCAATACCATCAAGCGCTAGCACGTGTTTTAGCACTGATCGCAGCAAATGCTCCGAGCCTTTGCCCACCATGTGTTCGATGTGCAGGGCCTCGATGGCCGGCAGGGCCAGCTCACGGAGCATGCGATTGATCGCCTCGTTGAAATCCCCCATGGTGTCCACCATGGTGCCGTCCAGGTCCACGATGACGGCATCTACACGGGACAGCAGAGAAGACAACATGGGGTCGGCGGCGTGGGACATAAGGCAGAAAGACGGAAGAAGAAGTTGCCCAAGTTTAAGGAACCGATGAAGCCTTCTTCCTCCCGCCCACCCTGCACTCAGCGCAAGCTCAGCGTCTGCCGCTTCCACGCAGGGTCTTGCCAGCGCTGAAACAAAGGCAGCGCCGCCACATCCCCTGTGACCCGCTCAGTGGTCAGGCCGTCCAACCGCACCACCTCAAAGCTCTTGCGGTAGCGCCCCTGGCCCCGCGCCTCGCGTGCCACCAGCATCTGCTGTCCGCCGGGCACCCATCCGGCCCATTCGGCAACACCGGTTTCTGGCGTGGTGGCCGCTGGCGGCAGCACATCGGCGAGCCAGCCGCCTTCGGTCTTGCGCAGCACCCACAGCTCGCGCCAGCCTTCCAGGGGTTGCACGGCCAGGGCCACCGCCGTGCCTTCGCGGTTGGTGCTGGCCGATGCGGCCCAGACCACGCCATAGGTGCAACGGCGCAGCAGCGGGGCCTGGGCCGTGTGCTGGGCATCCACCAGCAGCACACAGGTTTCGCCCGGAGCGCCGGGCTCGGTCACCAGGGTCGGGCGGGCTGTTTTGGACGGGGCCGCTGGCGCGGTAGTGGGCACCAGTGCCCAGCGCACCGCACTCACCCGCATGGCAGCGTCGTTGTAGGCGCTTTGATCCTCGTCGGGCAGGTCGGCCTTGCTCACGCCGGTGAACTCGATCAGCGCGCGCGCGGCAGCGGCAGCCACCGTTGGATCTGCAACATTTTTGCGCGCCTGCTCGAAAGCCGTGGCGCCCCACACACTGGCGCGGCGCATCTGCACGCGGTTGCGCAGGTAGGGCGGCAAGCCGGCAACGTCCACACGCTCCAGCACATCGACCTGCCAGGCGTGCACCCTGGCGCGTTCGTGGGCTGGCAGGTCGGGGTTGATGCACTCTGGCCGCGTCAGCGCCAGGGCAGCGCGGGCGCGCTGGGCGGCATCGGCCACCGGCATGGCCAGCACGCGGCGAAAGGCTTCGCCTTCATAGCAAACCTGCATGCGGCCCTCCACCTCATAGGTGGCAAAACGCACGCCGTAGGCATTGGCCACATCCAGGTGCGCCGACAGCGTGGCCCCCGAAGCCTTGCCCGGCACGGCCACCGAGGCGCGACGTGCAAGCCGGTCGGCGAACGTGCCCAGCGCATCAAAAGCCTGCGCACCCTCGACACCCGCCAGCAGCTGGCCGGGAGCCGCCTGCAGGTACGCGGCGGTGAGGCCAATCCCCAGCGCCTCAGCACCCGGCGTGTCTTGCATGAAACGCAGCACAGCCAGCAAAGCGGGGCCTTCGGCCTCGGTAAGGACCACGCGGCGCACATCGCTGGCGCGGATGAAACCGCCGCGCTCACGCTTGTGGTCCCACACCTGCAGGTAATCCAGGCGCTCGCCGCGCACCTCCAGCACCTCGCCCTGCCACAGGCTGGCCTGCTGCTGGGCGCCATCGCGCGGCGCGGCACGCAGGCTGGCCTGGTCCTGCACCACGATGGCACTGCCCAGGGCATTGACCGAAGCAGGAGGCACAGCGGCAGAGGCCACCGTGACTGCAGCGCTGGCGACCGCTGCAATGAAGGTCAAGGTCGTGAGATTCATGTTCAGTGCTCCGTAGCCTGAGCGGTGGAGGCGTCGTCGGCCACGCCCGCAGCCTGTACAACACCGGCTTGCGCATTGCGACTGCCGCCCAGCAGCGCCGCGCCGATGAAATCACCGTTGGTCGGAGGCGGCGCGATGATGACCTGGATCTTGTCGGAGAGCTTGTCGGCCAGCGTCTTCTGGATGAGCAGCGGATGCTTGGTCACCAGCGCTCCTTCGCGCGCCATCTGCTCGGCGTTCACCTTGCCAATGCGGTCCATGCGGTAGGCCTCGGCCTCGGCCAGCTTCTGGCGAGCGTCCGCCTCGCCGTTGGCTTCGATGCGGCGGGCCTGGGCGTTGCCCTCGGCGGCCTTGATGCGCGAAACCTTCTCGGCTTCGGCCTCCAATTGGCGTTGCTCGATCTGGCGCTGCTTGAAGGGCAGCACGTGTTTCATGGCCTCTTCCTGGGCGCGGGCGGCGATCACCTGCTCGCGGGCCGCAGCTTCGGCGGCTACCTCGCGGCGGACCTTGTCGGCATTGGCGTCGAGTTCGGTCTCCTTCACACGCTTGTCTTTCAGCTCCAGCGTGTAGCGCATCTTCTCGGAAGCCAGTTCCTCGGCCAGCAGGCTGTCCATGCCACGGCGGTACTCGGCGGGCAGGTCCACCTTGCCGATCTGCACGTGGCGCAGCAGCACGCCGTCGGCGGCCAGGCGCGTGCGCAGTTCGGTCTCGATGATTTGTGCGATCTCGGCGCGCTTGGACGAGAAAATTTCACGCACGGTGTAGCGGGCAAACACCTTGTAGACCAGCCCCTGCACAGCGGGCGCCACGATATCGGCGTCCACATCATCGGGCAGGCGGCCAGCCTTGACGGTTTCGGAGGCAGGATCGAGTGCGTAGCGCACGCTCAGGTCGAGCCCGAACGACAGGCCTTCCACCGATTGCAGGGGTGCGCTGCCATTGGCCTGGCGCATGGCTTCAGGGCGGTAGCTCTGGTCCCGCAGAGAGAAGATACGCACACTGTGCAGGCCCGGAACCACCCACATGCTGCCATCACGCCACTGGCTCACCGAACCGGTGAACTGGTTCATGCGGACCGCCAGCTCACCCTGGCCCAGCTGCTGCACAGGCGGGTGGCGAAGCACAAGGCCCCCTGCACCGACCACCACGGCACCGGCCACCATCCAGCGCACCGTGCTGGCCGTGGGCAGCAGGTAGGCCCAGTGGATGCGCCCTGCGTCCACGTCTGCGGATGCTGGCATGGCAGCTTCCGTCTGCGAAGGTGCCGCGTCTTGCGGCCATTCGCCGCTGGCGTCCAGCGGGCGGGGGGCGGCATTGCGGCCACGCAGGGCTTGCACGATGCGGTTCCAGGCGGTTTTCATGGTGGTTCTCTCTCTCGGTAGGGTGAAGTTGTTGTCTGCTTCTGAGCCGTCCGATCGGGCTGCTCATTGGGGACTGATTCTTCGGATTCACCCCGGAAGCAACAACGCAGCGCGCACCCCAAAGCCCTCACACCCACCGCACAAACCCTCCGGGCCCGGAAGAAACCTTCACACCGGGCAAGCAAGGCGCCCCGGATAATCGACGCACCCTTACTCCGCGCCCCGCCCATGACCCGTATTGCCGTGATCGAAGACGACCTGCCCACCAGCAACCAGCTGGCGGGCTGGATTGCCAGTGCGAAGAGCGGGATCGTGATTGACCAGTGGTTCACGCGCGACGACGCCGAAGCAGCCCTGGCGCGCGAGCACTACGACGCCGTGGTCCTTGACATCGAACTGGGCCGTGAGCGCCATGCGGGCGTGGCGCTCATCAACGCCATCAACAAGCGCCGTCAGGGCACACCGGTGCTGGTGGTGTCGGCCATGCCTGCGGCCATCTACCGCAGCATCATGAAAGCACTGGACGCGTGGGACTACCTGCAAAAGACCACGTTCGAGGAGGCCGACTTCATCGAGACCTTTCTCGACATCCTGCGCACCACGCAGGCACAGACTCCGACTCGCGCAACACCCGCCCCGGTGGGCGATGCGCTGGTGCTGGACCCGCTGTGGCAGCGCTCTCCCACCTGGCGCGGCGAGCGCATCAACCTGCCGCTGACGGCCCAGCGCATCCTGGCCACGCTGCACCAGCGCAGTGGCGAGGTGGTGTCCTACGACGAACTTTTTGAGGTGGTGAAAAGCGGGCGCAACCGCGACAACGTGCGCAAGCACGTCAGTACCATCCGCGAGGCCCTGCGCGAGGTGGACCCCGCCTTCGAAGGCATCGAGAACGTGCCCATGCGCGGCTTTCGCTGGACAGGCAAGTGAAGCGTATGCTTCGCCACCCCGCGCTGGAGATGCCCCGCCTGGGGCTGCCCGCCTTCCGGTTGCGGATTCTGGTGCGCGGTGTGTTTGTGCTGCTGGCGCTGGCCACCGTCGCGCTGAGCGTGGTGCTGCTCAAGGAAGAAAAGGAGCGTGGCTGGCAGAGCTACCAGCACGGCTTCGCGCGCAGCCAGTCCGAGGTCATGGCCCGTCTGCGCCACCCCTCTGGGCAGCTGGCCTTGCTCAATGCGGGCAACCGTGGCGCAGCCCCCGCGCCGCTGGCGCCGCTGCTGCTGCCCTATGCGGCGCTGGACTTTGACGACCAGAACAAGGCCCAGCAGGCTGTGGAGATGGCAGGCTGCGCGGTGCAGTACCCCGACGGCTCGTCGGTCTGCGCGGGCATCGGCAACAACCCCTACGCTGGCGGCTTCATTTACCTGGTGGGCAGCTTCTACGCGGGCGAGCTGGTGCCGCGCGAACGTGGCGCTCTGGATATGCAGGCCGTGCACCGCGCCCGCATCACGCTGGACATGCGCGGCGCTACCTACCGCTGGGTGGCGCCTTTTGAAGCACTGCCACCCCAGGGCACGATCAGCACCCGGGGCCGCCTGACTGGATTCGTGGACAGCGGAGAAGAGTCCCTGGATGCCCGGGCGCGGCCAGTGCGGGATTTTCGCGGCTGGCTCTGGCAGAACGGCCAGTGTCGCGACCTCGCGGGCACTGCGCCCGATTGCCTGCGCCGCACTTTTTACTCCATTCGCCTCCCGGTGGAGCTGTTCCGCGAAGCGCTGTTTGACAAGCAGCGCCTGGTCTGGCCGCCACAGGATCTTGGCAACATGCGCGTGCGGGTGGAAATGCTGGCGCCCGGCACAGGCGCGGCGCTGTTCGACAGCAATGCCCCCGGTGCCCAGGCTGCGGCTTCGCTGGCGGAGGTGGCGCGCACCCTGCTGCCCGGCGAACAGGTGCAGATCCGCAAGCTGGGCACGAGCGACAGCGAAGCGATCACGCTCAAGGGTTCCGAAGTGCAGGCAGACCCGTCGGCGCCCTGGCTGCTGCGCCTTATCAGCTGGCTGCCGCTGGAGTGGCAAGCCGCTGGCGATCATCAGGCGCAGCCGGTACCGGCCGGCCTCGACATTCTGGACACCCCGGCGGGCAACTATGCCGTGACCTTTACCGGCAACCTGCGCGGCGTGGAGCAGGGCCTTGCCGCCGTGGCCACCCGCATGTCGTGGTACCTGGGCGCTATGCTCGCGGCCATCGCGCTAGCTTGGCTGGTGGTGGAGGTGGGCCTCATCCGCCGCGTAACCGCCCTCACCCGCCGCGCGGCAGCAGTTTCGTACAACGTGCAGGACGGGCACATCGGCCCGCGCCTGGGCGACCTGGACGTGTCGGACCTGCGCGGATCGGACGAGCTGGGTATTCTGGCTGGCGGCCTGGCCGACCTGCTCCAGCGTGTGAAGGACGATATCCAGCGCGAACAGTTGCGCGCCCAGCAGGAGCGCGACATGTGGCATGCCGTGGGGCACGAGATCATGTCCCCCTTGCAATCACTCATGGTGCTGCACGGCAGCGCCGACGACCCGGGCCACCGCTACATCCAGCGCATGCAACAGGCCGTGCATGTGCTGTATGGCACGGCCTCCCCTGCGGAGGCCTTGCAGGCGGCCGACGTGCCGCAGGGTCGACTGGACCTGGATGCCTTCCTGCGCCACGTGGCCAACAACGCGCACTTTGCAGGCATCGACAACGTGGTCTATGAAGGAGGGGCGGGCCCGGTCATCGTTCGGGCGGACGAATATGCATTGGAAGACGTGGTGACCCACATCCTGCGCAATGCCGACCGCTACCGCCCACCGGGCACGGCCATCACGCTGACGCTGGCGGCCTCCGAGTCGACGGCCAGCGCCACGCTGCGCAACCAGGGTGTCACCATTGCCGAGGATCTGCTGGGGCGCATCTTTGAGCTGGGGGTGTCCGACCCCAGCCTTCCCATGCCCGACGGCGAGAGCGGGCACCGGGGCCAGGGCCTGTTCGTGGCCAAGACCTACATGGCCAAGATGGGCGGCACAATCAACGCGCGCAATACGGCCGACGGCGTGGCCTTCGTCCTGACTTTTCAGCGCCTGGGCTGACCAGGCCCGAAACGCGCGCCCCGCGCACGGCAGGGGGCGGCACTGTCCGACAGGGACGCGCAGCAGGGGGGCCTACCCTGCAGGCATACGTTCAGACCACCGTCTGCGATTGCCCCAGGAGCCCTTTCATGAACCGCATTCCCTTTGCCCCCCCCTCTTCACCGCCGCCTTGTTGCTGGCATGCGCGGGTGTATCCGCACAAACGCCGCCTCAGGACGCGCGGGCACGCTATGAGCAGGAGCGGGAAAAGTGCATGACCAACAACACCCAGGACAGTCTGGCCACCTGCCTGCGCGAGGCCAACAACGCGCTGGATGCTTCGCGCAAGGGCGATCTGAGCAACCCTGGAGCCGCCGCAAACGACAACGCCACACAGCGTTGTGCTGCGTTCCAGACGGCTGCCGACCAGGCTGATTGCATGCGCCGTGTGCAAAGCAGCCCGGCGAGTGGCTCGGTGTCCGGCGGCGGCGTGTTGCGTGAATCGACCACCACGACGATCACTGTGCCTGCGCAACAATAACCAAGCTCCAGGAAGGCGTGGTCTGTGAAAACGCCCCCGCGCAAAGTCTGCGCAGCGGCTAAGGAGATCACCCCAGTTCTGCTCGCATCGCGTCGATGACGCCTTGGTAGTCCGGCTTGCCAAAGATGGCGCTTCCCGCCACAAAGGTGTCAGCACCCGCATCGGCCACGCGGCGGATGTTGTCGGTCTTGATGCCGCCATCCACTTCCAGGCGGATGTCCTTGCCCGAGGCGTCGATGCGGCGGCGCACATCTTCAATCTTGCGCAGCGCAGAATCAATGAAGCTCTGGCCCCCAAACCCGGGGTTGACGCTCATGATGAGAATGAGGTCGATGTCGTCGATTACCCAGTCCAGCACATCCAGCGGCTCGGCCGGATTGAACACCAGGCCGGGCTTGACGCCCTTGGAACGGATGGCCTGGATGCTGCGGTGCACATGGCCCGAGGCGTCGGGGTGGAAGCTGATGTAGTCCGCACCCGCGTCGGCAAACGCGGAGGCCAGGGCGTCCACCGGCTGGATCATCAGGTGCACATCGATCGGTACGGCCACACCGGCGGCGGTCTTGGCATGGGGCTTGAGCGCCTGGCACACCATGGGGCCGAAAGTGAGGTTGGGCACGTAATGGTTGTCCATCACGTCGAAGTGGATCCAGTCTGCACCAGCGGCAATGACATTGCGCACCTCTTCACCCAGGCGGGCGAAGTCGGCAGAGAGGATGGAGGGGGCGATTCGGAATGTGCGGCTCATCCTCCGATTGTCGCAAAGCGCAGAAGCCCTGGGGTTTTACCCCACGGGCATGCACTTTTTACGAATCTCCACGGTTACCATTCGCCCCATGCCAAAGTACCAGTTTGACGTGGAAGTGCTGCCCGAATACCTGCCCGAGCAGTCTGCGCCGGACACGGGGGTGTTCAGCTTCGCTTACACCATCACCATCACGAATTCCGGGGAAACGCCTGCGCAGCTGATTTCGCGCCACTGGATCATCAGTGACTCCCGGGGCCACACCGAAGAGGTCAAGGGCCTGGGTGTGGTGGGCCACCAGCCGCTGCTCAAGCCAGGGGAATCGTTCCAGTACACCAGCGGTTGCCGGCTGCGCACCTCCAGCGGGACCATGCACGGCACCTTTCACTGCGTGGCCGAAGATGGCGAGCCTTTCAACAGCCCGGTGCCGTTGTTCGTGCTGGAGGCGATCAGCCACGGCCCTTCGGGCGAACCTTTCAGCGGCCGGGTGCTGCATTGAAGCGCTATTGCCCCCACACTCCCCACTCCATGTGGTCGCTGCCCCCCAAGGGGGCCGCTTTTCATCTTGGGGCGGCCCGGCGATGAAAAACACCCCCCATTCCGACCTGGCCAGCATTCTGGCGGCTCTCGACCCGGCCGCTGAACTGGCCCATCGCCATCTGTGGCTCATCCACCTGCTGGACTGGGTGCGCGGCAAGCGCGATTCGGTGCCTGCCGCTGTGGGCCGGGTGCAGCTTTTCATCGATGCGGTCGCGGCGCGGCCCGACCTCCAGCAGCGGCTGCAAGCCTGGTGGGCCACCTTGGTGGGCCAGGTCGATGTCACCACCTTGCTGGCCGATTTTGGCTTTGCGCCCCGCACTGCGCTGGTCAGCGAGATGGCGGAGCGCCTGCGCACCAAGCTGCTGCCGGGAAGCCCAGAGACCATCGACGCGTCCGAGCTTTTCATGCTGGCGCTGCCCGGCGCTTTTGACGCCCAGTGGCTCGCGGCGCTCGACGAAGCCCAGCTGAACCGGCTGGTGGAGTTGCTGGCTTCCCCGGGTGGCAACAACAGCCCCGGTGGCGCCACGCGCTGGCACCGCGCCCTGCTCGACGCCATCACCTACTGCGCGGGGCAGATTCTCTCGACCGGCTTTGCCCCCGAACTCCGTCTGCGCATGAGCGAATCCGCGCGCGAGGCGCAGCCTTTTCATGCACTGATCCGCGATGTGGAGAGCCTGCGCGTGGAGGTGCTGCATGCGCTGCGCACGCCTGACCGGCTCAACGAGTCGGCCCAGCGCCTGCGCGAGCGCCTGGAGGCCTGCCGCGCGGCGGCGGCCACCGTGTACACACATTTCGAAGACAACGGCATTTCAGTGGGCCTGGTCTTTCGCCTGCGGCAGCTGCGCGAGCGCATCCTGCGCGTGCGCGAATTGCTCGACTGCCTGCTGTCGGCCCAACCAGCCGTCACGGCGGCGCAACTCATGGCGCACCTGGTGATGGTGGGACAAGAGCGGCGCAGCCTGCGCGCGTTGCTGGCGTCCAACTCCTCGCTGCTGGCGGCCAAGGTGGCCGAGCGCAGCGCCGAGACGGGCGAGCACTACATCACCCGCACAGGCACCGAATACCGCGCCATGCTGCGCAAGGCGGCGGGCGGCGGTGCGCTGATGGCGTTCACCACACTGACCAAGTTCGGCCTCCATGCGCTTGCGCTGTCGGCGTTCTGGGGCGGGTTCATGGCGGGGGTCAACTACGCCGTGAGCTTTGTGCTGATCCAGCTGTTGCACTTCACGGTGGCCACCAAACAACCCGCCATGACGGCGCCGGCCATGGCAGCCAAGCTCAAGGAGCTGGGCTCGGGCGGCGCGATCGAGGCGTTTGTGGATGAGATCACGCACCTGGTGCGCTCCCAGGTGGCTGCCGTGCTGGGCAATGTGCTGGTGGTCTTCCCAGCCGTGCTGGCGCTGGCCACCCTGATTGCCCTGGCCACGGGCGGCCCCGCCATCAGCGTGAAGGAGGCAGAGCATGTGCTCGCATCCTTGCACCTGCTCGGGCCTTCGCTGTTTTTTGCGGCCTTTACCGGGGTGCTGCTGTTTGCATCCAGCATCATTGCGGGCTGGACGGAGAACTGGTTTGTGCTGCACCGCATGGACTCGGCCCTGCACTACAACCCGCGCATCACGGCGTTGCTGGGCGGCGAGCGCGCCGCGCGCTGGGCCCGCTTCCTGCGCGAAAACCTCTCGGGCCTTACGGCCAATGTCTCGCTGGGTTTCATGCTCGGCCTGGTGCCCGCGTTTGCCGCTTTTTTTGGGCTGGGGCTCGATGTGCGCCACGTCACGCTGTCCACCGGCCAGGTGGCTGCCGCCAGCGCCGCACTGGGCCTGCAGGTGCTGCATTTGCCCGCGTTCTGGTGGGCTGTGGCCTCGCTGCCGTTTCTGGGCGCGCTGAATGTTTCGGTCAGTTTTTACCTGGCCTTCAGCCTGGCGCTGCGCGCGCAAAACGTGAGCGGTGTAGACCGCTCGCGCATCTACGCCGCAATTCGCGCCCGCCTGCGCAGCGCGCCCCTGAGCTTTTTTGTGCCAGCGCGGCAAGCCAGCGTTGGTGTATCGTCGCAGGCCTGACGGCGGGCAACCGCCGCATCTGTCCTACATGGCCGGAATGTTTCCGCCTGTAAATTCGGGGCACCAACGCCCAAGCGCACCCCCTCCCATCTGCGGAGGGCCTGTGCGCGGGCCCCTTCACACCAACGGGCACCGCCCGTCTGACGCAGAGGTTCCATGACATGAACGAAATCCTGACCTTCTGGGCGCAGTGGCTGCGCCCCTCGGCCGGGTTGCCCACGGTGCAATGGTCGCTGCTGCTGGCCGTGGCCGCCATGGCGGGCTATCTCACGCAGCGCCACACCGGCCTGCCCAAGGTGCTCGGCTATTCGCTGGTAGGCACCGCCGCCGGGCTGGCGGGCTTCAGCGGTGCCGTGTGGCCGCTGCAGGGCATTGGCCTGTTCCTGCTGGAGCTGGGCATTGCCCTGGTGCTCTTTGAATGTGGTGGCCGCATTCCGCTGCGCTGGTTCCGCCACAACCCGATGGTGCTGGTGCAGAGCATTGCCGAATCGGTGCTGACCTATTTCGCCGTGTACTGGGTGCTGGTGTGGCTGAACCTGCCCACCCAGGTGGCCGGCCCGCTGGCGCTGGTGGCGCTGGCCGCATCGCCCGCGGTCCTCACCCGTGTGGTGGCCGACACCCGCGCCGCCGGGCCCGTGACGGAACGCGCCATCGTGCTCACCACGCTCTCTACGCTGTACGCGCTGACACTGGGCAGCGCCAAGGCCGAATTGATCAACCGCCAAAGCGTCACCATGGTGGAGACCGTGTACCCCGTGATGGTGGTGCTGGGCGTCTCTATCATCGTGGCCGCCGTGCTGGCCCTGGTGCTGCGCATGGCGTTGCGCTTCATGAGCCCCACGAGCGAAAACACCTCCATGCTGTTTCTGGCATTGGTCGCGGCGGGCACCGCCGTGGCAGCGCACATGGGGGGCTCGGCGCCGCTGGCCGCACTGCTGGGCGGTATGCTGCTCAAGCAACTCAACCCGCGCCCCTGGGCCTGGCCCCGCCAGCTGGGCAACGCGTCGTCACTGCTCACCATGCTGATGTTTGTGCTGGTCTCTACGGTGGCGGCGCAGGCCGACTGGAGCGCCCCGGTGGCCGGCGTGGTGCTGGCCCTGATTGCCGTGCGCCTGGTGGCCAAGGCCACCGGCGTGGCACTGGGCAACGTGGGCAGCGGTGCGAGCTGGAAGCAGGCACTGTGGGTGGGCTGCGCGATGACACCGATGTCGTCCATCGCACTCTTGATCGCCTCGCAGTTCGTGCTGGCCTCGCCTTCCACCGGCCATGTGATTGCCGGTGTGGCGCTGCCGGCCATTTTGCTGATGGAGGTGCTGGGCGCCGTGATCGCCACCGTGGCCATTTACCGTGCGGGCGAAAGCTCCAAACCCTGGGCGCCATTGACCCGCAGCAACAACGGAGAAAACAGCCGTGAGTCTTGAAGCCTTCAACCATTCCGAACCGCTGACGCTGGGTGTTGAGCTGGAGCTGCAGCTCGTCAACACCAACGACTATGACCTGGCCCCCTATGCCGAGGACATGCTGCGCCTCATGAAGAAAACCCCGCTGCCCGGCAGCGTGGTGCCCGAGATGACGAACAGCATGATCGAGATATCGACCGGCATCTGCCACTCGGCCAGCGAAGTGCTGGGCCAGCTCACGCCCATCCGCGATGCGCTGGTGAAAAGCGCTGACAAGCTCAACATCGCCGTGGTGGGCGGTGGCACGCACCCCTTCCAGCAGTGGCACGAGCGGCGCATCTACGACAAGCCGCGTTTTCGTGAGCTGTCCGAGCTGTATGGCTACCTGTCCAAGCAGTTCACCATCTTCGGCCAGCACGTGCACATCGGCTGCCCCGACGCGAACGCCGCGCTGCTCATGCTGCACCGCATGTCGCGCTACATCCCTCACTTCATCGCACTGTCGGCATCCAGCCCCTATGTGCAGGGCCAGGATACGGCCTTCGACTCGGCACGCCTGAACTCGGTGTTTGCGTTTCCGCTGTCAGGCCGCGCCCCCATGGCCCTGACCTGGGATGACTTCACGGTTTACTTCGACAAGATGACGCGCACCGGCGTGGTCAAGAGCATGAAGGACTTCTACTGGGACATTCGCCCCAAGCCCGAGTTCGGCACCATCGAGATCCGCGTGTTCGACACGCCACTGACCATTGAGCGCGCTGCCGCACTCGCGGGCTACGTGCAGTCGCTGGGCGCGTGGTTTCTGGCCGACCAGCCCTTCATGCCCGCCGAAGACGACTACCTTGTGTACACCTACAACCGCTTCCAGGCCTGCCGTTTTGGCATGGATGCGGTGTATGTAGACCCGGCTACGGGCGACCACATGCCGCTGCGCGAGCACATCCTCAAGACCATGGACAAGATCGCCGGACACGCCGCCGTGCAAGGCGCATCAAGCGCCATGCACATGCTGCGCACCGAAGCGGAAGCGGGCCAGAACGACGCGCGCTGGCTGCGCGAGCGCCAACGCGAAGAGCAATTGCTGGCCGAAGTCAGCCGCCAGGCAGCGCAGCGCTTTCGCGGCGCACCAGCCTGAGCGCGCCTCGCACCCCCACCTTCACGCCGCCAGCGCCAGCTTGCGCGCCTGCTGCGTTCGCCCGCCATAGCCCCAGTCGCTGGCGGGCAGCTCCCGCACCACCACGTAGCTGGCGGGGGCCAGCGCGCCGTCACCGGCCAGCTGGCGCTGCAGTTCAGCAAACGCGGCCTGGATGAAGGCGGCCTTCTCCTCCTGCGTGTTCGTGCCTTGCGTGATGCTGATCTCCAGCAGTGCCGTGGGCTGCTCAATGGGCACACCGCCGATGTGCCAACGCGCGGCGGGCAGGTCGTCAATGACCACCGCCGTCACCTCGCGGCGCTTGCCCAGCAGGTGCACGGTCAGGTTCGTCAGCGCGCTGGCCAGTTGCCGGTAGCGCTCGGGGTTTTGCAGTGGGGCGAGTTTCAGAACGAGGGTTGGCATGGTGTTGGTGCCTCCGGGGTGAATTGGGTCGTGGGCGCGGACGGGGTCCGCAGTGAGTGGAAAACCCGGCGGGTCATGCGCACAATCCCACGCGCCATCCAGGCGTGGGCTTCGCGAATCGCCTCCTGGCGCAACTGCATGGCATGGCGCTTCGCCTCATCGCGCAGGCGCTGGTAGTCATCGGGGTACTGGTGGGGGTACATGTGCGTTCCTTTCAGGGTGAAGCCACTGTAGGCAGCGCCAGGCGCGGCGGAAACCGCCCACGGTGCAAGACCGTTTTGCACGGATCGCAAGGGGGCTCCTGCACGAATCGAGAGCGACGATTCGTGCAGAGGCTCCCAGGCCCCGCCGTTACCATTGCCCGATGCGCGAGATACGCTTTGATGACATGCACCTGTTCGTGCGCGTGGCCGACCTGGGCTCGCTCTCGGCGGTGGCGCGCGAGCGCGATGCGCCGGTGAGCCAGGTCTCGCGCACGCTGGCCCGCATCGAGAAGGCCTGCGGCGCACGGCTGCTGCACCGCACGACCCACGGCCTCACGCCCACACCCGAGGGGCTGACCTTCCTGGACTACTGCCGCCGCATCACCGGCACGCTCGACGAGCTGGAAGGTGAGTTCGCCCACCAGAGCGGCCAGCCCAGCGGCTGGGTGCGCGTGGCCTCCAGCTCGGTGGTGGCCGAATACCTGCTGATCCCCAGCTTCGACAGCCTGCAGCACAAGCACCCGCAACTGCGTGTGGAGCTGTTGGTGGACGACCGCATGGCCGACATGGCGCGCGACGGCATCGACATCGCCATCCGCACCGGCCCGCCGCTGACCGACACCGTAGTCGCGCGCCCGCTGGGCACGCTGGCACGCGCGCTGTACGCCACGCACGGCTATCTGCAGACACACGGTGTGCCAGAGCGCCCCGACGATCTGCGCCAGCACCGGCTCATCACCAACAGCGCGGTGGCGTTTCTGAACCACTGGCCTTTCCAGATCAATGGCGCACCGCATGTGCTGGTGGCCGAGGGCCACTGGCGCTCAGGCAGCACGGCCATCACCGCGCGTTTGGCGCTGCAGGGCCTGGGCATTGCGCGCCTGGCCACGGTGGTGGCGGAGCCCCTGGTGCGCCAGGGCCTGCTGGCACCGGTGCTGGCCGACTGCGTGGACCTGCAGCCCAGCCTCATCCACGCCATCACGCTCACCCGCAGGCACCGTCTGCCCAAGATCCAGGCCTGCATCGACCATTGGGCGCAGTGGTTTTCCGCCGCAGAGCCGAGCGCCTGAGCGGGTTCGCGCCGTTTTCTTCCTCCGATTCTTTAGGACCGCACCGTGGGTGAATTCGACCTGATTGCACGTTACTTCACGCGCCCCGCGCGCCCGGGCGGTGCCGTGGCCCTGGGCGTGGGCGACGACTGCGCGCTGCTCGCGCCCACACCCGGTATGCATCTGGCCATCTCCAGTGACATGCTGGTAGAGGGCCGCCACTTCTTTGCGGACGTGGACCCGGAAGCCCTGGGCCACAAGGCGCTGGCCGTGAACCTGTCGGACCTGGCGGCGTGCGGCGCGCGCCCGCTGGCGTTTACCCTGGCCTTGTCACTACCCCGGGTGGATGAGGGCTGGCTGGAAGGCTTCTCGCGCGGGATGTGGACGCTGGCCGATGCCCACGGCTGCGAGCTGGTGGGGGGCGACACCACGCAGGGCCCGCTCAATATTTGCATCACCGTGTTTGGCGAGGTGCCCCCCGGCCAGGCCCTGCTGCGCAGCGGTGCGCGGCCCGGCGACGACATCTACGTGAGCGGCAACTTGGGCGACGCCCGCCTGGCGCTGGAGGCACTGCTGGGCCACACCCCCCTGCCCGCCGACGTGCTGGCCCGCGCGCGCCAGCGGTTGGAGCGCCCCACCCCGCGTGTGGCCCTGGGCCTGACCCTGCGCGGCGTGGCCAGCAGCGTCATGGATGTGAGCGACGGGCTGCTGGGCGACCTGTCGCACATCCTCAAGGCCTCAGGCGTAGGGGCCCGGATCGACACGCACATCACTTCAAAACTGATAGCTGCCAGCGCTTATCCATCAAGCGCTAGCGGCCTATTTGATGCTGAATTTATCCACCAATGCACGTTGGCAGGCGGCGACGACTACGAGTTGGCCTTCACCGCCCCGCCCACGCAGCGTGACGCGGTGGCCGCCGCGTCGCAGGCAAGCAGCACGCCCGTCACCCGCATCGGCACGGTGCTGGTCACACCTGGACTGCAGCTGGTGGATGCACAGGGCCACCCGGTAGACAAGCGCTACGCCTCGTTTGACCATTTCCGGTAACGGGCAGCCGTGACTGGCCGCGACTTTTTTCGCAAACCATGAATCCTTTTGCGAAACCCGCGGCTCTTGGTGGTGGAGGCGCCCTGTGTTGGCACCTCCTTCAACCGCCCAAGGAGCCCATTCCCATGCTGTACCGCAAAAACATCACCCGCCCCGAAAGCCTGCTGCGCGTTGTGGGGGGCGTCGCCCTCATCGCTGCGGGCCTCTGGTGGCTGGCCGCATCGCCCCTGGGCCTGGCTCTGGCCGCCTGGGGCGTGGGAAGCATCCTGAGCGGCGCATTTGGCTACTGCCCAGCCTGCGCCATGGTGGGCCGCAAGCCTGTTGAATGACATGAAACAACTCCCCCTGAGTCGCTTCGCGCCCTCACCCCCTGCTCTTCTCACGCTGCGCCTGAGCGGTGGACGCAGCCAGCGCGGCGGGGCGGCCCTTGCGCGGCTGCCCACGCAGGGGTCGCGCCGGTTTCACAGGCTGCGGGTGGCGCAATGCGCTGTGGAGAACTAAAACCATGAGCAACCCCACGACCTCACCCACACTCGCCCAGCTGCTTCCCGCCGCGCGCAGCGGCGACGCCGTGGCGATGGAGCAGCTGCTGCGCCTCACCCGCCCCGACATCCGCCGCTATGCGCTGCGCCATTGCGCAGCCACCACGGCCACCGACGACGTGGTGCAGGAGGCGCTCATCATCGTGTACCGCCGAGTGGGCGCGCTGCGCGAGGTGGCGGCGTTTGGCGGCTGGGTGGTGCGCATCGTGCAGCGGCTGTGCATGCGGCCGGTGCTGGCGTGGCTCAAGGCCGAGCCACTGGCGCAGGTGGAGGACAACCTCGCCTGGTCGCACCGCCCCGACCACGAGCTGCGCCACGACCTGGCCCTGGCCATCGACTCACTGCCGCCCCTGTACCGCGAGGCCCTCCTGCTGCGCGACTTCGAGGAGCTGACCATCGAGGAGATGGCGCAGCGGATTGGGGTGACGCGCGAGGCCGCCAAAAGCCGACTGCACCGGGCAAGGGCCCTGGTGCGCGAGTACCTGGTGCCATCGGCGCCTGCGGCTCGCTGAGCCCCGCTGTGCACGCAATCTAACGGGCTGCGCAATAGTTCACGCAGCACGCTGCAGGCTTGTGCGTGGCCCGTGCAACAAGGTGCAACATCGCGCTCCATGGCTTATACCTACCTGTTCTTTCAGCCTGCACGGTTGCCGCTGTCCACCGACGAGCTCTCACCCGACACGGTGCTGATGCTGCGCGACATCCATCACATCAAAACATCGCTCGCGCAGATGGTGCCGGGCCTGGAGTGGGCCCTGCCCACCTGGGGCCACGCCACGGTGCTGGGCCACGGGGTGGAATTCCATCTCCCCGACAACGTGTCCGATGGCCCGCTCGCCATGCATTGTTCGCTGCGCACCGACTACACCGCCTGGGTGCAGGCGCTGTGCGACGCGCTGGGCTGGCTGGCCTTCGACGAGCGGCCCATGTGCCTGCAGCCCCACGGCCCTTCGTTTCCTGCCTGAGAACCCTGGGTCCGCGCGGCGCCTACTTGGCGATGATGGTCAGCAGCTCTTCGCGCGTTGTCGGGTCGGCCATGTATTTGGCGTAGAGCGGGGCCATGCGCCGCACGAAGGGCGAGACGTCCTTCACGCGCACGAACTGCGAGCCCTGCTTGGCGGTGGTCTCCAGCGCCTGGGCCACGCGCTTGTTCCATAGCTCGCGCATCAGCAGGGCGGACTTGGCGCCGGCCTCGGCGAAGGCCTTGCGATCCTCGGCCGAAAGCTTGGCCCACAGCGCGGTGGACACCACCAGCGCCTCGGGCGAGATCACATGGTTGGTCACGTACACGTTCTTGGCCAGCTTGTAGTGGCCGGTGGATTCGTACGACGGCATGTTGTTCTCGGCGCAGTCGATGGCGCCTTTCTCAAAACCGCCCAGCACCTCCTTGAAGGGCATCGCCACCGGCTTGGCATCGAGCAGGTTGACCATTTCGGTGTAGATCTCAGACTGCTGCACGCGGATGGAAGCCCCCGCCAGGTCGCGGATGGTGGCGGGCGCGCGGTGGGCACAGTAGAACGAGCGCCCGCCACCGTCGTACCAGCCCAGCACCACAAAGCCGGCCGATTGCAAGTTGGCGGCAAAGCGCTGCCCCAGGGCGCCGTCCAGGTGGCGGAACATGTGGGCCGAGTCGGTGAAAAGGAACGGCAGGTTCAGCACCTTGATGCCGGGCACCGCATCGGACAGCGGGCCCGAGCTGAACTCCGCGATGTCGATCTCGCCGCCCCTGAGCATCTGCACGGCCTTGGGCTGGTCGCCCAGGGTGGCGTTGGAGAACACCTCAATCTGGTAGCGCCCCTGTGTGGCTTGGCCCACCTGTTGCGCGAAGCTCTTCATGGCCTCGGTCACCGGGTAGCCGTCGGGGTGGATGTTCCATGCGCGCAGCTTGGTCTGCCCCGACGCTGCGCCGGCGCACAGCAGCGCTGCGGCCACCAGAACCCCGGCTTTCAATCTCTTGTGCATATCTGTCCCTCACTCCTGTTGTTGTGCTGGCATTGTTAACGTCATCATCCGACGTCATACAAATACTCACAAATTTTTGGACCCTTGATCGCGTCGCTTCCGCACGTTCTGCGGCGCAAAGCACGCCATGAAAATGGCCGCCCATAAAACCGCAAACCTGAGATTTCATGGGGATTTACTGACTTTTTACCTCACGCCTTGCCGCACTCTCGCGCCCGATTCTGCAGCGTCGGGTACCCAGGGCCGATTGGGGTTAACGCCAGTCCCTGCAGGAAATCACGCCGCCAAAATCCGCGCCAAGTTGTACGACGTCATTTGTCATGATGCCGTACGGCTTGGAGACGGTCCGCCTGCGGGGCAGCCGGCGCGCCCGCTTCGACCCCATCCCACACCCTGCCATCCAACGAGGAGACATCCCATGCTGACGATGAAGCGCAGAGACTTCACCCTGAGTGCCCTGGCCCCCCTGCTGCTGAGCGCCTGCGGCGGCGGCAGCGACAACACAGCTTTCCCCCCCGGCCCCAAGGCCGACGCGGCGGACGCGCTCAAGCGCGCCACCCACTACATGGACGACACCGTGTCCTATCAGGGCGGCTACGTGTGGTCGTACTCGCCGGACCTGAAGCAGACCTTTGGCGAGATGGAGGCCTACCGCACCATGTGCTGGATCCAGCCGCCGGGCACGCCGTCGGTGGGCCATGTGTACCTGGACGCCTACCACGCCACCGGCGACGAGCGCCACTGGCGCGCGGCCGAGCGCACGGCCACGGCCATCATGGCCGCGCAGCACCCTTCGGGCGGCTGGAACTACATCCACGACTTCGCGGGAGAGGCGTCGCTGAAGCAGTGGTACGAAACCATCGGCAAGAACGGCTGGCGTCTGGAGGAGTTCCAGCACTACTACGGCAACGCCACGTTTGACGACGCAGGCACGGCCGTGGCGTCGCAGTTCCTCCTGCGCATGTACCTGGAGCGGCGCGAGGCCCGCTACCTGCCTGCCGTGCACAAGGCCATCGACTTCGTGGTCAACGCGCAGTTCGGCCCTGAATACGGCGTGGCCAGCGGCGGCTGGCCGCAGCGTTTTCCGCACTTCCCCGGGGCGGTCAGTAGCATGCCGCTGCCCAACCCCTCGCAGGTGCCCGCTGGCGCCAAGGCGGGCATGGAAGACGGCGACTACACGTTGCATGTGACCTTCAACGACGACGTGATGGGCGAGAACATCAAGTTCCTCACGCTGTGCGTGATGGCGCTGGGCGAAACACGCCTGCTGCCCAACATCAGCCGCGCCATGGAATGCATGCGCCTCATGCAGCAACCCGGCCCGCAAGCGGGCTGGGGCCTGCAGCACCTCTCGCGCGAGAAAGACGGCCGCCCCGCCGGTTCGCCCGCAGGCGCCCGCAGCTACGAGCCCCGCTCGCTGGCCACGCACACCACACAGACCAACATCCGCCAGCTGTTTAACTACTTCCAACTCACCGGCGACCGCAAGTACCTGGCGCGCATCCCCGAGGCCATCGCCTGGCTCAAGAGCTGCCCGCTGCCCGCCGACGCTGCCACCGTCAACCCACTGCTGGGCGGCGGCCGCACCCACCCCACCTTTGTCGAGCTGGGCACCAACGACGGCCTGTACGTGCACCGCTATGGCTCCAACATCCACAACGGCGCCTACTACGTGGACAAGAACTACACCAACACCGTGAGCCACTACTCGGCAGGGCGCCCCATCGACATCGCCGGGCTGGAGGCCACGTATGCCAAGCTCAATGGCATGACGGATGCTGCGGTGGCCGATTTGGCCGCGCGCTCGCCGCTCAAGGTGGCTGCGGGCGGGCGCTACCCAAATACTTTTCGATCCGCGAGGTGGACTTTCCGGACCTGTTCACCGGCGCCGTGATGGCCACGCCCACCGTGCCCGAGAACGAAGTCGCCACGCTGCTCAACGAACTGGGCACGCGCAACTACTGGACATCGCCCGTGCCCGAGATCGTGAACCCCTACCAGGGCGATGGTCCCACGGCGCCCTACACCGGCACCGCCTACCGCAGCAAGCACGTGGGCGATGTGTACGACACCTCACCCTACCCCGCCGACAACCCGCCCGAAGTACCGCCGTATGTGAAGAAGGACAAGCCCCAGTTCATCGTCACGGCCGAGTGGATTCGGCGCATGGGGCGGCTGATCGCGTTCGTGGCGCCTGTGGCCTAACCCAAGGCGTGAACCAAGGCCCGGCGCAAGGCGTGGCGCAATACGCTATGTTTTCAATAGCTACTTACGCTTTCCAGTAAAGCGCTGAATGGGAAAAGGGCTGGCGGTTTCAACAACGAAGTGCGCCAGTACCCAGTGTAAGTGGGCTCACTTTGTAGCCATGGAACACCTCATGCGGAGTCTTCCAGCCCAAGCATCTGCGGGGTCGGTGGTTGAGCCGGTACACGGCTTGGAGCACCTGCTCTTCGCTGGCCGTGCCCAGATCGCTGCCCTTGGGGAAGTAGTGGCGTAGCAGCCCATTGTGGTTCTCGTTGAGCCCCCGCTGCCAGGGGCTGTGCGGATCGGCGAAGTACACCTTCGTCTTCAGGCGTCTATGCACCCACCTGTGCTCGGCGAATTCCTTGCCGTTGTCCAGCGTGAGGGTGTGGCGGTGCTTGGGATGGTGCCTGAGCATTTCGATGATGGCCTGGCCCACCGGCTCGGCCTGGCGCCGCTGCACATGCTGCGCCAGTGTGTAGCGCGAGCGTCGCTCGGTCAGGGTCACCAGCCCTGCCAGTCCACCCGCACCTGAGACGATGGTGTCCCCCTCCCAGTCACCCAGGCGCGCTCGCTTGTCCACAATGGCGGGGCGCTGTGCGATACCCACGCGATCGCGCAGTTGCCCCGCACCCGAATGTGCCTTGCGTCGGCGCTGGCCGCAACGCAGGCGCGGTGCAGCTTGTCCCATGCGGCGCAGCCGGTTGTAGATGCAGGTGTGGCTGATGCGCAGGCGCTTTTCCAGCCCCAGGCGGGCGGCGGCCTGCTGAGGTGACAGATCCAGCTGCAGATACGACAGCACCAACTCCCACTGGGCATCGTCAAAGCGCTGAGCGTTGGTCTGACCACTTTGGCGCGCAAGAGCCTGTTGATGGGCGCTGTGGGCTTGGTACGCCGTGCTGGCGCCGCTGTTGCGCCTGATCTCGCGGGCAATGGTGCTGCGGTGGCGCCCCAGGCGCAGGGCTGTCTGTGTGATCGACAGCCCCACGTCGCGAAGGCATTGGATTTGGTAACGTTCGCTTTGGCTCAGATGGGTGTAGTTCATGGTGCACTTGGGTTGACTGGCAGGTCACACAAGTCATCTTCACTTACTTGTCTGGGCCTACCTTTTGGCAACGTGCACTTCGTTGTTTAAACCGCCGCTCCAAATCCCTGCACCAGACCGGGCCGCCGTAGGCCACCACCCCACGGGGCGTCCGTCTTAGCGCATCTGGAACAGCTCTTGGTGAAAGCGCGCAGGCGAGCGCCCCAGCTGCTGCATGCCCTGGCGCACCACCTCGGCAAAACCCTGCGGCCCACAGAACCACACACTCGCCGCCGGGCTGGTGCCCGCCAGCAGCGCTGTGGGTGTCACGGGCCCAGCGTCGTCGCTGTAGTGAATCTCCAGCGTCACGCTGGGCAGGCGCGCGCACAGCGCGGCCATGCGCTCGGCAAAGACGGCCTCACCCGCATGGCGCACGCAGTAGTGCAGGTGCACCCGGGGCGCCAGCGCGGGGGTGGACTGCATCGACTCCAGCCAGGCCATGAACGGCGTGGCGCCAATGCCTGCGGCCACCCACACCTGCTCGGTGGCGCTGTCGCTGCGAAAGTCAAAGCAGCCATACGGCCCCTCGATGCTCACCGCCTGGCCCGGCTGCACCTGCAGGGGCAATTGCCCCGTGTGATCGCCCAGCGCCTTGATGGCAAACCGCAGCACGCCGTCGCCCTGGTCGGCGTTGAGCAGGGTGAAGGGGTGCGCCCCCTCGGCACGGCCAAAGGTGACAAACGCAAACTGACCGGCCGCATGCTTCCAGCCACTGGCGGGGCTCACCTGGCAGGTCACTTCCAGCACCCCAGCCCTTTGGGGCGACACGCTCACCACACGGGCCGCATGGCGGCGGCTGCGCCCGATGGCCCCGGCCAGCGAGCGCACTGCGCACAGCACCCCCACCAGCGTGCACAGGCCCACCAGCACACCCGCAGGCTGCTGCCACCAGGCAGGCGGCGTGAGCACCACGGCATGGAAGGCCAGCACCAGGTACACCACGGCCAGCAGCTTGTGCAGGTAGCGCCACACGTGGTACGGAAACCGCTGCCACAGCGTGATGACCAACATGGCCGCGAGGAACCACACGGCCCATTCCCCCATCTCCTCGGCCAGGTGGCGGAAGGTGTTGAGCCACCAATCCGCGCGCGGCGTGCGCACCGGGCGGCCTACCCAGTCAGCCAGCAGGCTGCGCGACAGCTGCAGCCCGTAGTGCAGCAACGCCAGCACAATCGCGCCGATGCCCGCCCACTTGTGCAGGCGGTAGCTCTTGTCCAGGCCACCGAGCGGCCTTTCCAGCCACGCAGGCCGCACGGCCAGCACCATGATCAGCGACATCAGCGCCCAGGCCGACACCCCGGTGAGCAGGATCAACTGGTTGCGCCACCACCAGACGTTGCCCCACGCAGGCGGCGCGGGCTGGGGCACGATCAAAGCCAACATCCACACGCCGATGGCCACCGCCAGAGCGCCCCCCAAAACCTTCTTCCACATCACCAGCCCCACGATTTATTGCAATGCAGCAACTGTAGAAACCCGCGATGAACGCCACCTGAACGGTGTGTGAAGCAGCGGCAAAGCGCGGCAGCTTGTGGCCGGAGGTTGATCTGCATCAGCCCTTTGCGCAGGTGCTGCCCTCCTCGGAATCAAGCCTGCACAAAACGCGCAAACGGCCTGCGCGGCGTGGCAGGCACCTCGCCCTGCGGGTAGCCAATGCGGCAGAACATCTGCACGGTGGGCTCCTGGGGTGTACGCGGCGCTGGACGCCCCAGCACCAGCTGGTGCACGCGCTCGAAGTGCGGGGCCATCTCGGCAAATTCCTGCACCGCCTGGCTCATGGGGTGCAGGCCCACGCCCAGCGCCGTGGCCTGCAGCTGCTGGCGCACATACAGGCGCCCGGTATGGATCTGGTCGCTGCGGGTGTTGGGGCCGGTGATCCACACAAAACCCATCGCCGTGCGGCTGTGGCCTTCAAAGCGGCCCATGGCATTTTTGTAGGCCGCGCTGCCTTCGGCCGGGGGCTGGGTGCGGTCGAACATGCCCAAGGCCGACACCGCGCGCACAAAGGGCGAATTGATGGAGATGCCGTCGCGGTGCTGCAGGATTTCGGACGGCCCCACGCGGGTGAGCTGGATGCTTTCCATCATTGTGGCCGGTGTGAGCAGCTCCACCCGGGCGGACTCCCAGCACAGCGTGCGCAGCGCAGGCAACTGGTCGGCACTGACGGTGCCGCCGACGCTGAGCGGGGCTTGAACCGGCGCGCTGCGCAGCAACTGGGCCAGCAACTCGGGCGCCACGGGGCGGGTGGTGTCGAAATCCGTCTTGGGCGTGCGGCGCAGCAGCACCTGGGCAAACAGCGGGTCGGGCTGGCCACCGGGTTTCAAGGTGATGCGCGCCACGGGACGGTCGTCCCAGTCCTTCAGGGCCGCAGGCATCTCGCCCTGCGGCCACAGCAGCACCTCGCTGGCCACGCCTTGCTGGGCCAGCGCCATCACCAGCAGTTCCAGAAAGGCGCCGTGGCCGATGAGTATCTGGCGCCCCCACGGGTCGGTCTGTGGCAGCACCCGTGCAGGGTCGGTGCGCAGGGTGATGACACCGCTCTCGCGCAAGTCCACCAGCCAGGGCTGCAGGTTGTGCGAATTGGGCGCGGTGATGGCGTAGGCCACCGCCCGGCGGCGCACATCGGTCTCGCCCACGGGGCCCTGCCAGGCCTCGACCGCCTCGGCGGGATAGTGCGAGCTCACAGCACCACAGGCGACCAGTGTGCCGGTGGTGGCGGCGGCAATGGTGCCACCCCCTGCCAAACGAATGAAGTTGCGACGGTTCATGAGAAGACTCCGGTAGTTCAAAGGTTGTGCCGTCAGGCCAGCGCAGCGCGGGTCGAACGCAAGGCTACGAGCCCCAAATCTGCCAGCGCCTGGCGCACGGCCTGGTCGAAGAGGGTGTGGGGCTCCTCGCCGATGAGCGCGCGCAGGCGGGTGTTGTCCAGACGGTGGGGCGTGCGCCACAGATAGCGCATGTCCGCCAGCGCAGCGAACGTGGGGGCCACCAGCCCCATCACGCGCAGCAGCGGCCACGGCAACTGACCCACCCGCAGCGCGCCCGTACCGGGCAACCACCCCGCTCCGCCGCAATGGCCGTGAAGCTGTGCAGCCACTGCTGCGCCGTGACGTGATGGCCAGCGAAATGCAGGCACTCAAACGCGGCCAGCCGGTCACGCTCCTGCGCCACGCGCACGAAGGCGCGGGCGAGATCGGGCAGATAGGCCCAGGGCGTGGCTACGTCCAGCGGGCCGGGCCAGGTGATGCGGCCCCGGGGCAGGTCCTTGGCAATGGCCTGGTCCAGCCAGCTGCCGGTGCCACTGCCAAAGAAGTCTCCGGCGCGCAGCACCACGGCGCGCATGTCGCCCCCTTGCGTGGCAGCCTGCAAGCGAAGCTCCAGTTGCACCCGCATGCGGCCCTTGAAGCCCGTGGCGGCCTGGGGGGTGTCTTCGTGCAGCACGGGCGGCATGGATTCGCCAAAGTTGTAGACGTTGCCGGGCAGCATCAGCGTGGCGCGCAGCTGGCGGGTGACGGCAATAGCAGCTTCCATCAAAGCGGGCGCCTCTTCGCGCCAGGCCTTGTGCGTGTAGGCGGGGTTGAGCGCATGCACCACCACCTGCGCGCCTTGCGCCTGGGCCGCCAGTGCGGCGGTGTCCTCCACCGCCACGGGCATCCACCACACACCGGCGATGGCGGGCAGCGCAGGCCCGCGCGCACCGGGCCGCACCTGGGCCAGCACTTGCCAGCCAGCCTGGGCAAAGGCCCGGGCCGCCGCCAGTCCCAGCCGGCCCCGGGCGCCCAGGATCAACACGGTGGAAGGATTGTCCGTGCAGGGCGGAAAACGGGGGTGGGTGGTCATGTCAGGGCTCCATTCACAAGGGATGTATCGATTGTGGAAACGCAGAGCCCGTTACACAATTGGCTAAGCGTCCATAACAGCAATGCAAATTTGAATACCTCCAACCACCCCGCTGCCACCCCGTTGCGGGCACGCTATCGCCATGAACCAAACCTTTGACTGGAGCCTGGTGCAGTCCTTTCTGGCCGCGCTGGACCAGGGCAGCCTGCTGGGCGCGGCGCGCGTTCTCAACGCCAGCCAGCCCACCATCGGCCGCCACATTGCCGAGCTCGAATCGCAGCTGGGCGTGGTGCTGTTTGAGCGCACCGGGCGCGGCCTGCTGCCCACGGCCACGGCGTTGCGGCTGGCCGAATCGGCCCGCGCCATGGAGATGGGTGCCCACCAGCTGGCACGCAGCGTGTCGGGCGCAGAGGAAGGCGTGAGCGGCACCGTGCGCATCACCGCCAGCCAGCCCGTGGCCTGCGTGCTGCTGCCGCCCGTGCTGGCGCGCATGCGCCAGGCGCTGCCCGAAGTGCAGGTCGAGCTGGTGGCCAGCAACCAGGTCACCAACCTGCTGCGCCGCGAGGCTGACATTGCGCTGCGCATGGTGCGCCCCGACCAGGCCAGCCTGGTGGCCAAACGCATCGGCGCGGTCACGCTGGGCGCCTATGCCCACCGCGACTACCTGCGCCGCAAAGGCATACCCCGGCAGCCGCCCGACCTGCTGCAGCACGAGCTGGTGGGCAACGACCGGCACGAGGACATCCTGCAAGGCTTTGCCGCCATGGGCTACCCGGTGGAGCGCCAGCACTTCGCGTTTCGCACCGACGACCTCATGGCGTATTGGGAAGCTGTGCGTGCAGGATTGGGCATCGGCTTTGTGGGCAACTACATGGCCCGTACCGACCCGAACGTGGTGGCGGTGCTGCCCCAGCTTGCGTTGCCCGAGCTGCCTATATGGCTCACGGTGCACCGCGAGATCCGCACCAGCCGCAGAATTCGGGCGGTGTATGACTTTTTGGCGGCGGAGGTGCCTGGGGTGTTGTAGCCCCGTGCCTGCGCTGCACACCTACGCCCTGTCGGGGCGCTACAGCATGCCAGGTTCACCCGATGGTTTTGCAAACGACGCAAAGCAGGTCTGCAAATAGTCCATGGTGGCCAGCACTTTGGGCGCGCGATGCCGGGTGCTCAAGATCACCGCAAAAATGGGATGGCTCCCGCGTTCCACGGCCTGTGGCAAGACCGGCAAGAGCTTGCCCTGGTCCACCAGCGTCTGGCCGATCACGTCGTTCATGCGTGCAATGCCCGCGCCACCCAGGGCGAGGGAGATCACCGCTGCGCTGCTGTTGACCTGCACTTTGCCCTTCACCATCAGCATGGTGGGCTCGCCATTCACCCGAAAATCCCATTGGTTGTGCGACGGGGTGGAGGCGTTGGATATGAGCCGATGCGCAGCCAAATCCTGCACGGATATCGGAGCTCCGTACGTTTGCACATACCCAGGTGATGCATAGAGTGCACGACCATGGCTGCCCAGCGACCGCGCCACGGATGCCTGTGCCGGGTCGACGCCAGCGCGAATCGCAATATCAATCGACTCATCGGCCATGTCCACCACACGGTCTTCCACCTGAAGTTCGACCGTCAGCCCCGGGTACTGGGCCCCCAGAAGGTGCAGCTTGGGAATCAAGACATATTCAGCGAGCAGCTGGCTGACACTGATGCGCACCGTGCCGCCAATGTGCAGCGAACGCCCACCAAATCCGTCTCGCAACTGGGCATATTCGCCCAAAATCCGCCGCGCGTGCTCCAGGAACATTTCGCCCTCTTCCGTGAGCGACAGGCTGTGGGTGGTGCGGTGGGCCAGACGCAAGCCGCAGGCCGCCTCGATGCGGGCCATGCCGCGCGAGACGTGGCTTGCCGCCACGTTGCGCTCGCGTGCCACGGTTGAAAACGAGTGTGCCGAGGCAATTTGCACAAACAAGGCGAAGTCATCCAGCGTGAGGTTGTCCATGGTTGTGCATTTTCTGCACAAGCGCTGTGTCCGGCCAGCTGTTTCCGAAGTCTTTGCGATTCGCGACAGTCCGGGTGTGCGGATGGTCCGCACCAAGCCATCAACTTTCTGAAGCTGCTATGCCCCTCACACTCATCATCACCGAAGGCATCCTGCCCAAAAACCGCCAACAAAGCACCATGGCACGCCTGTCGGAGGCCTTTCTCAAGCTGCACGGCTTGGCTGGCAACAAGTTCTTCACACCCAACGTCATTGGGCATATTTCAGAGCTCCCTGAGGGCAGCACCTACGCGGGAACAAGCCCGACCAACGTCGCCATCGTGGAATGGCTCACGCCCTCATTTGCGTTTGCCACACGGGAAGTGCAAACCGCCTATGTCGCCGAGGCCACCGAGATCCTCTTTGAAGCCTGCGGCGGCAAGCAGCCCCGCGAAAACATCTGGGTCAACCTGAAATATGCGGTGGACGGCATGTGGGGCATTGGCGGCAAGGCCTACACCAACCAGGAGCTCGGCGAAGCAGCAGCCCGCGGGTAAATCCAGCACGCCTCAACACGGTGCGTGCGACTGTATTGCCCCACATTGCCGCACCGTGTGCCCAAACTACCCAAGGCCCACCATGACGACTTTTGACGATGAAGGACTGAGCCCCCAGCCCACCCGATTGCTGCATACCATGTTGCGCGTGGCAGATCTGGAGCGGTCCATCGAGTTCTACACCAACAAGCTGGGGATGCGCCTGCACCGCCAGGAGCGCTTCCCCCAAGGCCGCTTCACCTTGGCTTTTGTCGGCTATGGCCACGAGTCCACCGACGCCAGCATTGAACTGACCTACAACTGGGACCAGTCTGCCTATCAACGTGGAACGGCCTACGGACACATCGCGTTGGCCGTTCACAGTGTGGCCAAAAGCTGCGCCAGCCTGCAAGCCGCCGGGGTTTCGGTAGTTCGCGAAGCGGGGCCCATGCAGTCCCTTTCTCCGGACCGGACTTCACCAGAAAACATTGCCTTCATTGAAGACCCTGACGGCTATCTGATAGAGCTGATTGAGCGGCGGTAGCGCGATCCCCCCGCGAATCGCCGGAGGCACACCACGCGGGGGCACTGCATCCGCAGCGCGGGCTGCTAGCATCCTTCGCTGTCCATCCACGCCCAAGGAGTCCCGTGATTCATAGCCCCAATATCCCGCGCCTGCACCGTACCTTGGGCCTTTTGAGCGCGGCACTGCTCTCCATCGCGGCCTCGTCGGCCCACGCCCAGGACACCTCCCGCATCGCCCGCGTCACCGTCTACCCCGGCAGCGCCACGGTGGAGCGTGTGGCCAAGGTGCCCGCTGGCGCGCGCAGCCTCACGCTGGCCTGCCTGCCCGCGTCGCTGGATGTGCAAAGCCTGCAGATCAACGCCGACCCTGCCGTGCGCGTGGGTGAGTTCAACGTGCTCACCGAGGACCGCGATGTGGCGGCAGGCTGCGCGAGCCCGCTGGACGGCCGCATCCGCGAGCTGGAAGACCAGATCGCGGGGGTGAAGGCCGAGACATCGGCGCTGCAACTGATGGATAGCTACCTGCGCAACGTGGCCGACACGGGCGCCGCACCCAATGAGGCCCCCGCAGGTCGTGCCAGCAGCTCCGGCGCCAGCCCTACACCCGCACAGATCACCGCCACCGCCGAGGTGCTGCGCAAGTCTGGGCAAGACAGTTTCGCCCGAGCCCACCAGCTCAAGCGCAAGCAGGAAGCGTTGCAGTTGGCCCTCAAGCCCCTGGTGGCCGAGCGCGACCGTGTGGCCAGCCAGCGTGCGCGGGTGGTGTCCGTCACCATCAATCTGGCCGCAGAGCGCGAGGCCGAGCTGCGCCTGTCTTACCAGGTGCGCGGCCCGGGCTGGCAACCCACCTACCGTGCCACGCTGGATGCCACCAAATCCACCGTGCTGATCGAGCGCCAGGCGCTGGTGGCGCAAAACAGTGGCGAAGACTGGAGCAACGTTCAACTGACCCTGTCCACCGGCCAACCAGGCCGCGCCACGCAGGGCCGGCTGCCGGATGAATGGACGCTGGATGTGGCCCCTCCGCCGCGTCCCATGCCCGCTGCCGCCCCCGCCATGGCGATGGCCATGGCGGCAGCGCCTTCGCCCGTGGCACGCTCGCGCAACGCGGTCGAGGAGGCCATGCCCACCTTCGACGTGAGCACCCTCGACAAGGGTTTTGCCACCGAGTTCGCCGTGCCGCAGCGCATCACCGTGCCATCGAGTGGCCAGCGCGTGACGCTGGCGCTGGGCAACCACACGGCCCCCGCCACGCTGATCACCCGCACAGCCCCGGCCGTGGCAGAGGTCGCTTACTTGATCGCCCACATGGCCCAGCCGCCGGGCGTGTGGCCTGCAGGGCCAGCAGGCCTGTACCGCGACGGTGCGTTTGTGGGCAACGGGCGCATCGACTTCTCCACCCCCAGCGCGGGCGCCCCGGCGGGCAGCACCAGCCTGTCGTTTGGCCGCGATGAACTTGTCACCGTGCGCGCCGAGCCCGCGCAGGACCTGACGGGCAGCACCGGCTTTACCGGCTCGCGCACCGAGCGCAAGACACGCCGCAGCTACAGCGTGGAAAACCGCCACAAGACCGGCATCACGCTGCAGGTGCTGCATGCCGCGCCGGTATCGCGCAACGAGAAGATCGAGGTCGAATCGCGCTACCAGCCCCAGCCCACCGACACGGCCTGGAACCGCACGCCCGGCACCGTGGCCTGGCAGCAGGCGCTGGGCGCAGGCGCCACGGCGCAGTTCAGCGCCGAGCACACCATCCGCTACCCCAAGGATGTGGAGCTGCAAGAACGCCAGTGAGCCAGCGCCCGAAGCCCGCGCTCAGCCGCAACAGTCGTTCACAATCGACAACAGCGCCCCACGAACCAGCCCGAGGAGCCCGCACCACCATGAGCTACCAACATATCCTCGTTGCCGTTGACGGCAGCCCCACTTCGGACCACGCCGTGGCCCAGGCCATCGGCCTCGCGCAATCCACGGGTGGCCGCATCCGGCTGCTGAATGTGATGGACCCCGTGGCCCACATCAGCGGCTTTGAGCAGCCCGAGGTCTACAGCCAGGAGGTACTGCCCCGCCTACGCAAGGCCGGCGAAGCCCTGCTGCACCAGGCCCTGGAGCGCGTGGCGCAACGCGGCGTACCGGTGGACACCGTGCTGATCGAGAACATGGACGCCCGTGTGGCGCAGCTGGTGGTGGAGCATGCGCAGTCCTGGGGGGCCGACCTGATCGTGCTGGGCACCCACGGGCGCCGTGGCCTGGCCCGCGTGCTGATGGGCAGCGATGCCGAGCAGATTGCACGCACCGCGCCCGTGCCCGTGTTGCTGGTGCGTCTGCCCGCAGGGGCAGACGTGGCCGCCAGCGCCTGACAGACCCTCCCTCGCGCCATGACCGTCTCCGAGCCCCCGCAGCCCCTGCCCTCCCGCCGCCCCACCGTGGCGTTCATGTTTTCCCACCCGGCCCACTTCATCGCGCTGGGTTTTGGTGCGGGGCTGTCGCGCGTGGCGCCGGGCACCGTGGGCACGCTGTGGGCGTGGCTCAGCTACCTGGCGCTACAGCAATGGCTGGCACCCCAACACATGGGCATACTGATTGCCGCCAGCACCGTGGTGGGCTGGTGGGCCTGCACCACCACCGCGCGCAACATGGGTGTGGCCGACCCCGGCAGCATCGTGTGGGACGAGGTGGTGGCCTTCTGGCTGGTGCTGTGGCTGGCCATGCCCATGGGCTGGTGGGGGCAGCTGGTGGCGTTTGGGCTGTTCCGCTTTTTTGATGCGGCCAAACCCGGCCCGGTGGGCTGGGCCGACAGTCTGTTCAAGGGTTTTGGCTGGCGCGGCGGCTGGGGTATCTTGTGGGACGACTTTGTGGCAGCCTTCTGTACCCTGCTGGTCATTGCAGTGTGGAGGTTCGTATGACAACCGCATCGCTATCAAATAAAGAGCTGCTAGCGCTTGATACATCAGCGCTAGAGGCCAATTTGACCCAAATTTCTCTGGAATTGCTCAAACACAGCCACCTGCTGGCCACGGCCGAGAGCTGCTCGGGCGGCATGATCGCAGCGGCCTGCACCGACCTGGCGGGCTCCAGCCAGTGGTTCGAGCGCGGCTTTGTCACCTACTCCAACGCCGCCAAGGTCGAGATGCTGGGCGTGCCCGCCGCACTCATTGAACAGGAAGGCGCCGTGAGCGAGGCCGTGGCCCGCGCCATGGCCGATGGGGCGCTGACCCATTCCCAAGCACATGTCAGCCTGGCCGTTACCGGCGTGGCGGGCCCTACAGGCGGCAGCGAGGCCAAGCCCGTGGGCACCGTGTGGTTTGCCTGGTGCGTGGGTGGCGAAACCCACAGCGAGATGCAGCACTTTGCGGGCGACCGCGCCGCCATCCGTGCGGCCACGGTGCGCTACGCACTGCAGCGGCTGCTGGGCTTTTTGCTGGCCTGACCCCTGGGTGGGCGCCTGACGGGGCGCACACGCCAACTCAGCCTGTCGCTCCACCGCATTCAACCATCGCCGCATCCCGCATGACCTCACCCACCTGGTTTGAAGGCTTCGCCACCCAGCGCATCACCACCGCTGGCGCCGAGATTTTTGTCCGCACCGGCGGTACCGTGGGTGCACCACCCCTGCTCCTGCTGCACGGCTTTCCGCAAACCCATGCGCTGTGGCACCGCGTGGCGCAGCAATTAGCGCGCGACTACTTTCTGGTGCTGCCCGACCTGCGCGGCTATGGCGATTCATCGCACGCACCCGGCCTGCCGGACCACAGCAACTACAGCAAACGCGCCCTGGCGCAGGACATGGCCGAGGTGATGACCGCGCTGGGCCACGACCACTTCTTTCTGTGCGGCCACGACCGGGGGGGCCGCGTGGCGCACCGCCTGGCGCTGGACCACGCCGCGCGCGTGAAGAAGCTGTGCCTGATCGACATCGCCCCTACGCTCGACATGTACGCCCGCACCGACATGGACTTTGCGCGCGCCTACTACCACTGGTTCCACCTGATCCAGCCCGCGCCGCTGCCCGAGAGCATGATTGGCGGCAACCCGCTCGCCTACCTGCACGCCAAGCTGGGCGGCTGGGGCAGCGCGGGCCTGGCCCACATCGAGCCCCAGGCGCTGGCCGACTACGAGCGCTGCTTTTGCACGCCCGAGGCCATCCACACCGCGTGCGAAGACTACCGCGCCAGCGCAGGCATCGACCTGGAGCACGACCGCGAAAGCCGCGCGCGCGGCGAGAAGATCGCGTGCGACACGCTGGTAATCTGGGGTGAACACGGCGTGGTGCACCGCCTGTTCGACCCGCTGGCGCTGTGGCAGGCGCAATGCGCGGGCGTGGTGACGGGCCAGGCTGTGCCGGCGGGGCACTTCATCCCCGAGCAATTGCCCGAGGCCACGGCCCGCGCGCTGAGCGCCTTCATGCGCTGACGACCGGTTCCTCATCGGCACGGAAGGGCAATCGCAAGGGCCCGCCGTGCATTTGTTCACGCGCTGCCCGGCCACCATGCCTTGCACAGTGCGCACAGGTGCCCTTGCGTTCCTAGAATCCGCCGCTTCGCACGCTGCGGAACCCATCGCAAACACGACGTGTCGGCGAGCCCCCGCTTTCCGCAGCGCCCCACCGAGCCTTGCCGATTGCGTGACCATGCCCCCTTTTACCGCCACCCAGAACCAACTGCTCACCGAGCACCTGCGCAGCTTTCTGCCAGGCATCGAACCCGAAGCGCTGGAGCTGCTGCGCGCCCAGCTGGAGTGGGTGGAGGTGCCCGGCGGCAGCACGCTGATGGCGCAGGGCGAGCCCGGCGAGTCGATGTACCTCACCGTGAGCGGCCGCCTGCGTGCCTATGTGCGCAGCGATGACGGCAGCAGCGGCCCGCAGCGCCGTGTGGCCGATATGGGCCGGGGCCAGGTGATTGGCGAGATCAGCCTGTTCACCGACGCACCGCGCGCCGCCACCGTGGTCGCCGTGCGCGACTCGGTGCTGGTGCGCCTGACCAAGGATGTGTTCAAGACCCTGCTGGCCAGCAGCGCCCAGGTGTCGATTGCCCTCACGCGCCAGATCATCCAGCGCCTGCAAACGGGCACCGCCGCCCACACGGCCGCACAGGAGCGGCCCGTGGCCATGGGCCTGCTGCCCGTGAGCAGCGGCGTGGACCTGCAGGGCTTTGGCCAGAGCCTGGCGCGCCAGCTGGGCACCATCGGCCGCGTGCGTGTGGTCGACTCCGCCACCGTGGACGCAGAGCTGCACGAGCCCGGCATTGCCCAGCGCGAAGGCGCCGACGCCACGGCCAACCGGCGCATCGCCATGCTGCTCGACGAAATCGAGGCCCGCAACGACTTTGTGCTGCTGCTGGCAGACCCCGAGCCCACGCCCTGGACGCGGCGCGTGAGCCGCCACTGCGACGAGTTGCTGCTACTGGCCGACGCGCAGGCCGAGCCCGCCATCCACCCCATCGAAGAAAACTGCCTGCTGCGCCGCGCGCCCCTGGCCGAGGCCGCCGAGATCCTGGTGCTGCTGCACCCGGAAGGCACCCAGTGCCCGCGTGGCACCCAGCAATGGCTGGACCGCCGCCCCGTGGCCGACCATGTGCATGTGCGCCCCACCCTCGACCGCGACATGGCGCGCCTGGCCCGCATCCAGAGCCGCACCGCCGTGGGCCTGGTGCTGGCGGGCGGCGGTGCGCGCGGCTTTGCGCACCTGGGCATCTACCGCGCATTGCAGGAAGAAGGCGTGGAGGTCGACTGCGTGGGCGGCACCAGCATCGGATCGGTCATGGCCGCGTATGTGGCATCCGACCAGCCGCTGGCGACGGTCATGGCCAACGCCCGCGAGGCGTTTCGCACCAACCCCACGGGAGACTTCAACCTGCTGCCGCTGATGTCGCTCATCAAGGGCCGCCGACTGCGCCACATCCTGCACGAGGCCGTGGGGAGCCTGGTGGGCTTCCCGGCCCAGGTGGAAGACCTGTGGAAGAACTATTACTGCGTGGCCACCAACTACTCGCGCGCCAGCGAACAGGTGGTGCGCCGTGGCAGCCTGGTGAAGTCGCTGCTGGCCAGCATCTCCATCCCCGGTGCATTGCCGCCCGTGGTGCACGAGGGCGACCTGCTGTGCGACGGTGGCACGTTCAACAACTTTCCGGTGGACGTGATGCGCAGCAGCATGCGCGGCGTGGGCACGGTGATCGGCGTGGACCTGAACTTCCGCAAGCCGCGCCGCATTGAGCTGGACGACATCCCCACCAGCTGGGCTCTACTGCGCGACAAGCTGCGCCCGCGCGCCCAGCGCCGCTACAAGCTGCCCTCGCTGGCCAGCTACCTCATGCAGGTCACCATCCTGTACAGCATGTCGCGCCAGCGCCAGTCGCAGCAGCTCACTGACCTGTACTTCAACCCCCCCATGGACCGCGTGGGCATGCTGCAGTGGAACCGCTTCGAGCAGATCGTGCAGCAGGGGTATGCACATGGCATCCAGGTGCTGGACGGACTGGATGACATCAAGCGCCGGCGCATCGGCGGGCTGCGCACCCGTTGAGAACGCACCACACGGCCCGGTCGCCCAAGCGGCATGCAACAGGCAGGCACCGGTGTAGCATGGGCGCCCTTGAGGAGGAGACCCCATGCACCCCAACGCCCAGACCCTGCAGCGCTTCTACACCGCGTTTGCGCAGCTTGACCACGCCACCATGGCCGCCTGCTATGCGCCCAACGCCACGTTCGACGACGAGGCCTTTTCCCTAAAGGGCCGCGACCAGATCGGCGGCATGTGGCGCATGCTGTGCACCGCCACCAAAAAGCCCGGCGCGGCCGAGCACTGGAAGCTCACGTTCAGCGGTATCGAAGCCGACACGGCCGGCGGCAAGGCGCACTGGGAGGCGCACTACCTCTTCAGCGCCACGGGCCGCAAGGTGCACAACATCATCGACGGCACCTTCACCTTCACGCCCGAGGGGCTGATCGCCACCCACCGCGACCGCTTCAACTTCTGGCGCTGGGCACGGCAGGCGCTGGGGGCGCCAGGGCTGCTGCTGGGCTGGTCGCCATCGCTCAAGCGCAAGGTGCGGAGTACTGCGGCGGGGAATTTGAAGAAGTTTTTGGCGCAGGGGTGAGGGGTGAGGGGTGGTATTACGGTGACGCAGATCGCTCAGCGCATTGGGAACTGCGGTTCTCGACCAGGAGCTGTCATTGGGCACGCAGGCACGACGGCCCCTTAAAGGCCCCCCTTTTCTGTGCTGATTAATGACCGCTCCCCGCAATTGGTCCTCTTGCCTACGCCCCGTCAGAACATGGTGTTGCGATTCGCGTGCCGCGTAGGCACTGCCTGTTCAACGTCCCAGAGTTCGACGATCAGGCCCTTCTCAACCCGGAAGATGTCCGTGGCGGCGCTGCCTCGATCACTGGCGTCTGCTGGATTCTCTTTGCAATGATCATGTACCACCAGACTTCCTTCGGCAATCACCCGCTTGATGTGTCGCAAGGCATGCTCTCATGGCAACGCAGCCTGCTGAGACTTATTGGTTCGGATCAAGACCTAACGGTTCCATTCTCTGGACTGGAAAAGCACCACTGTTGAGCAGTTCATTGAGGCGGTCGACGCCTACATTCGCTGGTACAACAAGAATCGGATTGAGATCTCCCTGGGCGCTCTCAGACCCATGGAATACGAGAGCGCCTTGAACTTGCGGCAAAAACCCGATTCACGCTCTTGTCCGCCACTTTATGGATGAGGTTTGCGTCTAAATGAACATCCTGCCCGAACATCGTGACCTGATCGATCACGCCGCCAGTCTGCTCAAGTCGCATTGCAGGAGTCGGCCACGCACCTCAGCGCTGCGCCCAATGCAGCTGACACTGCAAAAGCGATACTTGCGCACGCCCCGCTTTTTTTGCCGCATAGAGCGCTTGGTCAGCAGTGCCTAGCAAGGCCGTTGCGCACATTTCTGGACCGGGGCTGCAAAGGTGATCTTTGTGACCTTCCGTTGCCGTTTCTCTGAGTAGCGATCCGTGATCGAACCAAGCGACTCCCACGGAGATGGTAAGAAACCCAGTATCGGACGCAACGTGCGGAATCTTGAGTTGATCCACGTTTTGCTTGAGCGCTCTAGCCACCGCCATCGCGCCTGATCCATCTGTCCCTGGCAGCACCACCGCAAACTCCTCCCCCCCGTAGCGGGCGATCAGGTCGCCTGGGCGATTTGTGGATGCCAGCATGGCATACGCAATGCCAATCAAAGCAGCATCCCCTGCTCCGTGCCCGTAGGTGTCATTGAAGCGCTTGAAATGATCTACATCCAAGATAAGGACCGACAGCGGTGTTCGATCACGCCTTGCGCGCTTGCATTCTTGCAATAGAGACTCGTCGAGCAGGCGTCGATTGGCCACGCCAGTAAGCGCGTCAGTGAAGGAGAGCTGGCGCAGCTGGTCGAGAGCGCGTTTCAGCCGCAGCTGGGTTCTTACGCGAGCAGCAACAACGGCCGGATGAAACGGCTTGGTAATGAAATCTGCGGCGCCTTGGGCCAGTGCCTCTTCTTCCATTTCCACGCTACTGTGGCCGGTGACAAAGATGGCGAACATATTCATCAGCCGAGGCTGGGAACGCATAGCTACTAGGACTTCAAAGCCTGACATGCCAGGCATCTGGACATCTAGCAAAACCACATCGGGCGGTTCTTGCTCGGCCAACCGAAGTGCATCGCTTCCGTTGAGTGCGTAACGGATACTGCCAATGCCCGACAGTATCTTGATCAAAGCGTGAATGGCCGTGATGTCGTCGTCCACGATCAAAAGGCTGGCTCGGTCTAAGGCAAGCTTGTGGGGCATCTGTAATAGCTCGGCTTAAGACATTGTTGCCAGTCCCCCGATGTCATGCACGCGATGGTGGACAACCCAAGTACGGACCTTTCCTAGGGCGTTGACAACTGACGCCGTTAGAACATGGTGTTGCGGTTCTTGACTTGCGCCGGCACCGCCTGTTCAACATCCCAGTGTTCGACGATCAGCCCCTTCTCAACCCGGAAGATGTCCATAACGGCGCTGCCCCGATCATTCGCATCGGCCGGGTTCTCTTTGCAATGGTTGTGCACCACCACCAGGTTGCCTTCGGCAATCACCCGCTTGATGTCGCAACGGAAATTGGTCTTCTCGACGTATGCAGCAAACCCTCCGATGAACGCGGCGCGGCCATCAGAGCCGCTGGGGTTGTGCTGGATGTATTGATCGGCTGAGATGTACTTCTTCGCGGCCTCGACGGGCTTGCGCTGCACGAAGGCGAGGTCGAAGAATGCCGTCACGATTTGCTTGGGCGTCTGCTCCGCAGCCGCTGGAATCGCCACCAGGGCGGCCAGGAAGACCAATGAGAAACGCACTGGGGTCAAAAGAGTCATGGGGGTAGCTTTCGTAATAGTGGTGGGATGGGCGAGGTAACTTGTCACCAGCTGGACGCTGTGTCTACCAGTCGCACACGGGTCGACAACGCATGCAAGGCGATGGCATGCAGCATCTCGCTGACGGTCGTGCATGCATCGGTGAGCACCGTCACGCGCTCGTAGGCATCGGCTTGGCGAGACAGCGCCGTGTGGGTTACACAGTTCTGCGTCATCATTCCGCAGAGCACGAGTTCGGTGGCTCCCAGTGCCTGCAGTGTGGCGTGCAGGTTGGTGCCCTCGAAGCTGTCGGCGAAATGCTTGACCGCCACGGGTGCATCTGGCGCGGCTGCAAGGATGCGCGGATGGATCTTCACGCCGTCTGTGCCGGCGTTGAAGAACGGGGCGATGCCCTGCGTGGCGTCCGCCACGTGTTGCACATGGATCACCGGCAGGCCTCTTGCTTGCGCATCGCGGATCGCCTGTTCTACAGCGGCCAAGGTGGCCTCCGTGTTGGCCAGGGCGAAAGCACCGCCTGGAAAGTAGTCGTTCTGCAGATCGATCAGTAACAAGGCTGGTTGGGACATAAGAGGTCTCTGGAGCAATGAGTGAGCTTTAATTCTGCCGAGAACAGGCGCGCTAGACCATCGGCCTGAAAGTCAATCATCGGTAAGATCGGGCCAACTTGCTCTTACTTCTGATTCATCGATGCCATTGACCTCATCAGCCGCAGGGCAAACGCGGCGTCGCCGCGTGGCGATCGTCGCGTTCGACGGCATCAGCCCATTTCATCTGTCGGTGCCTTGCGTGGTGTTCGGCGAGGGCTTGGCGCCAGACAACCCTTTTGAACTCGTGGTCTGTAGTGTTGACCCGGTACCCGTGCGAACCAGCGCGGGCTTTGCCTTGACTGCCCTGCCATCGCTGCGCGCCCTGCAAAAAGCCGAGGTGGTGATCGTGCCGAGCTGGCGCGACGTCAACGAACGCCCCCCTGAAGCACTGCTGCGCGCCCTACGGGCCGCCCATGCGCGAGGCGCCTTCATCGTGGGGCTTTGCTTGGGCAGCCATGTGCTGGCCGAGGCTGGTCTGTTGGCTGGTGGAAGGGCCACCACACACTGGGAATACGCCCCACTGTTTGCCCAACGTTTTGCGGATGTCAGGGTGGAGCCAGACGTGCTCTATGTCCAGGAGGGGCGCGTGCTCACCTCTGCGGGCACTGCAGCAGGGCTGGATGCCTGCCTGCATCTGGTGCGGCAGCAGTTGGGAGGCGAACGCGCCAATCAGTTGGCCCGGCGGCTCGTGATCCCACCGCACCGCGAAGGTGGTCAGGCGCAATACATCCAGCAGCCCTTGCCCAAGGCCCGCACCGGCACTCGGCTGGGCCGTCTTATGGACGAGGTGCGCGCGCGGCTTCATGAACTCCACAGCCTGGACTCGTTGGCACAGGAAGCGGGCCTCAGCCGCCGAACCCTCACCCGGCAATTCAAGGCCTTGACCGGCACTTCGGTGCAGGTGTGGTTGTTGGCAGAGCGCGTACAGCTTGCGCAGCGCCTGCTTGAGCGCGAGCCACTGAGCATCGAGCACGTGGCCGAGCAAGCTGGTTTTGGTTCAGCGGAGTCATTCCGCCTGCAGTTCCGGCAATTAGTGGGCGTGTCGCCCAGTCAGTGGCGAAAGACGTTCGCAACGGTCTGACGGTGACTGAGGGCACGGCATGGCTCGCGCTGGCATCACATTGCGGCGCCATCACCGTCTAGCTGATTGCCGATGCCTTCGCAGTCCACCTGGTGTTCTGCTGTTGAACTTCCGCTCCTCCAGGCTGAATGTCCGCTGTGGGTCAACGCGCGAAATCCATTACGCGGATTGCCGCCCCCCAAAAAAGCGGACGTCCTTTGACTGAATTCGAGTGCACTTCAATCACCGCTGTCAGACGGCCTATCGATCGGTCTCAAAGTCAGCAATGGGCCGAGGCTGTGTGGAAACGCTCAACGAGTATGTGTGCCAGTCCCGTCACGCGTCACTGAGCCGCATTTTCCAGCAGCTCTGTTGAGTAGTCGTTTTGGAGCACCTTGGGCCTTGCGACGCATTTCTGAGGCCTTTCTCGGCCTGTAAAAGCCAACAAAGGCTTTACGCCTTCACCATCCGCATCGCCAGCATCATCTGCGCGATACCCATCACGCTCATCACCCGCTTGAGGTTGTAGGCCAGCACATGCAGGCTCATCTCGGTGCCCACGTGCTTGAGGGTCTTCATCAAGAAGTGAATTGAGCCCATCCAGTGCTTGAGTGTCCCGAAGACATGCTCCACGGTGGACCTGCGCAACGTCATGGCCTCGGGGTTACCGTCTAGCCGTTGCTGAACGCGCGCCAGAACATCTTCGTGCTCCCATCGGCGAATGCGCCGGTTGCTACTGGTCGTGCACTTGGATTTGAGCGGACACTTTGGGCAGGCACTAGACCAATAGACGCTCAGATTCAGACCCTTCTCGAGCGTTTTGAAGCGATGGATCGCACGCTCGCCTGCAGGGCACTGGTACTCGTCATCCTTAGCGATGTAGATGAAGTCGGCCTTGTCGAAGCGCCCTTCAGCCTTTGCGTTTGACGTCATCGGTTTGGGCACGAAGGTCGTGATGCCAGAGTCTTCGCAGGCCTTGAGTTGCGGGCCGCTGAAGTAGCCTCGGTCGGCGAAGGCTTGCAAGCCCTGGCTCCCCATAGCCTGGTCTGCGGCACAGGCCATGTTGTGCAACTGCGCACGGTCATTGCCAACGTTCGTCACCTCGTGCACGACGACCAAGTGGTGCTTGGCATCGACAGCGGTCTGCACGTTGTAGCCCACCAGGCCCGATCCCTTGGCCTGGGTTGCCATCGAACGTGCATCGGGATCCGTGAGGGAGATCTGGCCATCGGGCAGGCTCTTCAATTGCTCCTTGAGACCGTCGAGTTGCCGCATCTGCTCACGCAGCTTTTTTAGCTTCTCCTGCAGTCGTTCTGTCTTGGCTTCGACCTCTGCCGGCTGCGTGCGGTCAGCGGTCTCCAGCGCGTCCAGGTAACGCTGGATACTCTGCTCGATCTGCTGCTGGCGGGCCTCGATCTTGCCGGCGGTGAAGTTGCGGTCACGGCTGTTGACGGCCTTGAACTTGCTGCCGTCGATGGCCACGATGGCCTGCGAGAAGAGGTTCAACTGTCGGCACATGGCGATGAAGCGCTTGCAGACGTTGCGGATGCCAGCGCCGTTGCTTCGACGGAAGTCCGCAATGGTCTTGAAGTCCGGCGCAAGGCGCCCGGTCAGCCACATCAGCTCGACATTGCGCTGGGCTTCACGCTCCAGCCTGCGGCTCGATTGGATGCGGTTGAGGTACCCGTAGATGTAGAGCTTGAGCAGGACAGCGGGGTGGTACGAAGGCCGGCCAGTGACTGCCGGATTGATCCCATCGAAACCAAGTGCCCGAAGATCCAGTTCTTCGACAAACACATCCACAACACGCACCGGGTTGTCCTCTGCGATGTAGTCGTCCAAGCACTCCGGCAGCATAGTGACCTGTTGTCGGTCTTCGCCTTCGATGAATCGCTTCATGGGGGCACCTCGCTTGAATCGGGTGCTGCTATTTTAGTTTTGGACCGCAATCGTGGGTGGAGTTTTCACACAGCCTCGGCCCAAAGCGCCCTATCACTGTGCTCGATCAGCGACAGGCAGCCACCCACCTTGAACCTCGCCCACACATCTGCACTAGGTGGCAGTGAAAACCTCAAGCCAAACTGGGCTCTAGCGCTTATCCAATAAGCGCTAGTAGCTATTAAGTTATCAGTTTTCCCACCTCAAAACCCGTGTCGCTCGGGTACTTCGTGCCACTACCGCAACGGCACGGTTCATTGCGGCTGAACATGCATCGAATGCTATGCACGGCGACGAAAATTCAGCCGCCAAGCGTTAGGCCTGCCGAGTGTGCTGCGGGCCTGGTCGCCCTCGCAAAAAAGTCAGCGAGGTAGTACGGCAACCCAACCGCTCAACCGCCCACCCCTCCTTTCGCACTGGCTGGAGCGACATCGCTCCCCATCCGATCAATCAGCACCGCGCTGGCTTCGTTAAGCCCCAGCACCTGCACCGTGCAGCCATGGTGGCGCAGGCGCTCCACCACCTTGTCGAGCGCTGCGACGGCGGTGATGTCCCAGAAGTGGGCGTGCGTCACGTCGATGACCACGGCGCGGCCTTCGGCGCCCAGCACGTCGAACGCCTCGATGAACGCATCGGCCGAGGCAAAAAACACCTGGCCGGACACGCGCCAGGTGCGCTGGCCCAAGGCCGTGGCACCAGCGCCATCTGCGTGATCGGCGCCATCCGCATCGTCGTGCACGCGCACCTCCAGCATGTGCGAGACCTTGAACGCAAAGAACACCCCGCTGAGCACCACGCCCACGGCCACGCCAGCCGCCAGGTTGTGCGTGGCGATGGTGACGGCCACGGTGGCCAGCATGGCGGCGCTGGACAGGCGGGGGTGGCGCACCAGGGCGCCCAGCGATTTCCAGTCGAACGTTTCGGCCGACACCATGACCATGATGGCCACCAGCGCAATCACCGGCACCTTGGATACCCAGTCTTTCAGCGCCACCATGAGGATCAGCAGAAACACCCCGGCAAACAACGTGGACAGGCGCCCGCGCCCGCCGTACTTCACGTTGCCCACGGCCTGGCCGATCATTCCGCAGCCCGCAATGCCGCCAAACAGGCTGGCCGCGATGTTGGCCACGCCCAGCCCCGCACATTCGCGGTTCTTGTCGCTGGGGGTGTCAGTCAGCTCATCGACCACGGCGGCGGTGAGCACTGATTCAAGCAGGCCCACCATGGCAATCGCCAACGCAGGCAGGAGGATGATGCGCAGGGTGTCGAGCGACGCGGGCACCTGCGGCAGCGCAAACACAGGCAACGCGTCGGGCAGTTTGCCGAGGTCACCCACCGTGGGCAGGTGCAGCCCCAGCGCCAATGCCAGCACCGTGAGCACCACCACGCAGATCAGCGGTGACGGAATGGCGGTGAGCCCAGGCCATGCCAGCCGCTGGCCCAGCCACGGCAGGCCGTAGATGAGCGCCAGCCCCAACGCCAGCGCGCCCCAGGTGGCCGCGCTGGCGCCGTGCAGGTGCGGCAGTTGCGCGGCAAAGATCAGGATGGCCAGCGCATTGACGAAGCCCGTGCGCACCGAGCTGGACACGAAGCGCATCAACACACCGAGCTTCATCAGCCCAAACGCCACCTGCACCGCGCCTGCCAGCAGCCCCCGCCGCCAGCAGGTAGCCCAGTCCGTGCGACTGCACCAGCGGCGCAGCCACCAGCGCCACCGAGCCTGCCGCCGCCGACACCATCGCAGGCCGTCCGCCGGTGAAGGCGATGACCAGGCTGATGACAAACGAGGCAAAGAGCCCCACCGAAGGGTCCACGCCCGCCACGAAGGAGAAGGCGATGACTTCGGGGATGAGCGCAAACGTGGCCACAGCCCCGGCCAGCAGCTCGCGCGGAATGCTGGGCGCCCATTCGGCGCGCAGACGGGTCAGGGTGGAAGGGTTCATGCGGTGTGCCCTGCAAAAAACAAAGCGCGCCCGAAGGCGCGCTGCGAGGAATTTCAGATCAAAATAGGCTCTAGCGCTTATCCATTAAGCGCCAATAGCTACAAATATTATAGCAATCGAATACAAAGGATCTTACCGAGGCTGGGAGCCACGCGCTCGCACCGATTCCGCTCTTTTCAGTGCGCGCAGCCCCACCAGCGGCCACCGCGCAAGGGCCGCCCCGCCGCGCTGGTGGCGTCCCCCTTCCCGAATCGCATAGCGATTCGAGAGAAGGGGGAAGGCGCGCAGCGCCTCAGGGGGTTGTGCTCATCCTCCGTGGCACTTCTTGTACTTCTTGCCGCTGCCGCAGTGACACGGGTCATTACGCCCCGGCTCGGGGGCCTTGCGCACGGTTTCTACACGAGGGCCCATGCTCTTCCACAGCTGGCGCAGGTCGTACACGGCCCAGATGGCTTCGCCGAAGGCCTCGACGCGCGCCTGGCTGGTGCTGGGTGGGCCGTCTTCGTCGTACATGCAGACTTCGGGCTTGCCGGTGTCGTCTTCGGTCAGGGCGACGATGCGCTCCAGCGCATCGTCCAGCCACTTGGCGGCTTCCTTGTCGCGCGGGGCGGCCCAGTCTTCGGGCCAGTTTTCCACCGCAAACATGAAGCCCAGGGCCCACACCTGACCAAAGGACGGGATCTCCTGGTCGTCGCCCATTTCGGCGCGCTGCTCGTCGGTCAGGCTGGCCACGGCGCCGCGCATGTCCATGGCTTCGGGTTGGAAGGTGCGGTCGTCGTCCAGCGTCTTCACGTCGGTGTCGAGCTGGGTCACGATTTCGGCCCAGCGGCGGTTCCACAGCTCTAAAAAGCGCGCCTGCTGGGCGGCGTCAGCAAAGGCTGGCAACTGCGGCAGCGGGTCACCTTCGGCAACATCCAGCTCGGCGCCGTCGCCCAGCAGCATGGGCAGGTACTCGGCCGGGGCGATGGGGCGGCGGCTGCAGATCAGCGCGGTCATGAAGCCATCGCAGAACTCCCACTGCGGGATTTCCTCGCCGCGGGAGCGTAGGTCGTCGAGGATGTTGTCGATCTCTTCCAGCTCTTCAGGGCCCAGTGCGGCGGCCGGGGCGCCCGTGGGGTCATCAAGATCGTCGGTGGAGGGAGTGGGCGATGTGGGTTCGGTCATGGGGGCTCCGGTCGTCAAGCGAGAAAGCGGGGGCAGTAAAACATTGTTTTACTTTTATGATGCGCAGGCCTTGTGCCGTGGCGCTGGTGTAGCGGCGGAGGTACGGCGACCCGGGGTGGTGCCGGGCCTCAAAAGCGCCTTGCGCAACATGGCAACCCGATAAAAAGGCGGTCAGTGTAGCCCCCTCTCGCACCGCCACCAGAACCAGGACCCCCATGCTCCACCAACTGAACTCCCTGTACCCGGTGCGCTACACGGCCTTTGCGCTGTGCGTTTTCGGGCTGCTGCTGTCGCTGTTTGCGCTGGTGGCCTTCAATGTGGGGTTGCCCGTGGTGCTGGTGTTTGCTGCCCTGGTAGCAGTGGGCGTGTACGACCTGCAGCAGTCGCGCCACGCCATTTTGCGCAACTACCCGGTCATCGGGCACATCCGCTTCATGCTCGAATATGTGCGGCCCGAGGTGCGCCAGTATTTCATCGAGAGCGACAGCGAGGCCGCGCCGTTCTCGCGCGCGCAGCGTTCGCTGGTGTACCAGCGCGCCAAGGGCGAGCCAGACAACCGCCCCTTTGGCACGCACCTGGATGTTGGCGCGCAGGGCTATGAATGGGTGAACCATTCGATGGCGCCCACGCAGCTGCCGTCGCACGACTTTCGGGTGTGGATTGGCGGCAATCCCGATGCGCCGTCGCAGTCTGTAGCGCCTTGCACCCAGCCCTACCACGCCAGCGTGTTCAACATCTCGGCCATGAGCTTTGGCGCGCTGTCGGCCAACGCCATCCTGGCGCTGAACCAGGGTGCAAAAAAAGGCGGCTTCGCGCACGACACGGGCGAGGGCAGTATCAGCCAGCACCACCGCGTGCACGGCGGCGACCTGATTTGGGAAATCGGCTCGGGCTACTTTGGCTGCCGCAACCCCGATGGCACCTTCAGCGAAGAGCGTTTTGCGGCCAGCGCCACCGACCCGCAGGTCAAGATGATCGAGCTGAAGCTCAGCCAGGGCGCCAAGCCAGGCCACGGCGGCGTGCTGCCCGGCGCCAAGGTAACGATCGAGATCGCCGCCGCGCGCGGCGTGAAGGAGGGCGAGGCCTGCATCTCGCCCGCCAGCCACAGCGCGTTCAGCAACCCGGTGGAGATGATGCAGTTCATCGCGCGGCTGCGCACGCTGTCGGGCGGTAAACCCACGGGCTTCAAGTTCTGCCTGGGCCACCCGTGGGAGTGGTTTGCCATCGTCAAGGCCATGCTGGTCACGGGCATCACGCCCGATTTCATCGTGGTCGATGGCGCCGAGGGCGGCACGGGCGCTGCGCCTGTCGAATTCACCGACCACGTGGGCGCCCCGCTGCAAGAAGGCCTGCTGCTGGTGCACAACACGCTGGTGGGCGCGAACCTGCGCGACCGCGTGCGCATCGGCTGCGCGGGCAAGGTGATCAGCGCCTTCGACATCGCGCGCATGATGGCGCTGGGCGCCGACTGGTGCAACGCTGGGCGCGGCTTCATGATGGCGCTGGGCTGCATTCAGGCGCAAAACTGCCACACCGGCCACTGCCCCACGGGCGTGGCCACGCAAGACCCGCTGCGCCAGCAGGCCCTGGTGGTGCCCGACAAGGCCACGCGCGTGGCGCAGTTTCACCGCAGCACGCTGCACGCGCTGCAGGAGCTGGTGCAGGCCGCCGGGCTGCGCCACCCCAAGGACATCACGGCCCACCACATCGTGCGCCGCATCAGCGACACCGAGGTGCGCCTGCTGTCCAACCTGATCACGCGCATGCAACCGGGCGCGCTCCTGGGCCCGCTCGACGCGCAGCACAACGTGTTCCGCCTGTACTGGCCCTTGGCCAGCGCGCACAGCTTTCAGGCCAGCGAGCCTGCACTGGAACCCTCCATCCCCCACCATGTCGAGCTGGTGCACGCAGCAGCAGCGGGCACCGCTGCTGCGGTGGCAGGGGATGCCGCCGTATGAACTTGACGATGGACGCATCCGCCCCCACCCACACCACCGCCCCGGACTACGCCGCCTTTTTGCAGCAGCAACTGGCCACCCAGCCCCACAACGTGATGGCCCATGTGCTGGGCCACGAACAGATCTGGATCAAGCGCGCCGGCGCGCCCCACGGCACGGGCCGCTACCGCGCCATGGCCGTGCTGGCCGCCCTGCTGCGGTTGGACGCCCTGCGCCCCGTGCCCAACCCCGGCGGCCCTGCGGCCATTGCCACCGAAGTGCAGCGCCTGCGTGACCTGGCCGCGCGCGGCATCCGCGTGCCCGTGGTGCTGGCCGCCTTGCCCCATGGTTTTGCCATGCTCCACCTGGGCCACACGGGGGAAGAGATTCATTCGCTGGGCAACGAGATCGACCATGCCGTACAGGCGGGCGACACGGCCACCGTTCTGGCGCTGTGGCAGCAGGGGCTGGACACCTTGGCCCAGGTGCACCGCCAAGGCACCTGCCTGAGCCAGGCCTTTGCTCGCAACATGGTGCGCTGCCCCGATGGCGAAGTGGCCTGCATCGACTTTGAGGACGACCCCGCCGCCGTGCTGCCCCTGGCGGTGTCCCATGTGCGCGATGCGCTGTGTTACGCGCACTCCACCGCGATCTACCTGCACACCAGCGGCACGCTGACCGAGGGGCGCGAGCGCTGGGTGGCGTGGGTGGCGCAGGAGAGCGCGGAGATGCGGGCGGTGCTGGCGACCAGTGTCCGGCGGATGGGGTGGATGGGGCTTTTGCCGGCAAGCCGCAGGCTGGGGCGGGATTTGCAGCGGGTGCGGGCGGCGTACGAGTTGCTCAGCAGATGAAACGCGGCCGTTCCTATCAAGCTGTGGTTGTCCGCTGACAGCGCCGAGCGCGCTCATCGCCTATCGTTCAGGTGGAGCTTCCTCCAGCCCTCCCTTCTTTCCATGCCACTGCCCGCCGCTGCCAGCCCAGCCGCCCCTGAGCCCACGCCCTTGCCCACCACCTCCGACAAGACCCGCCGCAGCCGACCGCCCACCCTGTCGCGGGCTGCCTGGAAGCAGTTCATGGGCGTGGCCCGGCCCTACTGGGCAGGCGACAAGAAGCGCACCGCCTGGGGCCTGATGGCACTGTTGATCGCCCTCATGGTGTGCGAGACCCAGCTGGCCGTCATGCTGATCGACAAAACGGGGGAGATGACATCGGCCCTGGCGGCCAAGCAGGCCGACCGCTTCTGGATCGCGGTGCGCACCAGCCTTGTTGTACTGGCATTCGCGGTGCCGGTGTACGCCTTTTATTACTACATGCGCGATGCGTTTTCCAACCACTGGCGGCGCTGGCTCACCCACCGTTTCCTGGATGGCTATCTGAGCGAACGCAAGTACTACGAGATCGGCGCGGGCGGCGACATCGACAACCCCGACCAGCGCATCAGCGAAGACATCAACACCTTCACCAGCCGGTCCACGCACTTCCTGCTGATTTTCATCGGCTCGCTGATGCAGCTGGTGGCGTTCAGCGCGGTGTTGTGGTCCATCTCCAAGACGCTGGTGGCTTTTTTGGCGGTGTATGCCCTGCTGGGCACCTTCGGGGCGCTGTACTTTTTTGGCGCGCCGCTGATCCGGCTGAACTTCTGGCAGATCCGCCGCGAGGCAGACTTCCGGTTCGGGCTGATGCGGCTGCGCGAAAACGCTGAATCCATCGCCTTCTACCGGGGCGAACCCCAGGAGCGCGTGCAGATCGACCACCGGTTCGAGGCTGCGTTTACCAACTTCGCCCGGCTCATCAAAAAGCAGCTCTCGCTCAACCTGTACCAGCGCTCTTTCAGCCAGCTTACCTTGATCCTGCCCAGCATCCTCCTGGCCAATGCGGTGCTGTCGGGCGAGCTGGAGGTGGGCCGGGCCATCCAGGCGGCAGGCGCATTTGCCGCCGTGCTGGGCGCCATCTCGCTCATCGTGGACAACTTCGAGAGCCTGAGCCGGTTTGTGGCGGGCATCGACCGGCTCCATACCCTGTCGCAGGTCGTGCTCAAAACCCCTGCCGCGCCCACTCCCTGGGCCGAGCCCGCCCCAGCAGGCCAACCTGCGGACGATGCGACGCCCGCGATCAACGCCCACGACCCCTCCGAGCCCCCACCGCAAATCACCACCCGCATCGGCGACACGCTGGCCATCGAAGGGCTCTCGCTTTACACCCCCCACTTCGGTCGCCTGCTCGTGGCCGACCTCTCGCTGCAGCTACAGCCCGGCGACGCGCTGCTCATCACCGGCCCGAGCGGCTGCGGCAAAAGCTCGCTCTTGCGTGCCATTGCCGGCCTGTGGCACACGGGCAGTGGCACCGTGCAGCACCCGCCCCTGGAAGACATGTTCTTCCTGCCCCAGCGCCCCTACATGCAGATTGACACACTGCGCAGCCAGATCATCTACCCGAGCAAGCAGACGGCGCTGAGCGACGAACGCCTGCTGGAGCTGCTGCAGGAGGTGCACCTCGAATCACTGTCCGAACGTGTGGGTGGGCTCAACGCGTCCTACGACTGGGAGAAACTGCTGTCCGTGGGCGAGCAACAGCGCCTGGCCTTTGCCCGCGTGCTGGCGCGCCAGCCCAGCATCGTCATCCTGGATGAAGCCACCAGCGCGCTGGACAGCGCCAACGAAACCGCCCTCTACGAACGCCTGCGCGCCAGCGGCACCACCCTCATCAGCATCGCCCACCGCCCCGCCGTGCTCAAACACCACACGCACGTGCTGGAGTTCAAGGGCGAAGGGGCTTGGGAGTTGCACGCGGCAGCGGACTTCAGATTTGATAGCTGAGCGCGGCGGCTCAAGCGACGGCGGGGCAGCTTCGCCCGATGAGAGCAGGTCGGGTTACGCTTCGCCAACCCGACCTACATGACTTCCGCAATGACCGACTTTGAGATCTACACACCCACAGCAGAAGAAGTTCACTCCGGCGTCTTAGGCCGTCGGATGCGGCAATTCAACTACGGGTTCGTCGGTGAGTACGGCCAGTCCCAGCCGGTGTGGGTGAGCGCGCGTGACGCGCAGGGCGAATTGGTAGGCGGGCTGCGCGGATTCGTGTTTTTGCAATGGCTGAATGTGGAACTGCTGTTTGTGGACGAAGCCGCCCGGCACCAAGGAGTGGGCCGCAACCTGCTGGCCACGGCAGAGCAGAAAGCCCGCGAATTGGGCGCCCACAGCGTGACGCTGAGCACCTTTGAGTGGCAGGCGCGCGAGTTCTATCTTAAACAGGGCTATGAGGAGTTTGGGCACATCGACAACTACATCCAGGGATTTCAGCTGGTGTATTTGAAGAAGGCTTTGATGCCCTGATGTCCTCGGCCAGCGTGCCTACGCGTCTTCAAAAGTCCCGCGCGAACCACAGCCAGGCAGCGACACCCAGACAACCCAGCGAGAGCACAACAAAGACCCAGTAGAGGCCGGGAATGCCCCCTACCGCAGTCAACTTGTTCGACTGCAACCCATCCTGCTCGGCGCGCGACAAAGGATCCACTCCAACAGCCCGGCCAGACGATGGCGGTACAGCCCAGATCTTGTGGCCGGACGTCCGTTCAAACTGACGCGCATCGAAAGCGAGGTACGCGAAGAAGCCTGCAAGGACCAGAAAACCAAGCGGCCCCATACCGATCCTTATAGTGACAGACGGATCAAAGAGCGTTCAATCCACCGCAGCGACGGGTACCTCTTCAAGCACCAACTGCGTCGCCACTTGCGCATCCAGCAGCGCCAACCGCTTGCGCATACAAATCACCGCCTTGTCCTTGCTCAGCAAAATCGCCCGGTGTGCCGCCGCCAGGTCGATGAACTTCTGGTCGTCCGCGTCCTTGCACACATAGGCCACCTTGGGCGCGATCTCCACCAGCCGCGCCTGCGCATCAAATGCAGCGAGTACCTGCGCTGCATCCATGCGGTAGTAGTCCATGCGCCCAACGATGTGAGGATAGGCCAGCACACGCTCCAGTTCGTCACGCATGACCTGGGTCGCTATCCAGGCCAGGCGCCCTTGAGCCAGCAGTGCGCGCAGGGGGGCGGTGCGCGGGTCGCTGAAGATCAGCAGGTCGAGCGCGACGTTGGTATCCACCACCACGGGGCGGGCGGGTTCGCCCGGTGCAGCCTCGGCGGGCAGGCGCAGTTCAACCTGCATTGCGCGGGTCGTTTTCAGGGGCGGGTTTTGCAGCACGGTCGCGCACCGCGCCCTTGATCATGTCGAAGCGGAACATGCGGCATTCGATGGGGCCGTTCCACATGGGCACGCGGCGCGATTCCTTCAGGCGCATCTTGCCGGGCAGCTTGAGGTCGGGTGTGAGCATCCAGGCCTGCCAACCAGCGTAGTTCTTCTTCCAGTGCGAGGCCAGCTGGCTGAAGAATTCGCCGCCATCCTCGGTCTGCGCCTCTTCGCGGCCCACGGCCATGCCCTGGGCGCGGTCGGCGGCGCGCTCGCTGGCGTTGCGGCCTGCGCTACCAGCGGCAGCAATGCGCTCGCCGTAGGGCGGGTTCAGCAGCATCACGCCAGGCTGGTCGCACGGCGGCATACGCTGCAACGCGTCGCCGCCGCGCAGCTGCACCGCGTCGGCTACGCCCGCGCGCTCGGCGTTGCGCTGGGCAAAGTCGACCATGCGGAAGGCCACATCACTGCCAAACAGGGGCACAGCGCTTTTCTGTATTGCGCTTTCAGCTTCGTTTTTAATAGCATCCCAGACATGAGCCTGGAACGGCAGCAGCTTCTCGAACGCAAAGCGCCGCAGCATGCCCGCCGGGATGCGGCAGGCGATCTGCGCGGCCTCGATCACGATGGTGCCGCTGCCGCAGCAGGGGTCGTACAGCGGCTGGGGGTTGTCGCCGTGCGGGTCCCAGCCGCTGGCAGCAATCATGGCGGCGGCCAGGGTTTCTTTCAGTGGCGCGTCGCCCTTGTCCTCGCGCCAGCCGCGCTTGAACAGCGGCTCGCCCGAGGTGTCGATGTAGATCGTGGCCTCGTCGGTGGTCAGGTGCAGGTGGATGCGCACGTCGGGCCACTGGGTGTTCACGTCGGGGCGCACGCCGCTCTTGGCGCGAAAGCGGTCGGCCACGGCATCCTTGACCTTGAGGCCCGCAAAGTTCAGGCTCTGCAGCGGGCTGTGCTGGGCGGTTACCTCGACCTTGAAGGTCTGACGCGTGGTGAACCAGATCTCCCAGGCCACGTCGCTGGCCATGGCATAGAGATCGTTCTCGGAGCGGTACGGGCGGTGCGCCAACTGCACCAGTACGCGCTGGGCCAGTCGGCTGTGCAGGTTGAGCAGCAGCGCCTCGCGCCACGAAGCGCGCAGCAGCACGCCGCCACGGCCGACCAGCAGGTCTTGCCCCGTGAGGCCGGTGATGCCATGCACCTCGTCGGCCAGAAAGCCCTCCACACCAGCGGCGCAGGGGAGAAAAAGTTGGAGTTGGTTCATGTCGATGGGGAGGATACGCGCTCGGAAGGTGCGTGGGAATCCGGCGTTCCCGCGCGGGCCAGCAGCAATTGGCGGATGGATTCAGGAATCGGCGCCACCTTGCGGTCGGCCTTGCCGATGAAGACGATGCCGATCTTGCCGCGCGCCACCTCGCGGCCTGAGGTCTTCTCGGTCATGCAAAAGACCAGGTCAAACCCATAGCGGTTGAAGTCCGCTGGGGCCATCTCCACGCGCATGGTCTCGCCATGGAAACCTTCGGACTTGTACTGCGCCACGATGTCACCGACCACGATGGACAGCCCGCCCACGTCGGCCTCGGGGTAGCCCAGCGACTGGAAGAAGCGCACCCGCGCTTCAGAGACCAGGCTCAGCAGTTGCGCGTTGTCCAGGTGCCCGCCCTGGTTGACGTGGCTGATGTAGATCTGCAGCTCGGTGGCAAAGCCGAAGTGCGGGGGGAGGTCGAAGACGATGCGGGCCATGGTGGGGTGGCGGATAGAAAAACGAAAAATTCAAACAGGGCGAGCCATGCGCCCCCAACCGGGGTACCTACAGCGCCTTGCGCAGGTTGGCCGGCGCGATCTTGAGCGCCTCACGGTACTTGGCCACGGTGCGGCGTGCGCACTCGATGCCCTGTTCCTTGAGCATCTCGGCGATCTGGCTGTCTGACAGCGGCTTGGCGGGGCTTTCTGCGGCCACAAACTGCTTGATGAGGGCGCGCACGGCGGTGCTGGACGCGTTGCCGCCGGTCTCGGTACCCAGGCCCGAGCCAAAGAAGTACTTCAGCTCATACGTGCCAATTGGCGTGGCCATGTATTTGGCGGTGGTCACGCGGCTGATGGTGGATTCGTGCAGGCCCAGTTCGTCGGCGATGTCGCGCAGCACCAGCGGGCGCATGGCCAACTCGCCGTGGGTGAAGAAGCTTTTTTGCCGCTCCACGATGGCGCGCGAGACGCGCAGGATGGTGTCAAAGCGCTGCTGGATGTTCTTGATGAACCAGCGGGCCTCCTGCAGGCGCTGCTGCATGCCCTGGTGACCCTCGCCGCCCTTGTGGCCGCGCAGGGCACCGGCGTAGATGTCGTGCACGCGCAGGCGCGGCATCACATCGGGGTTGAGGCTGACGATGAAGTTGTGCTGGCCGTCGCGGCCGTTAGCGCGCCCGGCTTTGCGCACGATGACATCGGGAATGATGATGTTGCGCTCCACGTCGGCAAAGCGACGGCCGGGGCGGGGCTCCAGGCGAGCGATCAGCGCCATGGCGGCGCGGGTGCGCTCTTCGCCGTCGCCACACAGCTGCGTCAGGCGGCGGATGTCGCGGCGGGCCAGCATCTCCAGCGGCTGCTGGCAAATGCGCAGCGCGGTCTGCACCGTGTCGGGGTCAGCATCACTGTCCTCGTCGGCAGCCAGGGCCGTGAGCTGCAGCGTCAGGCATTCGGCCAGGTTGCGCGCACCCACGCCGGTGGGCTCCAGGCTTTGCAGCAGGCGCTGGGCCACGGTGAAGCGGTGCACCAGCTCTTCGATTTGCTCCAGGTCGTCCGGCCCGGCCAGGCTGATGGCCAGCTCTTCCAGCGGCTCTTCGAGGTAACCGTCGTCGTTCAGCGATTCAATGAGAAAACGCAGCGCGGCGCGGTCGATCTCGGACAAGCGCAGCGCCAGCGCCTGACGGTGCAAGAAGGCGGTCAGCGATTCATGCGAACGGGCTAGCTCGGTGGCGTCGGCCTCGTCGCCTTCGGAGTCGTTGCGGTTGCGGGCGGGCGCATCCCCGCCCCACTCCGCGTCGTTGGGCGCCATTTCTACCGTACCGTCACCGCTCCAGTCAGGCTCGTCAGCGCCAGCACTCGGTGTTTCAGCATCATTTTGGCCTTCAGCGCTTGTACTGCTTGCGCTGGTAGCTCCTGAAAATATAGCATCATCCGCACTGTACTCATCGGGCTGCGCAGGCGTGTCGGCGGCTTCGAGGCCAAACTCCTCGCGCGGAGCTTCGTCGGCATTGCGTTCGAGGAACGGGTTTTCGTCGAGCATCTGCTCGACTTCCTGCGAGAGTTCGAGCGTGGACAACTGCAGCAGCCGGATGGACTGCTGAAGCTGGGGGGTCAGTGCAAGATGCTGCGAGACGCGCAGCGAGAGTCCAGGCTTCATCACATGCGGAAATGTTCGCCCAGGTACACCCTGCGCACTTCGGCGTTGTCCACGATCTCGGACGGCGTGCCCTGCGCGAGCACGCGGCCATCGCTGATGATGAAGGCGTGGTCGCAGATGCCCAGCGTCTCGCGCACGTTATGGTCGGTGATGAGCACACCAATGCCCCGCGCCTTCAGGAAGCCGATGATGCGCTGGATCTCGATCACGGCAATGGGGTCGATGCCGGCAAAGGGCTCGTCCAGCAGGATGAAACGCGGTTGTGTGGCCAGGGCCCGGGCAATCTCGACGCGGCGGCGCTCGCCGCCGGACAGGGCCATGGCGGGCGAGGCGCGCAGGTGGTCCACGCGCAGCTCCTGCAGCAGGGCCGTCAGGCGCTCTTCAATGGCATCGCGCGACAGCGGCTGGCCGTCATCACCACGCTGCAGTTCCAGCACGGCGCGCACGTTCTCTTCGACCGTGAGCTTGCGGAAGATGGAGGCCTCTTGCGGCAGGTACGACAGGCCCAGGCGCGAGCGCCGGTGAATGGGCATGTGGGCCACCGATTGGCCGTCGATGCGGATGTCTCCCTCGTCGCTGCGCACCAGCCCCACGATCATGTAGAACGAGGTGGTCTTGCCCGCGCCGTTGGGGCCGAGCAGCCCCACGACCTCACCTTTTTGCACGACCAGCGACACGTCCTTGACGACCTTGCGGCTGCCATAGGACTTGGCCAGGTGCTGCACCTCCAGGCGGCTACCCGCCTGAGTGTCAGGACCGGTACTCAAAGCGGGCCCACTCACTTGGCGCCGCCGCCAAGGCTGTTGCTGGGGCGCAGCGCCGGGGCTGAGGCCGGGGACGCCGCCTCGGGGGCCGCCGCAGCGGGCGGTGGATCTTTGGGGGCCAGCACGGCGCGCACGCGGCTGCCCGGTGCGGGGGCATCACCCGCAGCGTTGGTGGCGGTGCGCTTGCCGTCCACGGAGAACACGTCGGTCAGGTTGTTGTAGACAATCACGGCGCCGGTGATCTCGTCGCTGAGCACCGCGCCCCGGTAGCGGCGCAGCTCGGCACGGGTGATGAAGCGCACGTTGTCGGCCTTGCCGTCGTACTCGATGACTTCGCTCTCGCCTTCGATGAACTCGTCGGGTGCGCCCGGCAGGGTGTCGCGCTTTTGCCGGAAGAAGGCGCGCTTGCCGGGCTCTGCCGTGACCACGCCGTACTGGTAGCCATCGGCATCCTGGCGTACGTCCAGCCGCGCGCCGCGCAGCACGATGGAGCCCTTGGTCATGACCACGCGGCCAGAGAACACGCTGGTCTGCTTGAGTTCATCGTGGCGCAAAGCGTCCGCCTCGATGTTCATGGGCTTGGCGCGGTCGGCCTTTTCGGCATGGGCCACACCGAAGGTGCAGGCCAGGGCCGCGAGCAGGAGGATCGGAAGGAGGCGATGGTTCATAGGGCACGAATCTTGCAATCATTGTAGCCACCCCGTCGCGTTCCTCCATGAAAAAAGCCCGCATGTGCGGGCTTTTGCCAATGGGAACCGGCGGTCGGGCGAAAACCGTCAGCCTTTGCGGGCCACTGTCGCCAAATGTTCCACCACCTGCAGCACGTTTTGCATGCTGCCCGCCATGGTGCCATCGGTGTAGAACTTGCCCGCCACACCCATCGAGGGCACGCCCTCCACACCGTAGGCGTCCTGCAGTTGCGAAGCACGGCGAACCTGGTTGGACACGCTGAACGAGGTGTAGATTTCCTTGAACTTGGTGGCGTCCACACCCTGTTGGGCCACCCAGGCAAAAATTTCGTCGTCCTTGGCCAGCTTCTGCTTTTCCACATGGATGGCGCGGAACACCTTGGCGTGCAGGGCTTCGAGCTTGCTCATGCCTTCCAGGGCGTAGTACAACTTTTGCTGGGGCACAAAGCTCGCGTTGAAGGCCACGGGCATACGACGGACGGAGAGGTCCTTGGGGGCGGCCTTGACCCAGGCGTCGAGCGCGGGTTCAAAGGCGTTGCAGTGGGGGCAGCTGTACCAGAAGAACTCGATCACATCGACCTTGCCCGCAGGCGCGTCGGGCGCTACCGGCTTGTCCAGCCGCCGGAAGTCCTTGCCCTCCTTGAACTGGCGGGCCTGAGCCAGCGCGGGGGTGGCCACTGGCAACGTCAGGGCGGAAGCGGCAACCGCCGAGGCGGCGGACAAAGAAAACTCACGGCGTTTCATGACAAAGACTCTCCTGTTACAGGTCTGGGGGATGTGAGCCATGCCCCCGCAAAAAGTTCAGCCTCCCGAAGCTTGGCGCATCAGCGCTGCACGCGCACCAGCGCCGACTCCAGACCGGCGCCATCGAGCTTCTCCTTGAGCTGCTCGGCGTCGTCGCGTTTGGTGAACGGCCCCACACGCACGCGGAACACCGCCCGGCCATTTTGCTCACGCTCGCTCACGCGGGCCTCCCAGCCCAGCATGGCCAGCTTGGCGCGCTGCGCATCGGCGTCCGCCTGGGTGCGGAAAGCCCCGGCCTGGACAAAGTAGTCGAACGGGTCCAGATTGCCCTTGGCAGCAGCCTTGGCCACGGCCAGATCGCCCAGCGGGTCGGCGCCGGGCTTGGTTTCAGCCTTGGCCTCGGGCTTGCTGGCAGCGGGCTTGGGTGCGGGCGCCGATGCCACAGCCCGCGCATCCGGCGCGGCCGGGGTGGGCGCCGAGGCAGCCACAGCGGGCGGGGCTGCCGGGCGAGCCGGGTTCTTGCCATACAAAGGCGAATTGGGATCCCAGTTCTTGTTCTTCTGGGTCTCGGCGGCGTCCATGTCCACGCCCCGGCCATTGCCCTTGTTGAGGAAGGGCACCGGCACCTTGGTCACGTACACCGCCACAGCCAAGGCAGCGCCCAGGCCCACGATGACCCCAACGATAAAGCCGACGATGGTCCCGCCCGTCTGTTGTTTCTTCATAGTGACTGCTTACATTCTGGCTGGAGCCGACACGCCCAGCACGGCCAGGCCATTGTGCAATACCTGCGCGGTGGCGGCGACCAGCGCCAGGCGAGCCTTCTTCACGGCCTCGTCGTCCACCAGGATGCGCTCGGCGTCGTAGTAGCTGTGGTAGCTGGCGGCAAGGTCGCGCAGGTAGAAGGTCACATCGTGCGGGGCTTCGCCGTCGGCCGCAGCCGTGAGCATTTCGGGGTACTTGGCCAGCTGCAGCATCAGCGCCTGGGCCTGCGGGCCTTCGAGAGCCGACAGATCAACGTCGTGCAGCGAAGCCACGTCGCCACCGCCAGCCTCTTGCCAAGCGCGCAGCACCGACTGGATGCGGGCATGCGCGTACTGCACGTAGTACACGGGGTTGTCGTTGTTCTGCGCCACGGCCAGGTCCACGTCGAAGGTGTACTCGGTATCGGGCTTGCGGGAGAGCAAGAAGAAACGCACGGCGTCCTTGCTGGTCCATTCGATCAGGTCGCGCAGCGTGACATAGCTGCCTGCGCGCTTGCTGATCTTGACCTCTTCACCGCCCTTGACCACACGCACCATCGTGTGCAGCACATAGTCGGGGTAGCCCTGCGGAATGCCCACATCGGCCGCTTGCAGGCCAGCGCGCACGCGGGCAATGGTGCCGTGGTGATCCGTGCCCTGGATGTTGACGACCTTGGTGAAGCCACGCTCCCACTTGGCGATGTGGTACGCCACATCGGGCACGAAGTAGGTGAACGTTCCGTCCTGCTTGCGCATGACGCGGTCCTTGTCGTCGCCGTAGTCCGTGCTTTTCAGCCACAGCGCGCCATCTTGCTCGTAGGTCTTGCCATTGGCGACGAGCTTGTTCACCGTGGCCTCGACGCGGCCGCTGGTGTACAGGCTGGACTCCAGGTAGTACTCGTCAAAGTGCAGGTTGAACGCCTGCAGGTCCTTGTCCTGCTCGTTGCGCAGGTAGGCCACGGCGAACTGGCGGATGTTGTCGTAGTCCTCTACGTCGCCGTTGGCCGTGAACTCGCGGTCGTCGGCCTTCACCGTGGCCTTGGCCTTGAAGGCCTCGGCAATGTCGGCAATGTAGTCACCGTTGTAGAAGTTCTTGGCCAGCGGGTTGTCGCTGTCGGTGGGCCAGCAGTCGTCGCCGGGCTTGAAGCCCTTGGCGCGCAGCTGCGTGCTTTTGGTCAGCGTATCGATCTGCACGCCCGCGTCGTTGTAATAGAACTCGCGGTGCACCTTCCCGCCCTGGGTGCTGAACAGGTTGCAGATGGCATCGCCTAGAGCAGCTTGGCGGCCGTGGCCCACGTGCAGCGGGCCGGTGGGGTTGGCCGAGACAAACTCGACCAGCACGCGCTGGCCGTTGTCGGGTTGATAACCGAAACGCTCGCCAGCGGCCAGCACCTCGCGCACGACTTCCTGCTTGGCGGCGGGCTTCAAGCGGATGTTCAGAAAGCCAGGTCCAGCGATTTCGATGGCATCCACCCAGCGGGTGAAGGCGGGCGTGGCCTCCAGTGCGGCCTTGAGCTGTTCGCCCAAGGCGCGGGGATTGAGCTTGAGCGGCTTGGCCAGTTGCATGGCGGCGGTGCAGGCGAAGTCGCCATGGGCCGCCACCTTGGGGGATTCAAACGCCGCCTTGGCGCCAGCGCCAGGGGACAGGACTTCCAGCTCGGCTGCAAGCGCAGCGAGCAATTCATTTTTGGCTGTGAGCATCGGCGGATTTTACGGGGCCGGGCCGGGGCGCTGACCGAGCATGCCGCCAGCAGCGCCAAAGCAGCCCTGCGCAGCCAGTACGCAACAGATCGTAAAGAATCATGGCCTGGCCTGCGGCGTGTCAGCCCCGTCTCCAGGGCATACGTTGTAATCGGGCAATCCGACGCAGGTTGCGTCAGATGCCACACTCTACTGGAGCCCCCATGAACAAGCTTCTCTCCCTGACAGCCCTGAGCCTGGTCCTTTCGTTCAGCGCAGCCCACGCCGCCGACGCCCCTGCCGCCGGAGCCAAGGCCGCCGCCCCGGCCACGGTAGCAACCCCCGCCACGCCGGCAACCCCGGCAGCGCCTGCGGGATCGGCCGCCGCGCCCACCAAGCAGCAGACCCGCATGGCCACCTGCAATGCGGAAGCGGCGGACAAGAAGGGCGACGAGCGCAAGGCTTTCATGAAGACCTGCCTGAGCAACAAGCCAGAAACCCAGCAAAACAAGATGAAGACCTGCAACGCCGACGAAAAAGCCAAGACGCTCAAGGGCGACGAGCGCAAGGCCTTCATGAGCGAGTGCCTGAAGAACAAATAAGCCCTGACAAAACAAAGAAAGCCGCTGCCCGTGAGGGTCAGCGGCTTTTTTCTGGGCGGAACGTCTTTCTTGCGACGCCTACCAGCCCCGCGCCCAGAACACCGCGATCACCGCCACCACGGGCAACACGTGCGACTGGATCATCACGAGGCGGCGTACCTTGGCCACCTCCTGCGCCGCTGGCAGTGCCCCCGTGCTGCGCAGGGCATGGCGCCAGCGGCGAAACACCAGCGAAGGCCAGAAGGACAGGAGAACCATGACCAGAATGATGGTGATCTTGATGTGAAACAGCGGCTGCGAGAGATACCACGAAGCCCCCTTGATGCCCCAGAGGACACGCGCCACGCCGCTGGCGATCATCAGCGCCCCCGCCACACCGTAGATCACATCCAGCCGCGCCAGGCGCTCGACCACAGCGGCATTCATCCACTCCATGCGGCACAGCGCCGCCTGGCTCGATAAAAAGACCACAAAGGTCAGGATGGCCACCAGGTGCAGGGCGGCGAGGACGGCTTCGAGGGTCATGGGGGTTTCCTTTGCAAAACCCAGGACCTCAGTGCGCGCTGCTTTTCTGGAACCCGGGTGGCCACCATTTTGCTTGAGGAATTTCGCTACCGCCGCGCAACGCGGCATGCCGGTATGCGTGCCACCGCATTGCGCCCCCCTAAAAAAGGCGGCGCAGACCCGAGGGCCTGCGCCGCTTTGACCGAACACCGGAGCGGACGCGTTCAGGCCACCGTGCGGGCCATCGCGCCTGCTGGCACCTCCGCAGGCACCACCGGGGCCATGGCAGTGGCCGGGGCGGGCAGGGGATGACCGTTCAGCGCGGCATCCAGGCGCTCATGGTCCAGCGCGTTTTCCCAACGGGATACCACCACGGTGGCCACGGCGTTACCGATAAAGTTGGTCAGCGAGCGGCATTCGCTCATGAAGCGGTCCACACCCAGGATCAGCGCCATGCCGGCCACCGGCACTTCGGGCACCACGGCCAGGGTGGCGGCCAGGGTGATGAAGCCTGCACCGGTCACGCCTGCTGCGCCTTTGGAGCTGAGCATCGCCACCAGCAGCAGCGCCACCTGGTGGCCCAGGGTCAGTTCGGTGTTGGTGGCCTGGGCGATGAACAGCGCCGCCAGCGTCATGTAGATGTTGGTGCCGTCCAGGTTGAACGAGTAGCCCGTGGGCACCACGAGGCCGACCACCGACTTGCTGCAACCGGCCTTTTCCATCTTCTCCATCAGCGAAGGCAGGGCCGATTCGGAGGATGAGGTACCCAGCACCAGCATCAGCTCGGCCTTGAGGTAGCGGCACAGCTTGAACACCGAGAAGCCGCACAGCCGGGCCACAAAGCCCAGGATGACCACCACGAACAGCAGCGAGGTGATGTAGAACGAGCCCACCAGCCACGCCAAGTTGACCAGCGAACCCAGGCCGAACTTGCCGATGGTGAACGCCATGGCGCCGAACGCACCGATGGGCGCGGCCTTCATCACAATGCCCACCACCTTGAACACGGGGGTGGTCAGCGCTTCCAGAAAATGCTGCACGGGACGGCCCGCCTCACCCACCAGTGCCAGGCCCACGCCAAACAGCACGGCCACGAGCAGCACCTGCAGAATGTTGTCGCCCACGAAGGGGCTGACCAGCGTCTTGGGGATGATGTCCATCGCAAACCCGGTCAGGCTCATCTCATGCGACTTGGCCACGTAGCTCTTCACGGCCGTCTGGTCCAGATCGGCGACGTTGATGTTCATGCCCGCGCCGGGCTGCACCACATTAGCCACCACCAGGCCCACCACCAGGGCCAGCGTGGAGAAGAACAAAAAGTACGCCATGGCCTTGCCAAACACGCGGCCCACGGTCGAGAGCTGCGACATGCCCGCAATGCCGGTCGCGATGGTCAAGAAGATCACCGGGGCAATGATCATCTTGACCAGCTTGATGAATGCGTCGCCCAACGGCTTGAGCGCCTCGCCATAGGCGGGTTCAAAATGCCCGAGCAAGACACCCAGGACGATGGCGAGCACCACCTGGAAATACAGCTGCCGGTAAAAAGGCAGCCGCACGGGGTGGGCTGTGGGGGCGGAAATGGCGTGCATGGAGGTCTCCTGAAATCACGAAAGACTGCACCACCGGGGTGCGTCGAGGGTGCCGTTTGTACCGCCGCACGCTGTTTGAGCCGATAACCTATTGGTATTAGTCACGGGCACCGCCATAAGGCGCTGCTTGCCCCAATATAGGGAAAACACCTAGCACCTGGCCGGGATGCGGCACACTCGCTCCCCACAACATCCCAGCCTACGGACCGCGCCAGGAACAAATTTTCCCCATGACGACGACGCCCCGCCTCCGAAAATTCTGGACCCTGCTGATCCTGCTTGGGGGCATGGTGGGCAGCATGTTCATTGCCGGCCAATGGGCCTGGCAGCGTTCACTGCAGGAAGAAAACCGCAGCGTGCAGGGCCAACTGGCGCTCTACGGCCAGGCCCTGGCCCAGCGCATCGACCGCTACCGCACCCTGCCGGAAGTGCTGGCGCTGGATGCACAGCTGCGCAACGCGCTGACCCACCCACTGAGTGCGGCCGATGGGGAGCAGCTCAACCGCAAGCTGGAGCAGGCCAACGGTGCCAGCCAATCCTCCACCCTCACCCTGCTCAACCGCGACGGCCTGGCCGTGGCCGCCAGCAACTGGCGCACGGCCACCAGCAACGTGGGCGTGGACTACAGCTTTCGCCCCTATGTGCAGCAAGCGCTGGCCCAGGGGCGCGGCAGCTTCTATGGCATTGGCGTGACCACGGGTGAGCCGGGCTACTTCCTGTCTCAGGCCATCCACGACGACCAGGGCCAGACGCTGGGGCTGGTGGCCATCAAGATCGCGCTGCAGGAGCTGGAGCGTGAGTGGCTGCAGACCACCGACATCGTGCTGGCGTCAGACGCGCATGGCGTGGTTTTTTTGGCCAGCCAGGATGCGTGGCGCTATCGCCTGCTGGAGCCACTGGACGATGAGGAACGCCGCGAACTGAACGCCACCCGGCAGTACGCCGACCAGCCGCTGCGCCCGCTGGAAGTCCGCGTGGTGGAAGCCCTGGACACTGGCGGTCGGCTGGTCAGCGTGCAGGCCCCTGCCCTGCCCGGCCGCGTGCTGTGGCGGACCCAGCCCCTGCCCGGCACCCCGTGGCAGCTGCACCTGCTGCACGAGACACACAACAGCTTCGCGGACAGCCGCTGGGCCGCTGCGGCAGGCGCGGGCGGCTGGCTGGCGCTGGGCCTGCTGGTGCTGTTTGTGCGCCAGCGCCAGCGCCTGTCCAGCCTGCGCCAGCGCAGCCGCCAGGAGCTGGAGACCGTGTTGCGCCAGCACGCCCAGGAGCTGCGCACCGCGCAGGACGGCATCGTGCAGGCGGCGCAGCAGGCCGCCCAGCAGACCGACACGGGCCTCTCGCGCAGCCTGGAACATCTGCCGCAGGGCGTGGTCATCATCGACGCCGACCTGAACCTGGTGGCCTGGAACTCGCGCTATGTGCAGCTGTTTCGCTTCCCGGCAGACCTGATGCGCGTGGGCCAGCCCATTGCCGACCTGCTGCGCCACAACGCGCGCCGGGGCCTGCTGGGGCCCGGCCCGGTGGATGAGGCCATAGAACGGCGGCTGGCCCACCTGCGCAGCGGCACGCCGCACCTGCACGAAAGCGCCAAAGGCGACGGCACGGTGCTGGAGATCCGGGGTAATCCGCTGCCCGAGGGCGGCTTTGTGACCAGCTACGCCGACATCACCAGCTACAAGAACGCCGCGCGCGAGCTGCGATCGCTGGCCGATGCGCTGGAGCAGCGCGTGGCCGACCGCACCCGCGACCTGGACGCCGCACGGCGCGATGCCGAGCAGGCCAACCGCTCCAAGACCCGCTTTGTGGCCGCCGCCGTGCACGACCTGCTGCAGCCCCTGAACGCCGCGCGCATGTTCACCTCGCTGCTGCGCAGCCATCTGCCGGGCGACGCCGAGCGGCACGCGGTGGACAGCATCGACGGCGCGCTGGCCGCACAGGACGCGATCCTCAACAGCCTGCTTGACATCTCACGCATGGAATCGGGCCAGTTCGATGTGCACATCCACGACGTGGCCCTGGGGCCGCTGCTGCAGGTGCTGGGCCACAACTTCGGCGTGCTGGCCGAAAGCCAGGGCCTGAAGCTCAGCTGCGTGCCCACGCGCGCCGTGGTGCGCACCGACGAAAACCTGCTGCGCCGCATCCTGCAGAACTTCGTCTCCAACGCCATCCGCTACAGCCGGCACGGGCGCATCGTGGTGGGCTGCCGCAGGGTGGGCAATGACCACCTGCGCATCGAGGTGCATGACCAGGGCCCCGGCATCCCCGAGGCTCTGCAGCATGAAATTTTCGAAGAGTTCCGCCGTCTGGACGAGGGCCGCGCCGACGACCGGGGCGCAGGCCTAGGCCTGGCCATCGTCGAACGCCTGGGCCGCCTGCTGGGGCACGAGATTGGCCTGCGCTCGCAACTGGGGCGCGGCAGCGTGTTCTGGGTGTGTGTGCCGCTGGGCAACCCGGCGGCTGTGCAACAGGCTGCCGCCGCCCCTGCCACCACACAGCAACCCGCCGACGATGCCCCCCTGCAAGGCAGCAGCGCCTGGGTCATTGATGACGACGGCCCCACCTGCGCCGCCACGCAGGCCCTGCTGCAGCGCTGGGGCTGCACGGTGCCACTGGCCGCTGGCGCGCCCGAGGCCTTGGCCGCCGCCCAGCCCGGCCAGGCACCGCAGCTGGTGCTGCTGGACGTGCACCTGGGCGCCGGCCTCCACGGCCCTGAAGTGTTCGCGCAGCTGTGCCAGCGCTGGGGCCAGACGCCTGCCGTGATCCTGGTCACCGCCGAGCGCGATGCCACCCTGCGCCGCCAGGCCGCCGAGCGCGGCTGGGGCTTTCTGGCCAAGCCGGTGCGGGCGCCGGCGCTGCGCGCGCTGGTGAGCCAGACGCTGTTGAGGTTGCAGCAAGGTACGCCTTAAAGCTACATTTTTGATAGCTTGAGGCGCTCTATGGAAAAGCGCTACGTACCTATTTCACTGTCAAGTAGGTAATTCCTTTGCCATCCGACGCGATGACCACGTCCTTGCGCGCCTCCAGCAGGCTCAGCACACGCTGCGCCATGGCCGTCGGGTCTTCTGCCCGCGCGGCCTGAGTCTGGATGTGCTTGAGCAAACCAGTTCGTTGCCGAGGCTTGTTCTTGGTCATCTTCTGAAGACTGGCCAGCACTGCCCGCGCCACCTGGGCTGCGGTTGGGGGTTGCGCAGTCTTTGCTGCGGTCTTGCCAACGGCAGTGACGGATGGCTTGGGTGGGGCTGAGACGGCGGATTTCTTCGGCACCGGCAGTTGTGCAGGCGCTTTGGATGCGGAGGCTTTCTTCGCAGTCCCAGTCTTTGAAGGAGCAGTCTTAGCGGCGGATTTTGTCGTCATGGGCTGGGCCGCCACTACGGGCGGATAGGACACCACCTCGCCTTTGACCACCACCCGCTTTCGCGCTTGCAACTGTGCCAATGCGTGCGATGTGCGCGGCGACCGGGCACTGGACTCGCCCAACCAACTTTGGAGCAGCACCAACAGCGCATCCTTCTGCGCGGGGCGGTGGGATGGAGCCAGCCCATCCAGTTGGGCTAGCAGTTGTTGCATATCTGCCCGCGTGGCCTGGGTGCGGGCCGGAGCAGCTTTTGCAAGCGAAGGCTGCGGTGCTACAGCTTTTGCTGTGGTCTTGACCGTCGCATCCACCGCAGGGGTCGCCGCCGATGGAGGCTCTGGCTGCGGCAAGGGCGCGGACTTCAGCGCTATGGGTGCGGCGGATGCCGTAGACGCGGCGGGTGGTGCCGGCGTCCTGCGGAACCCGCACCGCTGCGCATCAAACCCCAGCTCCCTCGCATGCGCCAACATGGGTTCATAACCCTGGTCGTTGGAGACGACCACGAACGTACCCTCCGGTTGACGGGCCGAGATGTATCCGACGTAGTAAGCCAGCTGAAAATCCAGCGCGTTCCTGCCCGCCCCCGATCTAGGGACCGGCGTCACCTGCTCTGCCCCGTAAGCCTGCTGATGACCCGCAGCATCCACTGTCTGTTGTGGGCCATGGAACAACCACACGTCCGTGCCCTGCGGCACCAGCGCCTTGAGTTCATCGCCCTTGGGCTGCACGTTTTCCCAATCAACGAGCAGGTGCACTCTGGGGGGCGCAGGGGTTGTGGGAGCGCATACGCCGGCCACGACGGCAGCGGGTATGGGAGGCTCCAGTTCCGGGTGCTTGGGTGGGTGTTCGAGCGTCTTTGCACGCAGCGTGTTCTCCACAGCCTCTGGCAGGTCCACCCCAGCCTGGTCTGCCAGCTGCAACAAGCTAAGCAGCACATCGGCGATCCCGTGGGCCACGCGCTCTTTGTGGGCTGGGTCGCGCACTACACCCCGCGATTCGCTCAGCGTCGTCCACTGGAACATCTCCAGCAACCCCGCCGACTCCACCGTCAACGCCATGGTCAGGTTCTTGGGTGTGTGGCGAGACTGCCAATCCCGGGCTGCGGCAAAACTGCGCAGTCTGGTTTGCAGCGCTGAGTAATCCATTCCCTCACTCCTCTTTTCATAGCTGCTTGCGCCTATCTAATATGCGCTAGAGCCTATTTTTCTCAAAAACTACCCCATCAATCCGGCTCCACCCCTTCCGCCTCCAGGCTCTTGACCAGCACCGCCGCCTGCGTGCGGCTATAGCACGCGAGCTTTTTAAGGATGGCGGTGACATGCACCTTCACCGTGTTCTCGGCCAGGCCCAGCGTGGCCGCGATCTGTTTGTTGAGCAGGCCATCGGCCAGACACAGCAGCACGCGGAACTGCTGGGGCGTGAGCTGCGCGAGCCGCGCGGCCAGCTCGGCGTCGGCCTCGGAGCGCTCGGCCGCCATGGGCGGGAACCCGCTGCCGCCGTCGAGCACGGCCTGGATGGCGTCGCCCATGGCGTCGGCAGGCGCGGACTTGGGGATGAAACCCGCCGCGCCAAACTGCTGCGCGCGGCGGATGACGCGCGGGTGGTCGTTGGACGAGATGATGACCACGGGCAGCTCGGGGTACTCGCCGCGCACATGCAGCAGGGCCGAGAAGCCGCGCGTGCCGGGCATGCTCAGGTCCAGCAGCACGAGCTCGACCTCGGGGTGGTCCTGCAGCGCCTGGCCCAGCGTGGCGGCGCTGGCGGCCTCCAGCGTGCGGTACTGGGGCAGGCGCTCGCGCAGAACGTGCAGCACGGCCGCGCGGAACAGCGGGTGGTCGTCAGCGACGAGGAGCGTGGGCTCGGACATGGAGTGCACAGTCTGCCACGGGGCGCCGTCACCCTGCACCACAGGTCGCCCGACAGCCAGCCACCGAGTGGGGCGCGGCCCGGCGAGCGCCACCGTGGAGCCGGCTTTGCCGGGCCACCGGAGGCGTCCCCCTCAGGGGGATGGCGCGAAGCGCCTCAGGGAGAGTCATTCGCCTTTCCAGAACGCGGGCTGCGCGTACTGGTGCTTGAGGTGCTCGATCCACAGCCGCACGCGCAGCGGCAGGTGTTTGCGCTGGGGGAAGACCACGTAGATGCCGTTGGGCGGCGCGGCAAAGTCCTCCAGCACCGCGACCAGGCGGCCTGCGGCGATCTCGGCCTCCACCTCCCAGGTGCTGCGCCAGGCAATGCCCCAGCCACCCAGGCACCAGTCGTGCAGCACCTGGCCGTCGGAGCAGTCGAGCGGCCCGCCGGGCTTCAGATGCATGACCTCCGTGGCGCCATCCGCAAGGGGCACCCGGAACGCCCAGCCGCGCGTCTGCGATGCGTCGCTGGAGAGCGTGAGGCAGTCGTGCTGCACCAGCTCGGCCGGGGCGCGCGGGGTGCCGCGCCGCGCCAGATACTCGGGCGTGGCCACGCACAGGCGGCGGTTGTCGGCAATGCGCACGCTCACCAGCGACGAGTCGGGCAGGTCGCCCACACGCACCGCGCAGTCAAAGCCTTCGCCCGCCAGGTCCACCACGCGGTCGCTGAGGTTGAGCGAGATGGTCACGTCCGGATGGGCCGAGCGAAAGCGCGGCACCAGCGGCGCGACATGGCGGCGGCCAAAGCCCGCAGGCGCGGTGATGCGCAAATGGCCCGTGGCCTTGACGCCGCCCTCGGACACGCTGGCCTCGGCATTGGCCACGTCGGACAGCAGGCGCTGGCAGTCTTCCAGAAACGCGCTGCCCTCGTGCGTGAGGCTGATGCGCCGCGTGGTGCGCACGAGCAGCTTCACGCCCAGGTGCTCTTCGAGCGCATCGAGCCGCCGCCCCATGATGGCGGGCGCCACGCCCTCGGCCTTGGCGGCTGCAGTGAGGCTGCCGCGCGTGGCCACCGATACAAAGGATTCGAAGGCCTTGAGTTTGTCCATGGGCGGTGATTATGGAGACATCCACGCGGGGGCCTGCACCCGGCCGCTGCAGCGCGGCGTCGCCCAGTGACTGAAAAATCTGAAGCAAAAACAGGCTCTTGCGCTCGACCACATTGCCTTGATAGCTATTATTAATATAGCAATCAGGTCAATCGAGACTTGAGGAACCCCACGGTGCCGTAGCGCTTGACCTCCGCGTAGTGGTCGCGCGTAAGCCCTTGCACCATGGCCGCATAGGCATCCGCCAGGTCGGGCGCGATGGTGAAGTGGTCGTAGTTCACGATCACCGCTACGCGTTCGCCCTGCGTGGCGAGCGGGGCCAGCAGGTGGCGCACCTCCTGGTCGATGGCGGCGATGGTGCTGGCGATAGTGATCTGCAGGCCCGAGAAGTCGATGTGCAGCAGCTGGCGAGCAGCGTCCAGCTCAAAGCGCTGCACCAGCGGGCGGTTGAGCAGTTGCTCGCGCAGGCCCAGCGGGCCGGGCTCGAACAGGCGCAGGTCCATGGTCTGCAAGCCGGGGCTGATGCGCGGCGTGAACGACATGTGGGCCAGCACGTCGCGGTGCAGGTCGATGCCGGGCGCCAGCTCGATCAGCTCCAGCGCGCCGCCGCCCTCCGGCTCGCCCGAGGGCACCAGGCGGAACACGCAGCGCTCCGTCACATACAGCACGCGCTGGCCGCGCCGCAGGGCTTCGGCGCCGCTGAAGGTGCGGTGCTCCACCTCGCGAACGAACTTGCGTGCGCCCCCTTCGTGCAGGATGTGCAGGTGGCCGTCCACGGCCTCGACCTGCAGCGCGCCTGCCGTGAAGGTGCCGACAAACACCACGGTCTTGGCGTTCTGGCTTATGTTGATGAAGCCGCCCGCACCCGCCAGGCGCGGCCCAAACTTGCTCACGTTGAGGTTGCCGTGCTGGTCAGCCTGCGCCAGGCCCAGGATGGCGATGTCGAGGCCGCCGCCGTCGTAGAAATCGAACTGGTTGGGCTGGTCGATGATGGCCTGCGGGTTCACGGCGGCGCCAAAGTTCAGGCCACCCGCGGGAATGCCGCCAATCACGCCGGGTTCGGCCGTGAGCGTGACCAGGTCGATGATGCGCTCCTCGGCGGCCACGTTGGCCACGCCCTCGGGCATGCCTATCCCTAAGTTCACCACTTGGTGCGGGCGCAGCTCCAGCGCTGCGCGGCGGGCGATGATCTTGCGCTCGGTCAGCGGCATCGCCTCCAGGGTGTCCACGGGCACACGCAGCTCACCGGCAAAGGCAGCGCTGTAGGGCTCGGCAAAGGTCTGATGGTGGTGCGCGGGCTCGGTTGCCAGCACCACGGCATCGACCAGCACGCCCGGCACCTTGACCTGGCGGGGGTTGAGCGACCCACGCTCGGCGATGCGCTCGACCTGCGCAATGACCACGCCGCCCGAGTTGCGCGCCGCCATGGCAATCGCCAGCCCTTCGAGCGTGAGCGCTTCGCGCTCCATAGTGAGGTTGCCGTCCGCGTCGGCCGTGGTCGCACGGATGATGCCCACATGGATCGGGAAGGCCTTGTAGAACAGGTAGTCCTGCCCGTCGATGGGCAGCACGCGCACCAGGTCTTCAGTGGTGCGCGCGTTGAGCTTGCCGCCGCCGTGGCGCGGGTCCACAAAGGTATCAAGCCCCACGCGCGTGAGCGTGCCGGGCTTGCCCGCAGCAATGTCGCGGAACAAATGCGTGATCACGCCCTGGGGCAGGTTCCAGGCCTCGATCTGGTTGTCCACCGCCAGCTTCTGGATGCGCGGCACCAGGCCCCAGTGCCCACCGATCACGCGCTTGAGCAGCCCCGCGTGGCCCAGGTGGTTGAGGCCACGCTGCTTGCCATCGCCCTGCCCTGCGGCGTAGACCAGCGTGAGGTCGTGCGGGGTTTGCGTGGACTCCCAGCGCTGGGCCAGGGCCACGGCGATGCTCTCGGCAAAGCCGATGCCCACAAAGCCGCCGGTGGCCACGGTATCGCCGTCGTGGATGAGCTGCACCGCGTCGGCGGCGCTGACGATCTTGTTCTTGTAGGCAGCGTTCAGCGCGCCAGCGGCCAGGGGTGCCTGCATGGATTTGTCTCCCGGTGGGGTTATTTTTATGAGCCAGATCACGGCCTCGCAATAGGTTGCGGGGCCGCCCTGGCTCTTCGCGCAGCGTAGTGCTTAACCAGCCGGTGCGCCATTCCGTGCAACTACGGACTGTCACCAGTTTTGCGTAAAAGTCACTGGTTTCGAGCTTTTCAGCGTATTTATGTGGGCAAACATTTGCAATACAGTCTGTCCATGGCCTTCTCGCCAAGGTCCGACATTTCTTTGATCCACGTTTCAACAACTCAACTCTTTAGGCACCCTCATGACCGACCGCACCGCAATCCACGGCCTGCAAGTGGCCACCTCCCTGTACCGCTTTGTCGAAGACAAGGTGCTGCCCGGCACGGGTGTCGATGCCGCCGCCTTCTGGAAGGGCTTTGACGCCATCGTGTCGGACCTGGCCCCGCGCAACATCGCCCTGCTGGCCGAACGCGACCGCCTGCAGACCGAGTTGGACACCTGGCACAAGGCCAACCCCGGCCCCATCAAGGACATGGTGGCCTACCGCAGCTTCCTCGAAAAAATCGGCTACCTGGTGCACCAGCCCGCCGACGTGAAGGCGACTACCGCCAACGTGGACGACGAGTTGGCCACCCAGGCCGGCCCGCAGCTGGTGGTGCCCATCCTGAACGCACGCTACGCATTGAACGCCGCTAACGCGCGCTGGGGCAGCCTGTATGACGCGCTGTACGGCACGGATGCCATCAGCGAGGAAGGCGGCGCCGAAAAGGGCAAGGGCTACAACCCCGTTCGCGGCGCCAAGGTGATCGCGTTTGCGCGCCAAGTGCTGGATGACACGGCGCCTTTGGCTGCAGGCTCGCACAAGGATTCAACGGGCTACAAGGTGGAAGGCGGCCAGCTGGTCGTGTCACTGGCCAATGGCAGCACCACGGGCCTCAAGGACGCATCGCAGTTCAAGGGCTACCAGGGGAGCGCAGCAGCGCCTTCATCGGTGCTGCTGCAGCACAACGGCCTGCACCTGGATATACAGATCGACCGCTCCACGCCCATCGGCCAGTCCGATGCGGCGGGCGTGAGCGACCTGGTGCTGGAAGCGGCCCTGTCCACCATCCTGGACCTGGAAGACTCCGTGGCCGCCGTGGACGCCGAAGACAAGGTGCTGGGCTACAGCAACTGGCTGCGCATCATCCAGGCCACGCTGACCGAGCAGGTCGCCAAGGGCGGCAAGACCTTCACGCGCGGACTGAACCCTGACCGTGTTTACACGGCCCCCCAAGGCGGAGAAGTGCGCCTGCATGGCCGCTCGCTGATGTTCCTGCGCAATGTGGGCCACCTGATGACCAACCCGGCCATCCTGTGGACCGACGCGCAGGGCACGCAGCGCGAGATCCCCGAAGGCATCATGGATGCAGTGGTCACAACGGCTATCGCATTGCACGACCTGCAAGGCCACGGCGCCAACGGAATCCGCAACTCCCGCAAGGGCAGCGTCTACATCGTCAAGCCCAAGATGCACGGCCCCGCCGAAGTGGGCTTTGCCGCCGAGCTGTTTGGCCGCGTGGAACAACTGCTGGGCCTGCCCGACAGCACCGTGAAGCTGGGCATCATGGACGAAGAGCGTCGGACTTCGGTCAACCTCAAGGCCTGCATCGCTGCCGCATCAAGCCGCGTGGCGTTCATCAACACCGGCTTCCTGGACCGCACGGGCGACGAGATGCACACCGCCATGCACGCAGGCCCCATGGTGCGCAAGGGCGACATGAAGACCAGCGCCTGGATCCAGTCGTACGAGAGAAACAACGTGCTGGTGGGCCTGTCATGTGGGCTGCGCGGCAAGGCGCAGATCGGCAAGGGCATGTGGGCCATGCCCGACCTGATGGCCGAGATGCTCAAGCAGAAGATCGCCCACCCCAAGGCCGGTGCCAACACCGCCTGGGTGCCCAGCCCCACGGGCGCCACGCTGCACGCGCTGCATTACCACCAGGTGAAGGTCAGCGACATTCAGATCGAGCTGGAAAAGACCGACGTGAATGCCGAGCGCGACAACCTGCTGACCGGCCTGCTGACCATCCCCGTCACCGCCAACCCGAACTGGACAGACGCTGAAAAGCAGCAGGAGCTGGACAACAACGCACAGGGCATCCTGGGCTACGTGGTTCGCTGGGTGGATCAGGGCGTGGGCTGCTCCAAGGTGCCCGACATCCACAACGTGGGCCTGATGGAAGACCGCGCCACGCTGCGCATCAGCAGCCAGCACATGGCCAACTGGCTGCTGCACGGCGTGGTGACGCATGCCCAAGTGAAGGAGACCTTCGAGCGCATGGCCGCCGTGGTGGACGGCCAGAACGCTGGCGACCCTCTGTACCAGCCGATGGCGGGCCACTTTGACACCAGCTACGCCTACCGTGCAGCGCTGGACCTGGTGCTCAAGGGCGAAGAGCAGCCGAGCGGCTACACCGAGCCGCTGCTGCATGCCTGGCGCCTGAAGCTGAAGGCGGCGCAGGCAGCCTGAGCGGCAGGCGGTGGCGCGCGCGAGGGCATTGCGCGCGCTTCAATGGGGTGAATGCTCAGTTTTTGATAGCTGCTTGCGCTTGATAGTAAAGCGCTAGCAGCTATTTTTGCTTACAGTTTTCTTTCAACCCATCTCCACCTCGCTGCGCACAACCCAAAGTTGGTCGACGAACGTGCGACAGGTCCGAGGGAATGGGCCCATGGCAGAGGGCTCAACCAGTTCCGCTCCGCAGCGGGGTATGTGCTTGCGCCGTACACTGCCCCTCGGCACGCCCGCCCCCGTGGCGGGCCACCCGTCTGCAAGCCGAATCCGCCATGACTTCCCCTTCGCCCAGCGCTAGTAGCGCTACCGATGTGCCCGCCGCATCCGTCTGCCCCCTGTGCGGGCAGCCAAACCTCTGCGCAATTGCCGCCGGACAGCCATCCGAGAGCTGCTGGTGCATGGCCCCCGGCACCGTTGCCCCCGAGGCACTCGCCGCGCTGCGGCCCGAACAGCGGGGCAAGACCTGTATCTGCCCGGCCTGCGGATCAAGCGGGAGCCCGCCCTCTCCGTCGTCGTCGCCGCTTGCACCGTCGTAGCAGCCAGCGTCGATATGATTTCGTCTTTGTTTTTGTTTGTGCAACCACCCCTACTGCAAGGAAGCTGAAATGCCCACGTACCACGTCGAAATGATGGAAGGCCGCACGGTCGAACAAAAGAAGAAGCTGGTGGAGGAAATCACCCGCGTTTCCGTTGAAATCCTGGGTGGCTCGCCCGAGTCGGTGGACATTCTCATCACCGATATCAAGCGCGAAAACTGGGCCACGGGCGGCAAGCTCTGGTCCGAGCGCACCTGAGCGGCTCTTAGCGTTTTCGCCCTCGCACCGTTTCAGAAATTTGACGCACGCGACGCCATGACCCAGGCAGGCTCGCTGGCCGTTTTGCGGGAGCGCTACGGAGAGCGCTACCGCTGGCTGGTATTGCTGTCCGTGATGGTGGGCACCATGGCGTCCATCATGTCATCCACCATCGTGAACGTGGCCATCCCCGACATGAGCCACTATTTCACGCTGGGCCAGGAACGCGCGCAGTGGGTCACCTCGGGCTTCATGGTGGCCACCACGGTGTCGATGCTCACCACGCCCTGGCTGCTGTCGCGCTACGGGTACCGCGCCACCTACGTGGGCGCCATGTTGCTGCTGCTGGCGGGTGGCATTGGCGGCGGACTCGCCCAGGACTTCGGTCTGGTGCTGGTCGCCCGGGTGGCGGAGGGCCTGGCGGCAGGCGTTGTTCAGCCCATCCCGGCCGTCATCATTCTTTACGCCTTCAAACCCCATGAGCAGGGCCGCGCCAGCGGCATCTTCGGCATGGGCGTTGTACTGGCACCCGCCATCGGGCCCAGCATCGGAGGCTTGCTGGTGGACTGGTTTGGCTGGCGCTCGATTTTTTTCATGGTGGTGCCGCTTTGCCTGGCGTCCATCTGGTTGGCTTACAAGTTTGTGCCCGTCACCGCCCCCGGCGGCGTCGAGGCCAACCGCCAAGGTGAGGCGCTGGACTGGCGCGGGCTCCTGCTGGGCACTGTGGGTACGCTGTGCTTGCTCAATGGCCTGGTGTCGCTGCATGGCGGCTCCGTGGCCGAAGCACTCGGCCTGCTGTCGGGCGCGGTGGTGGCTGTCGGGTGTTTCATCACCTGGCAGCGCAAGTTGCTGCGCATGGGCCGCAAGCCGCTGATGGATCTGCGCCTGTTTCAGTACCGCCAGTTCGCCATGGGCAGCGTGGTGGCATTCATCTACGGTACGGCCTTGTTCGGGTCCACCTATCTGCTGCCAGTGTTCATGCAGTTGGGGCTGGACTTGTCGGCATCACATGTGGGTACGCTCATGCTGCCAGCAGGATTTGTCCTTGCCATCACCATCGCGGTGGTGGGCCGGCTTGCCGACCGCCAGCCCACCCATTTTCTGGTCAGCATCGGACTGGGCTTGCTGGCGCTTTCGTTTGGACTCATGGTGTTTGTGGGCTTGGGCTCTTCATTGTGGATGCTGGTGGCGTTTGCAATTCTGGGCCGCATTGGTCTCGGCTTCATCCTGCCCTCGTTGAACCTCGGGGCCATGCGGCCCCTGGACAAATCACTTATCTCGCAGGGTTCCAGCACCATCGGCTTCTTGCGCATGCTGGGCGGGGCAGCCGGCGTCAGCCTGTGTGGCATCGTCCTAGAGTGGCGATTGAGCGCCCATGGCACCTCGCTGGTCGCGGGCGCCAGCGGCCCGGCCCGTATCACTGCGTTCGGCGAAACCTTTTTGATGCTGACCTTGTTGTGCCTGCTGGCCTTGGTAGCCGCCTGGCAACTGCGGCAAGCCAAGCCCCGTTGAACGGGCCACCTATCGCCATCGCCTTCGCTGGGCCGCATCGGGCATGATCTGGCTGCACCGCCAAGACTTCAGAGAAACGGAATCTCCCCATGTGCCAACTGCTCGGCATGAATTGCAATGTTCCCACCGATGTGACCTTCAGCTTCACGGGATTTGCGCAACGGGGAGGAAAGACGGATCACCACAGCGATGGATGGGGCATCGCCTTTTTTGAAGACAAAGGCCTACGGCATTTTGTAGACCATCAGGCAGCGGTGGAATCCCCAGTGGCAGAGCTGATCCGCCGGTACCCGATCAAAAGCAAAAACGTCATCGCCCACATCCGCAAGGCGACCCAGGGCGTTGTCAGTCTTCAAAACTGCCACCCCTTCGTGCGTGAACTCTGGGGACGCTATTGGGTTTTTGCCCACAACGGCGATTTGAAGGATTTCCGCCCCCGCCTCCACTCGCATTTCCGCCCGGTGGGCGACACCGACAGCGAACATGCTTTTTGCTGGATCATGCAGGAGTTGGCAAAGTCCCATGCCAGTGTGCCGTCCGTCCCGGAACTGACCTTGACACTGAAAGAGCTGGCCGCACGGATCAGCCCCCACGGCACCTTTAATTTCTTGCTCTCGAATGGTCAGGCCCTATGGTCCCATGCAACCACCAGCTTGTACTACTTGGAGCGCCGGTATCCGTTTGGCCAGGCGCAACTGAGTGATGAAGACGTCAGCCTCGACTTTTCCCGGGAAACCAATGAAAAAGACGAAGTGGCCGTGATTGTGACGAGCCCGCTGACGACCAATGAAACCTGGACAGCGTTTGGTAAAAGCGAATTGCTGGTGTTTTGCGAAGGCAGAAGACTGGACGTCTAAGCCCTAGCGCTGTGCGCGCGATGCGATCAAGGGGGCTTGCTCTCGGGTTGGGAGCCTTTGGCCGTGTAGCTTCAGTGTCCGGAGAGTCGGCACGCAACGCTCTCGAAGTCATCCTGCACTGCATTAGCGTCATGCCAAAAGCAAAAAACCCCAGTCAAATATGACTGGGGTTTTTTGGGCTGTAAGAGCCTGACGATGACCTACTTTCACACGGGAACCCGCACTATCATCGGCGCAAAGTCGTTTCACTGTCCTGTTCGGGATGGGAAGGAGTGGTACCAACTTGCTATGGTCATCAGGCATAACTGGGTGCTGAGCTGTTCGAGGAACAGCTCGGCGAATTCATAGAGTTTGGAATCAGATTTTTGTGTCTTTTGACTGCGTCAACTTGGCATAACAATCTTTGAGCTTTTCACACATTCCTTACAGTTTGCATATTGGCTATCAAAGTTATAGGGTCAAGCCGCACGAGCAATTAGTATCAGTTAGCTTAACGCATTACTGCGCTTCCACACCTGACCTATCAACGTCCTGGTCTTGAACGACTCTTTAGGGGGCTCAAGGCCCCGGCAGATCTCATCTTGAAACGAGTTTCCCGCTTAGATGCTTTCAGCGGTTATCTCTTCCACACTTAGCTACTCGGCAATGCCACTGGCGTGACAACCGATACACCAGAGGTGTGTCCACTCCGGTCCTCTCGTACTAGGAGCAGGCTTCCTCAAATCTGCAGCGCCCACGGAAGATAGGGACCAAACTGTCTCACGACGTTTTAAACCCAGCTCACGTACCTCTTTAAATGGCGAACAGCCATACCCTTGGGACCGGCTACAGCCCCAGGATGAGATGAGCCGACATCGAGGTGCCAAACACCGCCGTCGATATGAACTCTTGGGCGGTATCAGCCTGTTATCCCCAGAGTACCTTTTATCCGTTGAGCGATGGCCCTTCCATACAGAACCACCGGATCACTATGTCCTGCTTTCGCATCTGCTCGACTTGTCAGTCTCGCAGTTAAGCACGCTTATGCCATTGCACTATCGTCACGATGTCCGACCGTAACTAGCGTACCTTCGAACTCCTCCGTTACGCTTTGGGAGGAGACCGCCCCAGTCAAACTGCCTACCATGCACTGTCCCCGATCCAGATAATGGACCTAGGTTAGAACCTCAAACACACCAGGGTGGTATTTCAACGTTGGCTCCATGAGATCTAGCGACCTCACTTCAAAGCCTCCCACCTATCCTACACAGATCTGTTCAAAGTCCAATACAAAGCTACAGTAAAGGTTCATGGGGTCTTTCCGTCTTTCCGCGGGGAGATTGCATCATCACAAACATTTCAACTTCGCTGAGTCTCAGGAGGAGACAGTGTGGCCATCGTTACGCCATTCGTGCAGGTCGGAACTTACCCGACAAGGAATTTCGCTACCTTAGGACCGTTATAGTTACGGCCGCCGTTTACTGGGACTTCAATCAAGAGCTTGCACCCCATCATTTAATCTTCCAGCACCGGGCAGGCGTCACACCCTATACGTCCACTTTCGTGTTTGCAGAGTGCTGTGTTTTTATTAAACAGTCGCAGCCACCGATTTTTTGCAACCCCGTTGGGCTCGCCTTGTACAGGTTCACCTACTTGGGGCATACCTTCTCCCGAAGTTACGGTATCAATTTGCCGAGTTCCTTCTCCTGAGTTCTCTCAAGCGCCTTAGAATACTCATCTCGCGCACCAGTGTCGGTTTGCGGTACGGTCGTCAATAGCTGAAGCTTAGTGGCTTTTCCTGGAAGCAGGGTATCACTCACTTCGTCTGCAAGCAGACTCGTTATCACCCCTCATCTAAGCCCGGCGGATTTGCCTACCAGGCACGACTACAGGCTTGAACCAACATATCCAACAGTTGGCTGAGCTAACCTTCTCCGTCCCCACATCGCACTATTGATCGGTACAGGAATATTGACCTGTTTCCCATCAGCTACGCATCTCTGCCTCGCCTTAGGGGCCGACTCACTCTACGCCGATGAACGTTGCGTAGAAAACCTTGCGCTTACGGCGAGGGGGCTTTTCACCCCCTTTAACGCTACTCATGTCAGCATTCGCACTTCTGATACCTCCAGCATCCGTTACCAGACACCTTCACAGGCCTACAGAACGCTCTCCTACCACGTGCAATAAATTGCACATCCGCAGCTTCGGTAACTGGCTTAGCCCCGTTACATCTTCCGCGCAGGACGACTCGATCAGTGAGCTATTACGCTTTCTTTAAATGATGGCTGCTTCTAAGCCAACATCCTGACTGTTTTAGCCTTCCCACTTCGTTTCCCACTTAGCCAATTTTAGGGACCTTAGCTGGCGGTCTGGGTTGTTTCCCTCTTGAGTCCGGACGTTAGCACCCGGTGCTCTGTCTCCCAAGCTGTACTCGTCGGTATTCGGAGTTTGCATAGGTTTGGTAAGTCGCCATGACCCCCTAGCCTAAACAGTGCTCTACCCCCGACGGTAATACTTGAGGCACTACCTAAATAGTTTTCGGAGAGAACCAGCTATTTCCAAGTTTGTTTAGCC